>CABQMF010000022.1 GCA_902465265.1 uncultured Collinsella sp. | reverse complement strand
CCTAAAAGGTCGACCATGGTTCAAGCACGCTTTATTGCGCAACAAAACCACCGCCAAAATGATTCAATTGTGAACATAGATGCACGGATCAGCCGGCTGGGGGTCCAAGTTTTTCCTACCGCCCATCGCTTTGCCCCAATCCTGTAAGGCGCCCGCACACTATCATCGATATAGATTGAATGGGCAAGCAATACAGGGGGCTCTGCATGCCAATTGAAAAAGTTCCATTCTTGCAAAACACTTCAGGCTCGGTAATTGACAACCGCCACGAAGCTTATATGGCTGCCCAGCAATCCATCGCTCGCGGATACGATGACCTCATCAACGGCCGCGTGCGTCCTTGGAAACAAGCGAAGGCTGAGGCAGATCGGATGCGAGCCATCAGGTAAGGTCACCCCTCCCCCATGTAACCATCCTGTAAATCATAGCGGCGCACTCGAGTTTTACCGTGATGCGGTCGCGCCCGGCGCTCCACTGTGCTAAAGTATCCCGAACGTTCAAACGACTACGAGGGGAACTAGAAGATGGCACGTGTGCACAACTTCTCAGCTGGCCCGGCCGCACTGCCTACAAGCGTGCTCGCCGAGATCGCCGACGAGATGATGGACTACCGCGGTTGCGGCATGTCCGTGCTCGAGATGAGCCATCGATCTAGCATGTACCAGCAGATCATCGACGACGCTGAGGCAACCCTGCGCCGCCTGCTAAGTATCCCCGACAACTACCGTGTCCTGTTTTTGCAGGGCGGCGCCACTCTGCAGTTTGCGGGCATCCCCATGAACCTCATGCGCCGCGGCCGCGCCGGCTACGTCGTGACCGGCAACTTTGCCAACAAGGCGTACAAGGAGGCCGCCAAGTACGGCGAGACCGTGCTGCTCGCGAGCTCCGAAGACACCAATTTCGACCACATTCCCAACATGGTCGACATCAACGCGCGCATTGCCGCCGAGGCCGCGGGCGACGGGCTCGACTACGTCTACATCTGCCAGAACAACACTATCTTTGGCACCATGTTCCACGAGCTGCCCGATTGCGGCGACGTACCGCTGGTCGCCGATGTCTCGAGCTGCTTTTTGTCACAGCCGCTCGACGTCGAGCGCTACGGACTCATCTACGCCGGCGCGCAGAAAAACGCCGGCGCCGCGGGCGTCACCGTGGTCATCGTGCGCGACGACCTGATCGCCGACGGTCCGGCCTTTGCGCAGACGCCGCAGTACATGGACCTTAAGACCCAGGCTGCCAAGGGCTCCATGCTCAACACGCCCAACACCTTTGGCATCTACGTGTGCGGCAAGGTATTCCGTTGGGTCGAGCAGACCGGCGGACTTGCCGCCATGGCCGAGCGCAACTGGGCCAAGGCCAACCTGCTCTACGACCTGCTCGAGCACAGCGAACTGTTCCATGGCACCGCGCAGGCCGACAGCCGCTCCATCGCCAACGTTACCTTCCGCACCGGCGACGCCGAGCTCGATGCGGCCTTTGTCGCAGGCGCGGCCGAGCACCAGATTCAAAACGTCAAGGGCCATCGCCTGGTGGGCGGCATGCGCGCCAGCGTCTATAACGCCGTAACCATGGAAGACGTGCAGGCACTGGCCTCGTACATGAAGGACTTCGAAGCGCAGCATAGTTTGAGTCCGCGATCTAACTAGCCCGCAACCCGCGGGCCGACCAGCCACTTCAAACCACTTGTTTTAAACAAACCTGCTAAGGAGTTTCCATGCGAAAGATCAAAACCATCGACGACATCACCAAGGACGGCAAAGTCGAGTTTGGCGAGGGCTACGAGTTTGTGGGCACCGCCGAGGAGGCCGACGCCATCCTGATGCGCTCCACCGACCTGCACGGCTACGAGCTGCCCGAGGGCATCCGCGCCATCGCCCGCTGCGGCGCCGGCGTCAACAACATCCCCGTCGAGGAGTACGCCAAGAAAGGCGTCGTCGTCTTTAACTCCCCCGGCGCCAACAGCAACGCCGTCAAGGAGCTCGTCCTGGGCATGCTGGTGCTTTCGAGCCGCGGCGTAGTGCAGTCGATGAACTGGGTGCGCGATAACGCCGATGACCCCGAGATTCAGGTCGATGCCGAGAAGGCCAAGAAGGCCTTTGTTGGCCGCGAGCTCAAGGGCAAGCGCATCGGCGTCATCGGTCTGGGCAACGTAGGCTCCAAGGTCGCTAACGCCTGCGTCGATCTGGGCATGGATGTCTACGGCTACGATCCGTTCATTTCCGTCGAGCACGCGTGGGTGCTGAGCCGCGAGGTGCAGCGCGTGGGCACGCTCGAGGATCTGTGCCGCGGCTGCGACTACCTCACCGTGCACGTGCCCAGCAAGGCAGACACCATCGGCATGATCAGCACCGAGCAGATTAACCTACTGGCACCCGACGCCGTGCTCATCAACTACGCGCGCGAAACCATCATCGACGAGGACGCCGTCGACGCCGCCCTGCGCGAGGGCAAGCTGAGCTGGTTTAGCTGTGACTTTGCCACGCCCAAGACCGTCAAGATGCCCAACACGTTTATCACCACGCACTCGGGCGCCGGCACTGGCGAGGCCGAGGCCAACTGCGCTGATATGGCCATCAGCGAGCTCAAGGATTACCTGGAGAACGGCAACATCGCGCACAGCGTCAACTACCCCGCCTGCAGCATGGGCAAGGCGCGCGCCGCGAGCCGCATCGCCTGCCTGCACGCCAACGTGCCCAACATGATCGGCCAGATCACGGCCATTCTCGCCAAGGACAACGCCAACGTGCAGCGTATGACCAACGAGTCCGCTGGCGAGAACGCCTACACCATGTTCGACACCGACGAGCACCTGGACAGCAGCACCATCGAGGCGCTCAAGCAGATTCCGTCGATGTATCGCGTGCGCGTGATCAAATAGCGCCGGCACCAAGCCTGTCAGGCAGACCATGAAGCCCATTCGGCCCCCGTTTTCACGAAACGGGGGCCGATTTCGTTGCTCCGGCTGGTTTTAAAATGCTATCCAGAACAAGTTTTTTCGGATAATCGACAGTCGTACCCAAATCACTGAGCGCATCTGCTCTGATAAACAGCTTTATCCAGATCCAAGTTGACTGTCGATTTTCCGAAACAACTTGTTCTGAGTAGCATTATTAAAGCCCTTCCAAGACGAAACTGAAGCCTTTTTCGCGCCCAAAACTCTAGCTCGCGCGACCGTTTTCCACCCGCGCGGCTACATTCCCGCCCAATCGATAAAAATCTCCTCACGAAGTCGCCGTTCGAGCTCCTGCTGCCGCGGCGTCTTGTCTTTCAACGGCGCATCGAGATAGGACATGATGAGTTCCATCACCACGCGGAAGGCATCGGGGTCGGCCAGCTGGCTATAGGTCATCAGAACGACGGGATATCCCATCGCTTGCAGCGCCGTCGTTCGATCGGAGTCCGAAATCTTGGATTCTATTGATCCGTGAATGGCTTTACCCTGGCATTCAACCAGACACTCTCTGCTGCCGTCCTTATTTGCCAGCAGGATATCGGCATAGCGCCTATCAAGACCCGAAATCAGGCGGGCGCTGCGCGTCATGCGAATCTCAACGTTATTGGTAAGGCGCAGCCCTTCGCCGCCGCGCAACCTCGTAAGGCCAAATAGCATCGAAGCCTGGACCTCGAGCGGCGATGCTGCCACCCCCGTAATGCATTTCGCGGCTCGTATGAACGATTTAGCACCGCGGAGTCCCTGGATCTTATTGGCGAACTCCGTAAGTTCAGAGAGCTCGATCAAGGGAGGTCGTTTCCACAAGTCTGTTGGATTCCCCGAGGCATCCTTTACGTTTTCCCAGCCCGACCGCGCGTCACCCCACCGGTCCCCATATGCCTGCACAAATGCCGACCTTACCTGAGGTGCAATCTTGCACACGGCAAAGGTGCCGCACATCTCATACATGCACATGATCAGGCGCTCGTTTGAGACCGAGGAGGCCAGGGTCAGCAGGGTAAAGAGCGGGGACGCGACATCGAGGCCAAACTCTGTCTGCTGCACGGAGCCAAACGGCCTCTCCCCGTTCCAAACATGCCTAACAATGCGATCGCCCTTACGTCCGCAGCCGCCCTGCGCCAAAACGTGTAACGGGGTGCCCAGGAAATGCGCGACGAGCGGATGCTCGCAAAGGCGCTCCCTGCGCGGATCGTCCGCAGAATCGGGCAGGTCCGGCATTATCGCCAAGACCTGTGGAGGTATCCGGTGATACCGAAAGGCAGATATGTCGCACAGCATGTCGTCCATAAAGGCAACGTACCCACTGCGCCGTTTGTGAACCCGCTCGGACGGCAAACGCACCGGCTCGGCCTGCGAACGGCAAATGCTGCTGCGCGCACGTCACGGATCTCTCGGGAGGCTTACAATCGGTTTGGAAAGCAGACTGATTGTGAGGTTGCATATGGTTGATGAGGACTTTGCCTGGCGGCTTGCGCAGGAGCTTGTGCGAATCGACAGTTCCGACCCAGGTGCGTATGAGGGCGAGATTGAACGCTATATCAAAGCGCTGGTTGAGGAACGGCTGGCACGGTTGAACCACTCGACACTCGATGCCATGCAGGTCGAAGAACTCGAGGTGCTCCCCGGACGCCGCAACCTTATGGTCACCGTGCCCGGTTTAAGCGACGAGCCACGGCTCGTCTACATCTGCCACATGGATACCGTCACCTTGGGCGACGGCTGGGACGCAGGCACTCCGCCGCTCGGGGCAATCGTGCGTGACGATAAACTCTATGGCCGCGGTGCCTGCGATATGAAGGGTGGCCTGGCCTGCGCCATTGCCGCACTGGTCCATACGCTCGAGCGCGTAGCGGCGGATGGCGCGCTGCCCCGCCGCGGCTTTTCGCTCATCTGCTCGGTCGACGAGGAGGACTTTATGCGCGGCTCCGAGGCGGCCATCGATGCCGGCTGGGTCGGCTCGCGCGAATGGGTGCTGGACACCGAGCCCACCGATGGACAAATTCAGGTGGCGCACAAGGGACGCGCATGGTTCGAGATTGAGATGACTGGCGTCACGGCGCACGCGAGCCAGCCCTGGAAGGGCGCGGATGCCGTCGCCGCCATGGCCGAGGTCGTCTGCGCGTTGCACCGCGCGTTCATGGCGTTGCCCGTACACGATGAGTTGGGGCCATCGACCATCACGTTTGGACAGATCGAGGGCGGCTATCGCCCCTATGTCGTGCCCGACCACGCCAAAGTCTGGGTCGACATGCGCCTGACGCCGCCGACCGATACGGCCGCCGCGACGCGCATGGTAGAGCAAGCCATCGCCGGCGCTGAGGCCGCGGTTCCCGGCTGCCATGGAAGCTATACCGTGACGGGCGATCGCCCCGCCATCGAGCGCGATCCAAGCTCTCCCCTTCTAGCCGCGCTCAAGCGTGCCGCCGATGACGTGACAGACGCGGACACGACCGTCGGCTTCTTTACCGGCTACACCGACACTGCCGTCATTGCCGGCAAGACAGGTAACCGCAACTGCATGAGCTATGGCCCCGGCTCGCTCGCGCTCGCGCACAAGCCCAACGAACATGTGCCTCACGCCGATATCGTTCGCTGCCAGAACGTACTCATCGCGCTTGCCGACAACACGCTCTGGGGCGCGGATAGCCAAGTTGGGGCATAATAAGCCGCGAACAAACCGATTCGCGCGTTAGGACCGTCCATGAAAGCACTTCCGTTTCCCTGCATCCGACCGGCTCAGGACCGCGTGCTCGAGGCGCTGCCTGCGATGGGCGGTATCCTGAGCGGCAACGATGCCCTGCGCGGTGCCATTGCCGATGGCCTGATGCTCAAAGATCCGGGTGCGGCGTATTACGTGTACGAATGCTCGGGAGAGCCGGGTCGCGTGACGGGTGTCGTGGCGATTTGCCCGGTTAACGTGCTGACGGGCAGCGACGAGGCTGCCGCCGAGAACGTCGACGCGTTCGCCGCTGTGCACGCGATCGCAGAGCTCAAGGTGCAGCCGCGCCCCGTGTCGCTCGCCTACGAAGCCTCACCCGTCATGGATATCATCCTCGGTGCCGCCAAAGAGGGCGCTTCGCTCTATGCCGTCACCGACCCCGCCGGCATTACGCACCGTGTGTGGGAGGTCAAGCGTGAGGACGCCGTTGCCGCCATCCGCGCTATGCTCGACCAAGCACCGGAGCCGACGCCGGCGGATGACCCCGCCTATGCTGCCGCGCTAGCAGGGGCGGCGCAGCTGCTGGCCGATGAGGCCCGTGCCGCCGGCGCCTACTCTGGCAAAGAGCCGTTCAACTTTGCTGTAGCCGTACTGTTCCCCACCGCGCAGGTCAGCGGCGGAGCACCGCAGGTTCCGACGGGCCTGCTCACTCACCAAATCGCGCGGTTCTAGCAGAGTCTAAACGCCCAGTACAAAGACTCGGCAGCTCAACAAGCAAGGGGCGGGGATACATGCGCATGCATCCCCCGCCCCTTTCGCATCGAGCGATTATATCGGCGACCCGCATCGCCACGCCCGCGCTACCCCCGCTGCGGACCCGCTGCCGCCGCGAGCGGCTCAAGCCCCAGCTCGCGCGCGTAGTCTTCCTGCGTAAAGATCTCAACCAGTTCAAACGTATCCGTCTCATCATCAAACGCAAAGTGCAGCACCGAGCAGTTGCCCGGCACGCGATCGCGCTCGTCAGCCGCCGCACCCTTCACGTGATCCATAAACTCCTTGATAGCCGAGCCATGGCTCACCGCGAGCACGCACGTATGGTCCGGACGCTGCATAAGCTCGGTCAACGTCGCGACCATGCGCTCGCGCACCTGCATCTGACCCTCGCCGCCAAACTGGCGATAGAAGTCGCGCCACGGGCGTTCGGGCATGAGCATCACGCGCTCGGCCTCAAAGTCACCAAAGAACCACTCACGCAGGCCGTCCAGGCGCTCGTAGGCAAGGCCCGGCCACAGGTTGGCGATAGTCTGCTCGGTGCGATGAAGTGTCGAGGTATAGGCATGATCAGGCTCAATGCCGCGCGCACGCAAGAACATGCCGGCACGCGCCGCCTGATCGCATCCCAGCTGCGTAAGCGGCGAGTCACTCCAGCCCTGAATAATGCGCTTGAGGTTAAATATCGTCTGTCCATGACGGACCAGGTACAAGTCTTTATTCATAGGGGTCCTTTCGTTTATTACCAATCAAGGAGCGAAAACGCCTCGTCGAAATAGCCAAAATGAAGCACGGCGCCGTTGTCGGGTTGCTCTCCCCCGCCGGTCACGCATCTAAGAAACTCCTGGCAGGCTGAGCCGTGGGAGACGGCCAGCACGCAGTCGTGCCGGGGTCGGGACATGATGCGGGACAGCGCCGCGACCATACGTGCGCGAAGCTCGCTTTCCGACTCGCCACCAAAGGCAACCGGATAATCACCCCAAGGTTGCGCCGGCATCTCGCGGTTTGACGTGCCCTCCAACGAACCCAAATGCCACTCGCGCAGTTCATCGACCAGCTCTATGGAACGACCCTCGCCAACGATCAGCTCGGCCGTACACCGCGCCCGCCCCAACGAAGACGAATACACATGGTCAAAGGTCACGCCGCGGTCCTCGAACGCCGCACGCGTCGCCAGCGCTTGCTCGCGCCCACGCGCCGTCAACGGCGAATCGTGCCAGCCCTGCAAAATGTTCTTCACATTGAGCTCAGTCTGCCCATGCCGCACCAAATACAGATCGGCCACACGCCCTCCCCTCGCACCACCACAAAGGGGACAGGCACCTTTGTGGTGGTTTTGCCGCCGGATCGCGCCGCAACGACGCACAACTACAGGAGTACGTCGGCAAGCGAACGCTTGGGCACGTGATGCACCTGCACCTCATCGCGCCAGTAATTGATAGAGCCATCCGGGTTGGAGTCGATCGCGTCGATCACCTGCGTCTCGGCCGGAACGCCAAACGCCATGATAAGCTTGAGCTCATACTTGTCGTTATCGAGCCCCATGGCGTCGATTGCACGGGGCGTAAAGGCCTTGAACATGCATGCCGCCACCTCGGGCGTGGCGCTGCGAGCGGCGAGCATCATCGTCTGCGCGGCAATGCCCGTGTCGACCTCGGTGATGGGCGCGGCGGGCTTACCCGGAACAGCGCGCTCGGCCAGAATCGCGATGTAGCCGGTCGGGCGCTCGCCCTCATCGGGACCCGGCCAATCCTTGAGCGCACCGGCCCACGCGAGCTCATCAAATACGCGCGCGCAGTCCTCTGCACCGCTCACCACATGAAAGCGCAGGCGCTGAGCGTTGGCGCCGCAAGGGGCCAGGTGTGCCAGCTCCGCCAGCTCGAGCAAAAACTCGCGCGGTACGCGCATGGACTCGTCAAATCGGCGGCACGTGCGGGCGCGGCGGACCAGCGCGTCAAACGTGTCCAGGCCAAGCTTTTCGCAACCCTGTTTTGCCATCGACTCGGCGCTTACCGGCGCCGCGGGAACTGTTTCGTTCATAGGGACCCCTCAATAAAAGCCAATTGTTCTTAAGAAAATCTAACCTAAAACGTAGGCAATAACGAACAGAGCTGTAATATTCTACATCTGTTGAATATCCCACATCCAAACGGGAACAAAGGTAACAATTCGCGAAGGTGAGGCTCCAATTCGCCCCTCCCGCCCCACGTGACGGCGCCCTTGGGCGATACTGGTTGCAAGAGCTACGGCTTACGCCGCACGAAAGGAGACATCATGGGCATCTTTAAGAACGATGACAAGCAATCGAGCGCGTTTGGATTTGACGAGAAAAGCATGGCAGGCAAGGCCGTCAAGGCCGTGCGCTGGATTTACGCCATCACGGGCGTCTTGGCACTCGTCGCCGGCATCGCACTGCTGTTTGCGCCCGCCAAGTCCCTCGTCTTCCTAACGACCGTCTTGGGCTTCTACTTTGTGATCACGGCCGCGATCAGGCTGTTTACCGCTGTTTTCGAGCCGCTGCTGCCCACCGGCTGGCGCGTGACGAGCATCATCTCCAACCTGCTCATCATTCTGGGCGGCGTCATAATCCTGCGCAACCAGGCCTTCTCGACCGCGACGCTCACCACGCTTGTAGTGGTCGTCGCCGGCTTTGGCTGGATTGTCGAGGGCGTCATGTCGATTCTGGAATCCGAGCTTTCCGCCAACCGCGCCCTCGCCATCCTGAGCGGTGCACTCTCCATCATCGCGGGCATGTTCGTGTTTATCTATCCGCTGTGGTCGGCCAAGATGCTCGTCATCTTTAGTGGTGCCGCGCTGCTGGTGTTTGGCGTGACGCTCATTGTCCGCGCCATTCAGTTTGGCAAACTGGTGCACTAGATGCCAAAGACGCTTTTTATTGATGCCGACGCCTGCCCGGTCACGCGCGAGTCGATTGACTGCGCGCGGCGGGCGGGCGTCGCCGTTGTTATCGCCGGCAACAGCACGCAAAACCTGGAGCGCCACATTCGCCGCGACGATCCGCGCGATGCCGAGCACGCGCGTCGGGGCTTTTGGGTCACGACGCTCGATGTGAGTGTGGGAGCCGATAGTGCCGACTTTGCCATTGTCGAGCGCCTGCAGGCTGGCGACGTGGTCGTGACGCAGGACATAGGCCTGGCAAGCATGGTGCTCGGCCGCGATGCCGACGCCATTGGCGTGCGCGGGCGCGTCTACGATAAGGCGACCATCGACATGCAACTGTTTATTCGCCACGAAGAAAAGAAGGTGCGCCGCGCCGGTGGACGCACTCGCGGACCGGCGGCATTTACCAGCGAAGACCGCGCCCGCTTTAAACGCAACCTCACCGAGTTGCTACGCTAACCAAGGCAGATTTTTGGGATATGCCCAGAAATCTGCCTTTTTGTTTAGAGCGGTGTGAGCGCTCAGGATCCATGGCTCAACAAAAAACGGGCTTCAAAATGCCATGCATCGCCGCATTGTGCAGGCGCCGAGCATGGCTATTTTGAAGCCCGTTTTGTTAGGCCTACTTAGAGGCCGAAGGCGGAAAGAACGAGTCCCCAACCGGCGCCGATGACGTACATCATGACCAGGAACACGGCATTTTCGCGAGCGCTGCGGTTGGTGCGGAACAGCACCAGGTAGCCCACGCCGGCGGAAATGAGCGTGCCGGCAAGCATCGGCGCCAACTGCAGCGCACCTTCGAGGTACAACTGCGTAATAACGACGCTAGCAGAGCAGTTGGGGATCAGACCGACAAGCGCCGAGCCCAGGACGGCGAGCGTCTCATTGCCGCGCAGGAACTGCTCGATTGCGGACTCGCCAAAGGTCTCGAGGACGGCGACCAGAATCAGCGTCACCAGGAAAATGAATACCGACACCTGCACGGTGTGCGAGATCGCGCTGCGGATAATCGACAGAACGGGCGCGCCCTCGTGGGAGTGGCTGTGGTCGTGGTGGTGCTCGTGCTCGTCCGCGTGACCATGGTCGTGGCCGTGGTCGTGCCCGTGCTCGTCCTCGTCTTCATCACAGCCGCAATGATCGCGTTCGCACAGCTCGTGAATGTGATCGGCACTTACGCCCGCCTCGGCCACTTCGTCAATGATGTCGCCCCCGGTATGGTCGTCGTGCGCGCAATTCACATGAGCCGGATTGGCAGCGGTCCCCAGTACGGTACGGCGAATCGCCGCATGCGCGCGGGCATTACGACGAAGGCCGCGGATAGCCGCATCCACGATAAAGCCCGTGACCAGAGCGATCAGCGCCTTCGAGGCGAGCAGCATCGCCATGGTCTGCACGGGAACTTGCTCGGCGAGCAACAGCGGCAACATCTCGTCGGAGGTCGAGAGGAACACGGCGACCAGCGTGCCCAGCGTCACGACGCGGCCAGCGTACAGCGTTGCTGCCATGGCCGAAAAGCCGCACTGCGGCACCATGCCCAGCAGCGAGCCAACCACGGGGCCCGCGGCGCCGGCGCGCTTGATAGCACCGTTGACGCGATCGCCCGCAACGTGCTCAAGTGTCTCGAGGGCAAGATACGTCACCAACAAAAACGGCACCAACGACAGCGTGTCCTTGCCGGCGTCGAACAGAATATCAATCAGTAAATCCATGACGGATGGAGCCTTTCGTGTCTTTCGGCAGCATTGTAAAAGTCCTAGCGGTCAACTAGGGTATTGTAGTTGTCCCGGGCGCGGTGCCAATAGTTGCCCATGGTAAACTATCATCTCGCCACAACTCAGTAACCCCGAGCCGCGCGACGCGGCCCATCCAAGGAGCAGCATATGAATGTTTCACAAGCACTCGAATATGAACGCCAGCCGTTTATCCCCATGTTTATCTACGGCGACCACGGCGCCATGGAGTCCGAGCGTCAGAAGGGCGAGGAGGCCCTCAAGGTGCTCGAGACCGAGTACTTTACCGCCGAGGGCGACCCCGGCTTCGACTTTGCCACTGTGCGCGACCTGGCCGACCGCAACCGCGACCTGTGCGACCAGATTGGCGAGGCGCGTCTGCGCAACGTGACGCCCGCGACGCTCTCGCGCGGCCTGTCCGACGCCGACACCTGCGCCGCCATCGGCAAGATGCAAAAGCGTACCGCCGCATCGGTCATGCGCGAGATTCGCGGTGACCGCGATGCACTCGGCGTGGCCTACGCCCGCAAGCCCATCCAGGGCACCGTGCTCGGTATCGACATCGAGACCACCGGTCGCGCACCCGAGCGCGGCTACATCATCAACGTGGGCTGGGAGATCATGGATCTCATCAGCAACGCCGTGCCGCATGACGCCGAAGCACATTACTGCGGCCTGCCCGACATCTACCGCGGCGAGGATGTGCCGCTATCGAACATCCATCACATCACCTGGGACGACATCGACGGCAAAAAGCCGTTCCGCGAGAACAAGGAGCTGCAGAAGCAGCTGCTCAAGCTCATGAAGAAGTATCCCTATATGGCGCACAACGCTGCCTTCGAGGACAGCTGGTTCAAAATCCACCTGGACGGCTACGCCGAGGCACGCCGCGCAGGCAAGATCATCGTCATCGACTCGCGCCAGATCTGCCGCAGCCTGGACGCCGACGTGCGTTCGCTCCCCCGCGAGTCCGCGCCCGCTGCGCTCGAAAATTGGGCACGCCGCCGTGGCACCCTCGCCGCCGACGCCAACGAGCAGCACCTGAGCCTCGACGACACCGACCTCATGCTCCGTACCGTCCAGGCCGAATTCAACCTCAAGAACCTGTTTGCCAAGTAGAAACGTCTGCGACAAACCACGGCGTAGATCACGAGCGGCCTCGCAGCGGAACCCCCGCAGCGAGGCCGCCCTACGTTCCATAAACAGGCCCGCGCTTCACAAATTCTGAACCCTATTTTTTAACTATTTCGGCACTTTCCCGACACGTGATTTGTGTTCAGATGGCGATGCATCGATACCAAATGTGCAGCAATTGAGTATTTCTATGCTATAGCTGAGCAGCGAAAACATTGATTTAGGGTGAACGTGCCCATAATTGCGTCAAGCTTTTGGACAGCATTTGGTTAGACCTCTAAAACGACTTTTCCACTCAGCGCCATCAACACGACATTAGCTGACACGATATATACCATGAGTATCGTATTGTCACATACCACGGCAAAATCGGTCTACCAGGCCGCGCATTCGGTGTCTGCGAAAGACATCGAGTCCTGCAGCCCTGTCGCAATTTACGGATCGTGTCCCACCGGAACGCTCCTCGACGCGGCCACAGAATGGCTTGCCAGACATGATGTTGCCCGCGACGCAAACCATCCCCTCGAGGTAATGGTGTTTGATCGCAGGAACGCGCGCTACGCGATGGACTGCCGATGCCACGTTTCGTCAAAGCGATTCTCATGCTCGCGTTTTATAGAGCTAGAAGATGACATCTACATTGTTGGCGTTGAGCTTTGTGCACTTCAGGCCGCCACCTATCTTTCTTTTCGCGAACTGGTGGAGTACTACTTTGAGCTGTGCGGCGCCTATTCCCTTGGAACCGGTTCTTCTACCTCTTATGCCGAGCGTTTCCCACTTACCTCAACCGAGAGGTTAAAGCAGTTCTTTAATTCCATTACCAGATGCGATGGTTTGGCCCTTGCCCGAAAGGCTATTCAATGTGTACGCGATGGATGCCGCTCTCCCATGGAAACGGCCTTTGTCATGATGCTTACGCTGCCCAAAAGCGAAGGTGGACTTGGTATTAAGGGAATTGAGACCGATTACGAGGTGCAGGTCACCGCCGCCGCAAAAAATCTCACGAGACGCAAAAAGTTCTTTATGGATGCATATCTGAAGAAATCTCGAACAGATATTGAATACAACGGGTTTTATCACGACGCCGAAGAGGACCGCGCTATCGACGAGGAGCGCAAGAATGCGCTTGCGTCCATGGGGTACGGAATCATCACCGTCAGCCGTTATTCCTTTATGCATGCCAGCTCTTTCGTTAGGGTCATGGAGGCAATCCAACGAAAAGAAGGTATACGCCCCTCGCGTCTGCCAAAAGACTTTCAAATCATGCAAGAGGACCTGAGACTGTTTGTGCTCAGAAGGTTTATTGAGGAGAAGAAACGAATCCAGGAGGAGCTTCGCCAGGATTCCGAAGAGCGTCAACGAATTGACCTCGAAAAAGCAATGCTCGAAGGCATCACATTGGACGATCCGACGATTAACGAAGCGCCGGCAATCGATGATATGCAAACCGTCGAACCCGACAGCCCATCACTCAACCAAACAAACAGCTTCACGCCCGAGGGCAGGGTCTTCGGGGCCGGAATCTAGGCCGACTAACAAGGTGGGTACCCTAGCGACGTGCAAAATTGCGAGTATTCAGCAGGGTCGGACTTCCAACACCCACAAGTTGATTCAAGTAAGAAGCAGAATCGCTATAGAACGGCAACGTTTGGCAACATTTGAGGAAGAACTCATCGGTTTAACACCCTAAGATGACTCTTGGACTACATTATTTGGCCTGAAATAGATTAACAGACCCCTATCGTTGCAGAATACTCCGATTTTTGCACGGCGCAGGGGCACCCACCCCGGTATCGCTAATCAAAACCGCTTAGTCCGGGATCTCGTCCGCTTTTCCTCATCATTTTGTACGACGAATTACCTGAACGTTATTGACATATGAACATGCGCTCATATAATCGGAAGTAAGTTATATGAGCGCATGTTCATATGAAAGGATGTTGCAATGAGCGACCACGCTGATGAAACAAAGACTGACATCGAGGCCACCGAGCCCGTAATCCCCACCACCTGCTCGCCCGAGGACCTTCCCGACGAGGAGTTGCTGTACGACTTGGCTGATCTGTTCAAGGTCTTCAGCGACACCACACGCATCAAGATTCTCTATGCCCTCATGGGACGCGAGCTCTGCGTGGCCGACATCGCCGAGGCGACCGCAACCTCGCAGTCGGCAGTATCGCACCAGCTGCGCACACTTAAGCAGTCGCACCTGGTCAAGTTCCGCCGCGACGGCCGCAACATCCTCTACTCGCTTGCCGACGATCATGTCTACACCATGCTCAACCAGGGCATGAGCCATATCTGCGAATAGCAACCAGCCACGGTACCAACGCGGCCAGCACCCAGGTCGCAAACACAGGGAAAGGAACCCACCATGAAAAAGCAGTTTAAGCTCGACGAGATCGACTGCGCCAACTGTGCGCGCGAGCTTCAGGACGAGCTGGCCAAACTCGAGGGCGTCAAATCCGTGTCCGTCAACTTTATGACCCAGAAATTGACGCTCGAGGCCGATGACGCCGAGTTCGACGAAGTGCTCAACCGCGTTGTAGAGTTTACCGCCGACGCCGAGCCGGACTGCGAGATTATTCTCTAGCCCAGGCTTACGCCAACCTGCAAGGCCGCGCTTGCCGCGGCCTTTGCCCGCAAAATTATATGAGCGAGTGTTCATACATTCAAATGGAAGGATACGAGTCATGGCCACCGCCGACCCCAAGAAGAAAAAGAAGCGCAAGAAAAAAGAGTCACTCGAGCATAAGCGCAACCGCATCCTGGTAGCGCTGGGCATTTTTGCCGTGGTGTACGCCCTCGATGAGCTTGGCATCCTCGCCGCCGCATTCGGCACCCCGGGCGACATCTACGCCAGCTTTGTGCTGTTCCTCGTGCCGTTTTTGATTGCCGGCTACGACGTACTGCAAAAGGCATTCAATAACATCCGCCGTGGCAAGGCCTTCGACGAGAGTTTCCTTATGGCAGTCGCGACCATCGGTGCGTTTGCCATGGTGCTCTTCCCCGATACCGACCCGCACATGGCCGAAGGCGCCGCCGTCATGCTGTTCTACCAAGTCGGCGAGTTGTTCCAGGCATACGCCGTGGGCAAGAGCCGCAAGTCGATCAGCGCCATGATGGACATCGCGCCCGACTACGCTAACGTCGAGCAAGCCGACGGCACACTCGAACAGGTCTTTCCCGATGACATCGCCGTCGGCACCGTGATCGTGGTCAAGCCCGGCGAGCGCGTGCCCATCGACGGCGTCATCGTCGAGGGCGAAACCCAGCTCGACACCGCCGCGCTCACGGGCGAGTCAGTCCCCCGCCCCGCCAAGTCCGGCGACGATATTATCAGCGGCTGCATCAACATGACGGGCCTCATCCACGTGCGCACCACCAAGCCCTTTGGCGAGTCCACCGTCGCGCGCGTCCTGGAGCTCGTGGAGAATGCCAGCGAAAAGAAGGCACGCACCGAGAACTTCATCACACGCTTCGCCCGCGTCTACACGCCCGCCGTCACCGGCGCGGCCGCGGTGCTCGCCCTTGGCGGCGGCCTGGTCACCGGTGCCTGGTCCGACTGGATTCTGCGCGGCCTGACCTTCCTGGTCGTCAGCTGCCCATGCGCGCTCGTGATTAGCGTGCCGCTGAGCTTCTTTGGCGGCATCGGCGGCGCGTCCAAGCTGGGCGTTCTCATCAAAGGCTCCAACTACCTCGAAACGCTCGCTGACGTGGACACCGTCGTCTTTGACAAGACGGGCACCCTCACCAACGGCACATTCTCGGTGGTCGCGGTGCACCCCGAGGCCAGCTATACCGAGCAGTCGCTGCTTGAGGTCGCAGCCCTTGCGGAGTCGTTCTCCGATCACCCCATCGCGCAGTCCGTGCGCGTCGCCTATCAGGGCGAGGTCGACCCCAAGCGCGTGAGCGACTCCGCCAACGACGCGGGCCACGGCGTGTCGGCGACCATCGACGGCAAGCATGTCGTCGTCGGCAACGCCAAGATGCTCGCCGCGGCCGGCGTTGAAGCACCGGACTGTGAGGTTGTCGGCACGATCCTCCACGTGCTCGTGGACGGCGTGTATGCCGGCCACATCGTGATTGCAGACACCGTTAAGGCCGATGCCGAGCAGACGATCCGCGACCTGCACGCCGCCGGCGTCAAGCGCACCGTTATGCTCACGGGCGACCGCGAGGAAGTGGCTGCTGCGGTGGCCAAGCAGCTCGGCCTCGACGAGTTCCATGCGCAGCTGCTGCCGGGCGACAAGGTCGAGCGTGTTGAAGCGCTGCTCGCGGCCGAAAGCGGCAAGGGCAAGCTCACCTTTGTCGGCGACGGCATCAACGACGCGCCCGTGCTCACCCGCGCCGATGTGGGCATTGCCATGGGCGCCATGGGATCCGATGCCGCGATTGAGGCCGCCGACGTGGTGCTGATGGATGACAAGCCGTCCAATATCTCCCGTGCGATCCGCGTGGCACGCAAGACCATGGCGATCGTCTGGCAGAACATCATCTTTGCACTGGGCGTTAAGCTGCTGATTCTGGTGCTGGCAGCGCTGGGCATCGCCAATATGTGGCTTGCCGTGTTCGGCGACGTAGGCGTGGCGATCATCGCCATCCTGAACGCCATGCGCGCGATGGGGGTCAAGAACCTGTAGCGTTCGTGGGCTGTCCGGCCGGGGTCGGGCTTGGTTTTGAAAACGTCCTCGCGCATGAGGCCCGTCTTTCCCGCTCCTGCGGAGCAACGGAAAGGCGGGCGTCGCGCACCGAATGCTCCACTTTGGACTGCGTCGGACTCGTTGTTGTTCGAATCCCCTATCCCCCTTTCGCTGGTTCGCGCTTTGCGCGAACTCCGCGCTCCCGGGGGGGGTCAATTAGGCTTCCGTTGTTGCGCCCGCCGCATCTTCCCGTCCCAACATCGCCCTCAGCTTCTCGAAGCTCTCCTCACTCAGGCAGTGCTCCATGTGGCAGCCCTCTTGCGACGCGACATCCGCCGAAACACCGGCTTCCTCGAGCAGCCGCACGAAAAAGCAGTGGCGCTCCCACGTTTGGCGAGCGACCTCCAGACCACGCTCCGTCAGATGAACGTCACGTTTGCCCATTTCGACATAGCCGCTGTTCTCCAGCGTCGCCATGGCTTTAGAGACGCTCGCCTTGGTTACGCCTAGGTATTCGGCGACGTCGATTGAGCGCACCGTGCCTTGGCGCTCCGAGAGCACATAAATAGATTCGAGATAGTCTTCTCCAGATTCACGTAGGGCCATGGGCCGCCTTTCGCGATGATTGCTAGTTAGCCTTTGGATACTTTCCTTGGCTTACTTTACCGCAAAAGTTGCCCATGTCTTACTGTGTTGTTTAAAAAGTTAACCGTGTTTCACAAAATTCGCGGGGCAAGCAGGGCGACACGGCACGCAGCGTACAAGAAGTGTCCCCAGCTGCCGGCACAAAAGGAACGTCCCCAAGCGCCGAATCCTCAGCTATAGCAGCCCAAAGTGCTTGGCGGCGTTGTAGATACCGTCATCGTCCACGGCGGTCGTAACGTAGGTCGCCGCGGCCTTTACGGTATCCTGCGCGTTGCCCATTGCCACACTTGTGCCCACGGCCGAGAACATTGACAGGTCGTTCTCGCCGTCGCCAAAGGCGATCGCTTCGCTCGCGTCGATGCCCAGGCGCTCCAGCGTCGCCGCCACGCCCAGGTCCTTGCCGCCGTTGGCAGGAATAATATCGCAGAACAGGTCGCACCAGCGCGTAGTGAGCGAATGCGACACCGCATCGGTCACGATATGTTCGTCAGCCGGGTCCACAAAGGCGCAGAACTGGTAAACCGGCGCATCGAAGGCATGGTCAAACGGCTCCTCGTGGTAGACGATTCCCGCATTGCTGCCGGCAGTCACCACGCGCTCGGACAGGCGGTTCACAAACGAGTTCTCGCCCTGCATGCACAGCGAGTCATAGCGCCCCTGCGCCACCTGGTCCACAATCACCGCAACGTCGTCCGGGTCAATCGGGCAGCTACGGTAGACGCCCTCGGCATCAAAGCAGTGCTGGCCCGAAAGCGTAATGTACGCATCCCAACCCAAGTTGAACAGCCAATCGGGCATCTGGTAGGTCGGACGACCCGTAGCAATCACGCATCCGATTCCCTGCTCATGAAAGCTGTCGAGCACCTGCTGCGCCGATGCCGGAATCCGGTGCGTCTTAAAGCTCAGCAGCGTGCCGTCGATATCGAAAAACGCAGCTTTGATCATCCTCGTCTACTCCTCGCCCTCGAGCTTTTCGCTCGCCTCGAGCCACGCCATCTCCAGCTCGTCCATGGCGGCGTGGGCCTCGTCGATCTTTGCCTGCTGCTCGCCGAGCGCCGTGTAGTTGGTGGGATCGACCTGGGCCATGGCGGCCTCGGCCTCCTCCACGCGGGCGCGCTGCGTTTCCATCTTGCGCTCGAGCGAGCTCACCTCGCGACGGAGCTTCTGGCGCTCGGCGTTGGAAAGGCCATTGGGCTGGCCGCTCGTCTTGGGCTTCTCGGCCGCAACCGCTGCGGCGCCGGTGTCGAACGTGCCGGTCTTGGCGCTCGGCGCGCCCACGGGTTCGCCTTCGGCGGTGGCGTTGCACAGGCGCAGGTACTGGTCGACGCCGCCGGGCATATGCGTCAAGTGGCCGTCGAGCAGCGCCCACTGCTGGTCGGTCACGCGCTCCATGAGGAAACGGTCGTGCGTCACCAGGATCAGCGTGCCCGGCCAGCCGTCGAGCAGGTCCTCGACAATCGCCAGCATGTCGGTATCGAGGTCGTTGCCCGGCTCATCCAGGATGAGCACGTTGGGCTCGTCCAGGATCGTCAGCAGCAGCGACAGGCGACGGCGCTGGCCGCCCGAAAGATCGCGGATGCGGCTCCAGAGCTGCTGCGTCGTAAAGCCCAGGCGCTCGCAAAGCTTCTCGGGCGAAGTCTCCTTGCCGTCGATGACGTAGTACTTCTTATAGTTGGTGAGCACCTCGCGGATCGTGTCGCCCATGTAGGGCTCGAGCTCCTCGAGCTGCTGCGACAGCACGCCAAAGCGTACCGTCTGGCCGATCTTCACGCGGCCGCGCAGGGGCGCAATCTTGCCCTGGATTACGTCGAGCAGCGTCGACTTGCCGGCGCCGTTCTCGCCCAAAAGACCATAGCGGTCGCCCGCGCCAATGAGCCAGGTCACGTCGGAAAGCACCTGCTTGGGTGCGCCATCGGTATCCGCATAGCCGGCGTCCACGTCAACCACATCGATGACCTGCTTGCCCAAGCGGCTCACGGCCAGGCGCTTGAGCTCCAGCTCGTCACGTACGGGCGGCACGTCGGCAATCAGTTCGCGAGCGGCATCCACGCGAAACTTGGGCTTGGTGGAACGAGCCTGGGCGCCGCGGCTCAGCCACGCGAGCTCCTTGCGCGCCATATTGCGGCGGCGCTCCTCGGTAACGGCGGCCATGCGATCGCGCTCCACGCGCTGCAGGATGTATGCGGAGTAGCCGCCCTCGAAGGGGTCGACCTGGCCGTCGTGGACCTCCCACATACTGGTGCAGACCTCGTCCAAGAACCAGCGGTCGTGCGTGACCACGAGCATGGCGCCCTGGCCGCGCTGCCAGCGGGCCTTTAAGTGACGCGCGAGCCAGTTGATGGTGCGCATGTCCAGGTGGTTGGTGGGCTCATCGAGCATGAGCACGTCGTAGTCGCCGATCAGCAGGCGCGCGAGGTCCACACGACGGCGCTGGCCGCCCGAAAGCTCGCCCACCGTGCCCTCCCAGGGCACATCGCTGATGAGGCCAGCCAGAATCTGGCGCGTACGCGGACTCGACGCCCACTCATACTCGGGTGTGTCGCCCACAACGGCATGATGCACGGTGTCGGTATCGACCAGGTTGTCCTTTTGGCCGAGCAGACCGATCGTCGTGCCGCGACGGTGCGTCACGCGTCCGTCATCGGGCTCCAGCGTGCCGGCGAGCACGCTCAGCAGCGTCGACTTGCCGTCACCGTTTTTACCGACAATACCAATGCGGTCGCCCTCGCCCACGCCGAGCGTCACGCTATCGAAAATATGCTTGGTGGGAAACTCTAGGCTGACGGAATCGCATCCCAAAAGAATCGCCATATGCCCTGCTCCTTCGTAGAAATTCAACGTTGTCCATGATAGCAGCGAGCCCCACCCCAAACCACCACGAAGGTGCCTGTCCCCTTTGTGGTGGTCGGTCTGGCAGCGACACAAAAAGGCGGGCCATCTCGCAAAAGAGATAACCCGCCCCTCCAATCAGTCCCGTGGCGACCGTGGCCGCCACGGGCCTCAAGCATGTCCCGGACTAGGAGAACATGCCGGTGAGGTAATCATTCAGCCGCTGATCCTTGGGCCGTTGGAAAATCTCGTCAGTCTCGTCGTACTCGACCATATCGCCCATGTAGAAGAACGCCGTGCGGTTGGACACACGCGAAGCTTGCTCCATGTTGTGCGTCACGATGACGATAGCGCGGTCGGCCACAATCGAAGACATGAGGTCCTCGATCGCCAGCGTCGAGATGGGGTCGAGTGCCGAGCAGGGCTCGTCAAACAGGATCACGTCGGGGTTGAGCGCCAGCGTGCGCGCAATGCACAGACGCTGCTGCTGGCCGCCCGAAAGCGCGTAGGCGCTCTTGTCGAGCTTGTCCTTGACCTCGTCCCAAAGCGCCGCGCCGCGCAGGCTTTCCTCGACCATGCGGTCGAGCTCGTCGCGGTCGGTGATGCCGTGGCGCTTAGGCGCAAACGTGATGTTGTCGCGAATGGACTTGCGGAACGGGTTGGGCTGCTGGAACACCATGCCAATGGAACGGCGCAGCTCGTAGGTGTTTTCGGTCTCGGTGTTCACGTTGCGCCCGCGATAGTTGATCTCGCCCACCACGCGGCAGCCGCGAATCTCGCGATTCATGAGGTTGAGGCTACGCAAGAAGGTCGACTTACCGCAGCCCGAAGGCCCGATGAGCGCCGTGATCTCGCCCTTGTGGAAGTCGAGCGACGTATTGTGCAGTGCATGGTGGTCGCCATAGTACACGTTGACGTCCTTGGTGGAGAGCACGACCTCGTCGCTCACGGCCTTGCCGCTCACGCGCACGCGCTTCTCGCTCTCCCCCACGCTCGACAGGAAGTCCCGGGTGTCGGACGATGCCGCTTCGGTTGCGGGCGTTACACTCATCTCGCTCATTCGGCCGTCATCTTCCTTGCCAGTTGCTTGCCCACAATGCGGGCGATTACGTTAAACAGCAGCACGCAAATCATCAGCAGTGCAGCGGTGCCCCAGACGATCTGCTGGGCCTCGGGGCTGCCCTCGCCATAGATCTTGTAGATATGCACGGCGAGCGACTCGCCGGGGCGGAACACGTTCCAGGCGCAGGTAGGGCTCGACAGGTTAAAGCTCAAGAAGTTCAGGCGAACCGGCGAGCTCATGCCCGAGGTAAAGAGCAGCGCCGCGGCCTCGCCAAAGACGCGGCCGGCCGAAAGCACGATGCCAGTCACGATGGCGGGCATGGCCTCGGGGATCAGGATGTG
This sequence comes from uncultured Collinsella sp., assembly GCA_902465265.1. Taxonomy (GTDB): domain Bacteria; phylum Actinomycetota; class Coriobacteriia; order Coriobacteriales; family Coriobacteriaceae; genus Collinsella. Next base: position 6,183 of record CABQMF010000022.1, on the reverse strand, counting down.
CAGCGTGGCCTCCCAGCGGGTGAGGCCCATAGCCAGACACGCATCGCGCTGGGCCTGCGGCACGTCCTCGAGCGCCTGTTGGATCACGCGCACCAGGATGGGGATATTGAACATGGTGAGCGCGACGGCGCCGGAGATGATGGAGTACTTCCAGCCCAGCTGCACCGAGAACACCAGAAAACCGAACATGCCGACGACGATGGAAGGCAGCGAGGACAGCGTCTCGATAGCGGTGGAGGCGATGTCGCGGATGGGTCCGTCGGGTGCGTACTCGACCAGGAAGACCGCGCCACCCAGGCTGATGGGCACCGAGATACCTAGGGTGATCAGCAGCAGATAGAACGAGTCGAACAGCTGATAGAGCACGCCGCCCTGGGTTCCGTTGGCGCGCGCGGGCTGCGTGAGAAAGCCCGGCTGGAACAGCGTCGAGATGCCCTCGAGCAGGATATAGGCCACCATGGAGACGACAATGAGCATGACGATGGCGACGATCGCCGTCAACACGCCCGTGGCGATGCGGTCCTGTTTTTGGACGCGCCCGAGTCTCGCCTCGTCGATATGGATGCGCGTGCTAGCCACGAGCCTTCGCCCCCTTGCGGCCGATAAGGTGGATGATCAGGATGAAGATGAGGCTCATGCCCATCAGCAGCAGACCGAGCGCCCACAGGACGTCGTCCTGGGCCGAGCCCTCAGCATAGACCGCCATAGACGTGGTGAGCGTGGTGGTGATGGTGGACGCCGGCGACAGCAGCGACGTCGGCATGGCCTCGATACCGCCGATAACCATGCGCACGGCGAGCGTTTCGCCAAAGGCGCGGGTCATGCCAAGGATGACCGCAGTCATGAGCGATGGCATGGCGGACTTGAGCACCACGTGCCAGATGGTCTGCCAGCGGGTGTAGCCCAGCGCGAGCGAACCCTGACGGTAGCTATCGGGCACGGCACGCAGGCCATCGACCGAAAGCGTAGTCATAGTCGGCAGGATCATGACGGCTAGCACGATGGCGCCGGGCAAGATGCCCAGACCCGTGCTCACATGGAAAACGCTCTTCATAAGGCCGACAACCACGTGAAAGCCGATCAAGCCAAAGACGACCGAGGGAATGCCGGTCAAAAGCTCAATAAGCGGCTGAAAGATCTTGGAACCAAACTTAGGCTGGATCTCGACCGCAAAGATGGCAGAGCCGATGGCGATGGGCAGCGCGATAAGCGTGGAGAGCACCATGACCGCAAACGAGGTGACGATCAAGGGCAGAGCGCCGGTATAAGGCAGGCCGTTTTCGGCCGTGTTGGCCAGGTCCCACTTGGTGCCGGTGAAAAACTCGACGACCGAGACGCCGTCCTTGAGAAAAGCCGAGAGGCCCTTTTGGGCGACCATAACGATGAGCGCGGCAACGACAAGCGTCACGAGCGCTACGCACGCACCCGTGACGCCCAGGCCCACGTTCTCAAGGTCGCGCTTTGTGAGCTGTTTTGCCATTGCAAACCTTTCCGGGGCGATTACTTATTTAGCGGAGACCTTGCCGCTGGCGTCCTTGACGACCTTCATGGCAGAGACGGGGATAAAGCCCTGCTCCTCGACGAGCTTGCCCTGGACGTCGTCGGAGAGCATGAACTCCAGGAAGGCCTTGGTAGCCTCGTCGGCGTCCTTTGCGCAGTACATGTGCTCGGTAGCCCAGATCTTAAAGGAGTCGTCGGTGACGTTTGCGCTCTTGGGCTCGACACCCTCGACCTTGATGGCGTTGAACTTGGAGTCATCGAAGTGCGAGAAGTCCAGGTAGGAGATAGCGTTGTCGGTGCTGCCCATCTGAGTCTGGACGTCGCCGGACTTGTCGAGCTCGGCGTCGCCCTTAAAGTCGACAGCCTCGTCACCAAAGACAGCGGCCTCGAAGGTGGCGCGGGTGCCGGAGCCGGCCTTGCGGTTGAGAACGACGATCTTGGCGTCGTCGCCGCCGACCTCCTTCCAGTTGGTGATCTGGCCGGAGAAGATGCCCTTGAGCTGCTCGAGGGACAGGTCGTCGACCGTCACGTTCTTGGAGACGACGGGGCCCATGCCCACGACGGCGACCTCGTGGTCGACGAGGTTCTTGACCTGGTCGGCCTCGAGCTTGGTCTCGGCGAAGACGTCGGAGTTACCGATGGTGACGGTGCCGGCGGCGACAGCGGTAAGGCCCTTACCCGAACCGTTACCCGAGCCGGAGACGGAGACGTCCGGGTTGGCATCCATGAACTTCTCGGCAGCAGCCTCGACGAGAGCTTGGAACGAAGAGGCGCCGTCGTAGGTCACCTCGCCAGAGACGGACTCGGCAGCAGCGGCGCTACCCTTGTCGGCGGCGTCGGATGCACCGGAGCCGCCGCAACCAACGAGACCGAGGCCGACGATGCTGGCAAGACCACCAGCGAGGCCGAGGAACTGACGACGAGAATAAGCCTGATCGAGCATGATCTTCCTTTCGTACATGCGACTCGCGGGCGCCCTGCCCGCTTTGCTGTTTGGAAAGATACGACCCCGATCGGGCGACAACCGCCTTATCTGCGGTTTCTTACGGGCATTTGATAGACCCTTACCGCAAGCGCGGCCCAGCCTTTACAAACGAATAACAATCCCCACCCAAGCATGGCGCGCTTTTTACACCAATAAAAACAGAGTTGCGGTGAAATAGTTCCTGTTTGGCCATCAAATGGCCCATTCTAGGAACTATTCCACCGCAACTTAGATTGGGAAACCGCGTAACCTTAAAGCTCTAATTCATTCAAACGAAGGATCGCCACGATATAGATCTTGAGAGCTTGCTTGAGCTGTTCCTCGTTGGCGCACTCGTTGGGGCCGTGCATCTGGCCGCCCCACGCGGGCAGCTCAAGGCCGGTCTCCTCGGGGCCAAACGACACGGCACGGGCAAAGTTGCGCGCGTACGTGCCACCGCCCATGGCGAAGGGCTCGGCATGCTTGCCCGTAAACTCGTTATAGGTATCAATAAGCGCTTTCACGGCCGGATCGTCGGCAGAGACCGAGAACGGCACCTTGGTACGACCCACGCAATACGTTACACCAAAGCGGCCCACGAGCGGCTCGAGCTGTTCGCAGATGGTATCGGCGCTCGTGCTGTCGGGGAAGCGCACGTCGATGACCTGCTCGATGTGGCCATCTGCCACACGGATGACGCCGGGGTTGCACGTGAGCGGGCCAAACGCGGGGCTCGTCGCGTCGATACCCAGGCCGCGGCCATAGGCGTCAGCATGTACAAAGGCCAGAAACTTGACAAACTCGTGCTCGGCAGGCGTCAACAGGCGCTCATCGCGTGCGCCAAACGCGTCCTCGGCCTCGCGCAGATACGCCACGATGAGGCCAACGGCATTGATCGTTCCCTCGGGCATCGAGGCATGACCGCCAATGCCGTGAGCGAAAATCTGCGCATGTCCGTTATCGAGCGCCGTAATCTCTAGGCGGTCGGCGTTCTCGACCGGCGCCGGCAGCTCATCGGCGGCAATCGCGAGCTCGCAGATAGACTGCGACGGAATGGCGTTGCTCGCCTCGGCACCGCTCCAGGACACAATACGTCCGCCGTCGATCTTGGAGCTCACAAACGTCGCCCCAAACTGGCCCTTCTCGGCATTGCAGACCGGGAACTCGGCATCGGGTGTAAACAGAAAGTCGGGGTCTGCATAGTTCTCCAGATAATGGTGAACGTCGGACATGCCCACTTCCTCATCGCAGCCCAGCAGCGCGCGGAAGGTATAGCGCGGGGTGATGCCGTGCTTGAGCAGATAGGCGCCGGCGTAGAGCGACAGTACCGCCGGACCCTTGTCGTCGATAACGCCGCGACCGAGCAGCCAGCCCTCGCGACGCTCCATCGCAAACGGGTCGGTATTCCAACCGGGGCCGGCGGGAACCACGTCCACGTGGCAGATGGTCGCGAGCTGCTTGTCGCCGCGGCCCGGAATATCGGCAATGCCCACAAAGCCCTCGTCATCGCTCGTCTGGTAGCCGAGCTTTTGCGCGATACCGAGCGCGCAATCAAGCGCATCACGGACCGGGCGGCCAAACGGCGCACCGGGCTCCGCATCGGTAGCAACGGCCACGGACGGATAGCCCACCAGCTGCTCGATATCGGCGACAACGTCCTCCCAGACCTCGTCGACATACTCAGCGACGCTCTGCTCCACCTGATTCATGGACGACCTCCTTACCAATGAGCGGCGAGCGCGCCCGCCTCTCACATCACATACTTATATAGCGAAAAGTTTAGCAAGCTCGGCCACCGAGTGCACCACCGCATCGGCGCCCGCGGCCTCGTGCTCCCCCGGTGCCGCCGCACCCGAATAGATGCCGATACACGGCACGCCCATCGCGTGCGCGCCCTCCACATCGTTGAAGCGATCGCCGATCATCACGGCACCGTCGGCCGTCGCGCCCAGGGCCGCCAGCGCATCGCGGACCGAATCCGCCTTGGTCTCGCGCCCCTGCGGCGGATTCATGCCAACCACGGCCTCAAACTGGCAAAGCCCCAGCTCATGCACCATATCGATGCACTTCGCCTCCATGCGAGACGTCGCGACCGCCATGCGATGCCCCTGCGCGGCAAGGCTGTCGAGCAGCTCGGAGATTCCATCGAACACGGGGTACTCATCCGGCCCCAGCTCATCGAAAAAGGCACGGTACTCGTCGGCCACCACAAGCGATTCCTCGCGCGAGAAGCCATAAAAGTCGTGGAAGCTCTTCCACAGGGGAGGCCCGATCATACGGCGCAGGTCACCCATCTGCGCTTCCGAAAACCCGCGCGCAGCAAGCGTCTTGCGCGTCGAGGTCATCACCGCCCGGCCTGTATCGGCCACCGTGCCATCGAAATCAAACAGCACGACCGGCCGCTTGCATATCTCCAGTGCCTCCATCGGCATCCCTCTTCCCCAGTTGATGATTTCCACACCGACACTTCAAACTGTTGACTATTCAACAATTGAACCTAGCAATGTGGAATGACTCTACTATACTTGTCGCACTTTGCTCTCAGAAGGCGGCGCGCAAACGCCCCAACGAAAGGTGCAATTATGTCTTTTGCCATCATAACCGACTCCACGTCGGACATCTCCCCCGCCCGTGCCCAAGAGCTCGGCATTTACGTGATTCCACTGCATGTGATTATCGAGGGCGAGGATCTGCTCGACCAGGTGCAAATCACCGCCGAGGAATACGTCGCCCGCATGGCAGGCTCCGAGCAGCTACCGCACACCTCGCAGCCGAGTGCCGGTGAATTCAAGGCACTCTTTGACCGCGTGCTCGCCGACGGCCACGATAGCGCCATCTTTATCTCGCTATGCAGCGAGTGGTCTGCCTGCTACGCCAACGCGTGCCAGGTGGCCGATACCCACGAGCTCGACGTGCGCTGCATCGATTCGCGCACCGGCTCGGGCGCCGAGGGTCTGCTGGTAGAGTACGCGCTCGCCATGCGCGAGGACGGCCGCAGCCTAGACGAGACCGAGGCTCAGATCCGCGCGACGCTGCCCGACGCCCATCTGCTGCTGATTCCGCGCACGCTCGAGAACCTGGTCAAGAACGGCCGCGCGCCCAAGCTCGCCGGCCAGCTCACACAGATGCTCAACATTCGCCTGGCCGTTTCGCCGGAGTGGAAATCGGGCGAGATCAAGGCCATCAAGAAGGGCCGCGGAGCCAAGCGCATCGTTGCGAACACCATGGCCGATTGCCTCGCATTTTTGACCGAGCATCCGGGCTCCAGCGTTCGCGTGCTCACGACCGGTGCTGCCGAGGAGCAGGAACTCGTTAACCAAGCGCTCGCAGGCCAGGACTACGTAGACGCCGGCACCGGCCCCATCGGCTGCACCATCGCGACCCACGTAGGCGTCGACGCCATCGCCATCAGCTACTGCCCCCGTTACCAGCCAACTCGCTAGGAACGCCCACATCAGTTGCGGTGAAATAGGGACTGTTTTTGGCTTATCAGCCGCAAATCAATCCCCATTCCACCGCAACTTCTTTTGCTGAGCCATCCATATACAAGATATGCTGACGATCGGCGCATTCCCAGCTGTTTGGGGGAGCTTCGACTAGCCCCTAGCGGTACCCGGTGGGCAAAAAATGGCAAATATGAGTACTGTCATAAATTTAGTAACAGCAAAATTTCGCTGAAATTGCCCGCTTCCACCAATTTCAAGCTCCATAAAGCCCCG
>CABQMF010000021.1 GCA_902465265.1 uncultured Collinsella sp. | reverse complement strand
ACAGGCCGAAAAATATGACACCTCTTTTGCAACAGTACTCATATTTGATATTTTTTGACCACGAGGTCCAAAACCATGCCCCAAATCACAAAAGGAGGGGCCTCGTAAGGCCCCTCCTTAGGAAAGGGAATCGATTTATTCCACAGCCGTAGATTAATCCTAGCCGCTACTCCATCATGTCGAGGACGGAGGGGCGCAGCTCGCTCTCGGCGGCCTCGGGATCGGTCTTGCGCAGACGGTTGATATAGCGGTTGTACCACATCACGGCAAGGCCCAGGAAGACAACCACACCGCCAACGTTGTAGACCAGCGTCAGCCACAGCGGCTGATCGAGCGGAATGGTGCCGCAGATAAGCACGAAGCAGAAGACCACAAGCAGGAATGCGGCAACGACCAGGCCAAAGCTGCGCGAGCCCATGCGGAAGCCACGGGGAGCGGAGTCGAAGTTCTTGCGCAGCATAAAGTAGGCAAGCAGAATCAGCAGCGGCGGGAGCAGAGCGGTGGCAGCCGTCATGTTGGTGACGATCATGAGCAGGTCGTCGAGGTTACCGGAGCCCAGGGCCGGGATGATCAGGATGGGGACGACGATGGCGAACTGCAGCCAGGCAGCGCGGGCAGGAATGCCGTGCTCGTTGAGCTCGACGATCTTACTACCAAAGACGCCCTTGGGGATCTCGGTGAAGAACACCTTGATGGGAGCGGAGGTCCACATCATGAGGGAGCCCAGCGTTGCGGCAAGAAGGATCAGGCCAATGACGCGCGTGGACACTTCCATGGGAATGCCAAAGTGGGCAAAGACAGCGCCGAATACGTCGAAGATACCGGTGGAGATGGCAACGCTGCCCTCGGGGATGAACAGGTTGACCAGCAGCGAAGCGCCTGCATACAGAAGGCCGATGGTCAGGCCGGCGATAACGACGGTGCGCACGAAGGCCTTGACGCCGCCCTTAAGGTCGTTAAGGAACACGCCGACAGACTCAGCGCCGCCAACGCCCTGGATGATCCAGGCAAGCGTACCGAAGAAGCCCCACATAGTTGCGAAGTTGCTCGTGTCGGGAGCCATGTTAGCGGGCGTGGGAGCCGTAGCGAACTCGACGCCGCCAAAAGCAGCAGCCAGAGACAGCAAGATGAACACGGCGGTCAGGCCGAAAGCCGCGGTCGAACCGAAGGAGGAAATGGAGCCGATCCACTTAGCGCCCTTGGTCGAAACCCATGTGGCGATAGCAAAGACGACGATCTCGATAATGGTGATCCACAGCTGCGAAAGCTCGGCATTGGCACCAAAGAACACGTAGCTCGCGTAGATGATGACGTTGGGCAGGACGGACGCAAAGAAGAACAGGTTAACGAACCAGTAGCTAAATGCCGTCAGGAACGCCCAGCGACCACCCATCGAGGTCTTAACCCATGCGTACACGCCCGACTCGGAGTCCTTGTTGAGGCCGACGAACTCGGCGGTAACCAGGGTATAGGGGACAAAGTACAAAAGCGTGGCGAAGAAGAACGACGGCGCGGCTGCCAAGCCGATAGCCGCGTTGTTGTTGATGATGTTCTTGATACCGAACACGGCGGCGACCGTCATGCCCAGCAGAGCGAACGAACCAATCGTTCCTCGTTTTTCAGAGCTCATAAGCCCTCCCAATCATCTATTAAATGTCATCTAAAACCGTCCGACCTGCAAGTGCAAACACGGACGGCGCACCTGCTAAGGGGAATGGGGAAAAGGGAGTCAACAAAGCCATCCCCCTTAACGGCGCGAAGCAAACGTCCAGGCGGACGAATACTACTTGTTGGGGAAGGAATAACCTTCGACCGTCACGTGCAGTACCACGACGCGGGGATCCGCGGCATCGGCCACGACACGGTAGGCCTCGTCAATTTCGACGACGGCAACGCCGCCGGCAGGAATCGTCACGGCCTCCCCCGCACCCTCAAAGCGCTCGCGATCATCGATATCGCTGTAGGCGCGGGTGCAGGTGAGGCCTGCCTTGGGGGCAACCTCGACGGTCAGGTCGCCGTCGAGCGGAGCGAGCACGGCATGGTAGCGACGGTGACCGACCAGGTCGGCAGTGGCCGCCTCGTGGGCGTTCACCCACCAATACACCAGCGAGTCGCCGATGGAGTACGCCACATCGTGCTGCAGTTCAGAAACGCCGTCGAGCGCCTGACCGGTACGCATCCACTTCTTGACGGACTTCATCTGAGCATCGAAGTCGGCACGTGAGTTAAAGACATGCATGACTTATGCCTCCTTAATGGGTGCCAGCGCCTGAGCCAGATCGGCAGACGTCAGCGGTCGCAGGGACACCTCAAAGCTGAAGCTCTCAAAACGGGTGCGATAGGAATCGAGCACCTCGGAACCCCAAGAGTTCGAGCCAAGGCCGAGCAGCTGATCGTTGATGTTGACCGTGACCGTGTCGCCCTTGACAAGATCGTAGACGTGCTTGGCGTTATCGATGGCCTCGCAGCTATAGGGCCATGCCGAGAACGAGAACGGGTTGGAAGCGGCGTCGGCCGGACGCGTCACCAGCACGCCGTCACCGTGGCTCGAGCGCAGGGCAACCCAGCGGGTACCCTCGCGGTTGGCACAATCCTGGGGCATGACATACGGCGTGAACATGTCGTCGACCGTAGTGCGGTAATGACCGACCGGGTTGGCGCGCAGCGAGTCCGGATAGTTCTCGCCCGGGCCGTGGCCATACCACTCGACGGCACGATCGCAACCGGGAACCTCAAAGGAGATGCCGATGCGCGGGATGATATCCGAGTAATCGCCGTAGGGCTCGCCGGAAACCTTGAGGTCGACGCGACCGCTCGGAAGCACGGTGTAGACGAGCTCGACGCGCATGCCGAACGCGCGAACGGGAGGAGCAATACGTTGGCTCACGGTAACGACGACCGCATTGCCGTCCTGCTTCCAAGAAACCTTGCGGGTAGACGTCTGCATTACATCAATGAAGTTGTCCTTCCACAGGGAGTCGTACTCCTGGGCGTGGTTGTCGACGAGCGGATGCCAAAAACCAACCTGGGGACCGGAGGCCATGACGTCACGGCCGGATGCCTTCCACTTGCTCACGGTGCCGTTTACCTTGTTGAAGGTCAGCTCGCCGTTGAGGGAGTGAATGCGAATCTCCTGCTCGCTCTCTTCGACCGCAAGCTCAGGACGAGCGGGGGCGGCGATGGCCGGTGCCGGATGGTTTGCGATGGCAAACTGGCTTGCGCCCAGCTGGAACATCGGCTTGCACCAGGCGTGAGCGGCCATGGTGTAGGCGTGCACGGTCAGCAGGGTCTCGCCCACTGCGGCCTCGCGAATCACCAGTGGCAGCTGGACGGACTCGCCGGGGGCAACCGCACCGGGCACGAGCGTCTTGCGGCACACTACGTCGCCGTCCACCAGGGTCTCGGCCGACAGGCAAACATCCTCGAGAGTGGTGAACCAACGCTTGTTGGTGACGGTCAGCTCGCCCGCCTCGGCATCGTAGGCCATGCGAACCGGGCAGATGACCTGGCCATACTCAGTGAGGCCCGGGCTCGGCTGCTGCCAGGGGAACACCATGCCATCGATGCAGAAGTTGCTGTTGTTGGGGTAATCGCCGTTGTCGCCACCATACATATCGTAGGCAACGCCGTCCTCGGTCACAGCAGCCAAACCGTGGTCACACCATTCCCAAATGAACTGGCCCTGGATGCAATCCCAGCGATCGAAGACCTCCTGGTACTCGGACAGGCCTCCGGGACCATTACCCATGGAGTGGCCGTACTCGCAGTTGATGCGCGGCTTGGGGAACGGATGCTCGCCAAAGTCGTTCATCTGCGACACACGGGAGTACATCGTGGAAATGACATCGACGGTATCGGCGTTGCGGTCCTCCTCGTAGTGGACCGGACGACCGTCGAGCTCGTGAGCTTTGGCGTACATCGCGCGGATGTTGCAGCCATAGCCGCTCTCGTTGCCCATCGACCACATGATGATGCACGCGTGGTTGCGCTCCTGCATCACCAGGCGCTCAACACGGTCAACGTAAGCCGGCTCCCAGGCAGGGTCGTCGGTGACCAGGGCGATATTGCCGATATTCTCGAAGCCGTGGCTCTCCATATCGGTCTCGGCGACCAGCATGATGCCGTACTCGTCGCACAGCTCGTAGAAGCGCGGATCGTTGGCGTAGTGGGACGTGCGCACCGCGTTGATGTTGTGCTGCTTCATGAGCTCCAGGTCGCGGCGCATGCGATCGAGGCCCACGGCGCGGCCCTTGTGATCGTCGTGATCGTGGCGGTTGACGCCATGCATCTTAAAGTAAGTGCCGTTGAGGTAGATATGATTGCCCTCGACCGTCACCTCGGCAAGACCCTGGCGATGCGGGACGTACTCGCTGACCTCGTCGCCGTCGTAGACCTCAAACGTAAGGTCGTAGAGGAAGGGGTCCTCGGGATTCCAGAAGTGGGCATCGGTCACGCTGCACTCGGCATGGCCGTCGACGCACTCACCCGTAGCCACCACGTTCTCGCCATCGCTGAGCGTAAACACGATGCGGGAAGCGCCCTCGGCAACCGTATCGAGCGTAATCAGAGCGGTATCGCCCTCGCGGTGCGTGCGGAACCTAAAGTCGACCAAGTGCGCGGCGGGACGCTGCATAAGGTACACATCGCGGAAGATGCCCGAGGCCCACCACATATCCTGGTCCTCGATGTAGCTGCCATCGCTGTACTGCAGGACCTTGACCGCAAAAAGGTTGTCGCCCTCGACGAGTGCGTCGGTCACGTCGAACTCGGCGGACAGGCGCGAGCCCTTGGTCATGCCGATATACTGACCGTTGACGTACAGCTCGCCATAGCTCTCGATGCCGTCGAAGCGAATGATCTCGCGAGCGCCGGCAGGAACGGCGGGAAGGTTGACGATGCGCTGGTAGACGCCCGTGGGGTCGTCGGAGGGAACGAACGGCTGATCCACCGGGAACGGGAAACCCTCGTCGGTGTAGGCAAGGTTGCCATAGCCATCCACCTGCCACAGATGCGGGACCTCCACGCGATCCCACTCGGGCTTGTACGTGGAGAGCTCCTCGTTGGAGACGGCAGCGGGGCCCTCAAAGAGGCGGAACTGCCACGAGCCGGACAGCTGGACAAACCCGCGCGACAGCTCGCGGCTGTACGTTGCAGCGAGATCGGCGGTCTCGTAACCCATAAAGTACGCATGGGGTGCCAGGCGGTTCCTGTGGGTGAGCGCTTGGTTTTCCCAATCGTTAATGGCGTCCATGGTGATGCTCCTTCGTCATCGTAGTGATTCTTGTGCAACCGGTTGTCCTTATCCTACGAGCGATGCAAAAAACTGTGCAACCGGTTGTCCGCTGAACGGTCGATTTCGCCGGATTAACGGTGCAACCGGTTGTACAACCACGACACTTATGTCACTCTGAGTATCGAAACTCGGCGCAAGACATCGTTCTCAAGCTCGTAGGCAACCGCCACGCCCGCTAATATCTCACCCACACGAGACGTATTCGATTTCGGCTTGGTTGCAAAACGACACCGGTCACCGGATATCATGAACGCTGTTCAGGCGCACTATAGTAAGCTGTATCCGCACTAGCCCATACCAGTGACAACATCGACCGCATTTTCCAGGAGACGCCATGACCCAACCAGTTCGCACCGCACCTACGCTTGCCGAGGTTGCCGCAGCTGCCGGCGTGTCGCGCTCCACGGCATCGCGCGCCCTCAACGATTCGCCCCGCATTAGCGAGGAAACCAAAAAGCGCGTCCGCGCGGCGGCCAAGGAAGTCAATTTTATCCCCAACGCTCGTGGCCGAGCGCTCGCTGTCGGGCGCACGGAAATCATCGCCGTGCTCGTGACCGAGCCTCTGAGTGAACTCTTCAGCGACCCCACCTATAGCGAGTTTTTGAGCGGCATTACCGAGGAACTGTCGGAGTCTTCCTATCTGCCCGTTATCTTGCAGGCGTCTTCCACGCATGAGCGCAACCGCGCACGCGAGCACTTTGAGCGCCGCTCGTTCGACGCCGTGATCGACGTCTCCCCCTACAAGGGCAGCGAGCTGCTCGAGGTGCTGCGCGAGCTGGGCGTACCCACCGTGTTGTGCGGCCAGCTCGAGGGCCACCCCTATCGCGACGTGTTCTCGACGGTCTACTCTGACGACGAAGAGGGCGGACACTTTGCGGCACTCGCCATGAAGAAGCGCGGGCGCAAAGATATCGTCGCCGTGTTGGGACCGCAAGACAACCCCGCTGTTGTCGACCGCCTGCGCGGCTACCGCGCCGTCTTGGGCGAAGACCTCCCAGACGCAAACGTTATCTATACCGGCTGGAACAGCGGAGACGGCTATCAGGCCATGCACCAGATTCTCGCGCGCAAGATTGCTTTCGATGGCGTGCTCTGCGGATCGGACCGTATCGCGGCTGGCGTCATCACCGCACTCAACGAGGCAGGCCTATCCGTTCCGGCGGACGTTTCTGTCGTCGGCTTCGACGATCACGAGATTGCGGCGCGCTGCGTCCCCGCGCTCACGACCGTCCGCCAGCCCCTGCGCGAAGAAGGCCACATGGCCGCCAACATTGCGCTCGACATGATCAAGGGTGCCGAGCCCACCACCTCCGTGATGCACATGCAGCTGATCCAGAGAGACTCGCTATAAGAAACTGGGGCAGGCTTTCCGCCAGACAGTTGTTGCGGAAAGCCTATCCCGTTTTGAGCGCTCATTCTGGGGCACAGTTTCCGTTAGACAGCTCAACCGGAAACTGTGCCCCATTAATTTGCCGAATTCTAGGTCGCGCTTTCCCAGAGGACCCCCTTTGGGAAAGCGCGACCCGTTCTGCACGCAGATTACGGGTTGTAGTTTCCCGGCGCACGACGGCAGGCCTCCAAACCATGACGTCGCGACATAAAAAAACGCGGGAAGGCACACGTCCTTCCCGCGTTGCGGGCAATATATAGCCGCTCGCCTACATCAGGCGCAGGCTGACGTCCTTGAGCTGGGCGCCGCTAACGGCACTCGGGGCGCCCGACATGAGGTCGGAGCCACTGGCCGTCTTGGGGAACGCCATGACGTCGCGGATGGAGTCGGAACCGGTGAGCAGCATGCACACGCGGTCCAGACCCAGAGCGAAACCGCCCATCGGGGGCGCGCCAAACTTGAGGGCCTCCATGAGGAAGCCGAACTGCGACTCGGCGCGCTCCTCGGTAAAGCCCAGGAGCTTGAGCATGGACATTTGCATCTCGGCGTTGTGGATACGCATACCGCCGCCGCCGGCCTCAAAGCCGTCCATGACAAAGTCATAGGTGCAAGAACCGGCTGCCAGCGGATCGGCCTCGATCTTGGCGATGTCGGTCTCGGTCGGCAGGGTGAAGGGCTGGTGCTCGGCGGCATAGGCCTTACGGTCCTCATCCCAGTGGAACAGCGGGAAGTTGACGACCCACAGGAAGTCGTGGCCCTCGCGCTTGATCTCGAGCGTGTTGGCCATGTGGGAACGCATGCCGCCCAGGATCTCGTCAGAGAGCAGGCGCGGGCCGGCGGCGAACATCACAAGGTCGCCGGGCTCGACGTCCATGCGCTCGCGCAGAGCCGCCATCTCCTCGTCCGAGAAGAACTTGACGATGGGGCTGTTGATGGAGCCGTCCTCGCGGAAGGCGATCCAAGCCAGGCCCTTGGCGCCAAACGTGGAAGCCACGCCGGCGAGCTTATCGATCTTGGCACGTGCCCAGGCACCGGCGCCCTTGGCGTTAATGGCCTTGACGGCAGAGCCCTCCTCGTTTGCGGCAGTCGCAAAGACCTTGAACTTGGAGTTGGCAAAGATGTCGGTCAGGTCGACCAGGTGCATGCCATAGCGGGTATCGGGCTTGTCGGAGCCATAGGTGTCCATGGCCTCCCAGTAGTCCATGCGACGCAGCGGCGTGGGCATCTCGACGCCCATGCGGCCGAAGGCGTCGGCCAGGACCTCCTCGAGCGCGCTCATGACGTCATTCTGGTCCACGAAGGACATCTCGATATCGACCTGGGTGAACTCGGGCTGACGGTCGGCACGCAGGTCCTCGTCGCGGAAGCACTTGGCAACCTGGTAGTAGCGCTCGACGCCACCGACCATGAGCAGCTGCTTCAGGAGCTGCGGGGACTGCGGCAGGGCGTAGAAGTTGCCCGGCTGGATGCGGCTGGGGACGATGAAGTCGCGGGCGCCCTCGGGCGTGGACTTGAACAGGGAGGGCGTCTCGACCTCCATGAACTCACGGTTGTGCAGCGCCTCGCGAATGGCAAAGGTAAAGTCGGAGCGCAGCTTGAGGTTGGCCATCATCTCGGGACGGCGGAGGTCCAGATAGCGATAGCGCAGGCGGGTGTCCTCGCTGGTCTCGATGCCGTCCTCAATCTGGAACGGCGGGGTGACGGACGTGTTGAGCACCTCGGCGTGGTCGGTCAGGACCTCGATCTCGCCGGTCGCGAGCTTGGTGTTGGTGGTCTCCTCGCCACGGGAGCGCACGACGCCGTGGATCTTGATGGGCCACTCGGGACGCATGGTCTCGGCGATCTTAAAGGCGTCGCCGTCGGAGTGCTCGGGGTCGAAGGTGAGCTGCGTGATGCCCTCGCGGTCGCGAAGATCGCAGAAGATAAGGCCGCCGTGGTCGCGGCGACGGCTCACCCAACCGGTGAGGGTGACCTCTTCGCCCACGTTCTCGCGGCGAAGCTCGCCGCAGGTACGGGTGTGCATGGAATGCTCGTCGATGGGACGGGTCTGGCTCATACCAGTGATCCTCCTTTATGGATCTGTGCCGCCCCGTGTCGTTCCGGGCGGCGTCGTACAGATTTGCCCAGCCTGCGTAAACCGCGCAGCCAGACATGGCGTTCTATCTTATCGCACCCGCGTCGATGTGCCGCGAAAAAGTAGCTCTTGCCCAAAGACTTGACGGAGACGAAACAATTGACGCACCGTGGCCGTCGCCCAGGCGTGCGGCGTGCGACAATGTGCCCCAATACAACTGCACTCGGAAAGGCCCGCCATGACTGCACGCCTCATCGTTATGGATATCGACTCCACCCTCATCAACCAGGAGGTCATCGACCTGTTGGGCGAGGAGGCAGGCGTGGGCGAGCAAGTTGCGCAGATCACCGAGCGCGCTATGCGCGGCGAGCTGGACTTTAAGCAAGCGCTCGAGGAGCGCGTGGGGCTGCTCGCCGGCCTGGACGAGAGCGTGTTCGAGCGCACCTTTGAGCGCGTGACATTTACCCCCGGCGCGTTGGAGCTTGTACGCTCGGCACACAGCAAGGGCTGGAAGGTCGGCGTGGTGAGCGGCGGCTTTCACGAGGTCGCCGATAAGATCATGGCCGCTGCGGGCATCGATTTTTGCCTGGCCAATCGTCTGGAGGTCGTGGACGGCAAGCTCACCGGTAAGTTGACTGCCGACATTGTGACCAAGGAGTCCAAGCTCATCCAGCTGCTGGACTGGGCAGTTGAGTGCGGCGTCGATATGGCACACACGGTCGCTATTGGCGATGGGGCAAACGACATCCCCATGATTCAGGCCGCGGGCACGGGCATCGCGTTTTGCGCCAAGCCCAAGACACGCGAGGCAGCCCCGTTTGCCATCGACGAGCGCAACCTGATGCTCGCCATGGACATCATCCTGCGCGACTAGCCGATCCGTCTAACAATTGAATCAGTCCGTCCTATAGTTTCCGAACAATTTTGTCTTAGTGTTCGGAAACATACCCTTTGAGTGCTAGACTTTGCGCCGTCGAAGGGAACATATATGGATAAGCGAGATCTTGAGCAGCTGCTGAGCGATGTTGCCGGCGGATCAGTCACCCCGGCAGTCGCCCTTACGCGCATCCAGACGGCTCCGACCGCCGATCTGGGCTTTGCGCAGCTCGATCTTTCGCGCGGAGTGCGCCAGGGAGCCGGCGAGGTTGTCTACGGTGCCGGTAAAACCGCCGAGCAAATTGCCGCCATTATCAAAGCATTACTCGATGCCGACCAGGAGCGCATCCTAGTCACATGCTTGGATGCCGAAAAAGCCGCGCGCACCGCTGAGCTTCTCGGCAACGACATCGACCTGGGATATGTCCCGGACGCACAGCTCGCCCTGGTGGGCGGCAAGCCCTCCCCCACCGGCAACGGACGCATCGTCGTCGCCTGCGCCGGCACGAGCGACCTGCCCGTCGCCGAAGAGGCGGCACTGACGGCCGAGTTCTACGGCAACGAGGTCGATCGCCTCTACGACGTAGGTGTCGCCGGCCTGCACCGCCTGCTCGCTCATGCCGAGGAACTCGCCCAGGCGCAGGTGGTCATCGCCATCGCCGGCATGGAGGGCGCCCTGGCGAGCGTTATCGGCGGTCTGGTGAGCTGTCCGGTCATCGCCGTTCCCACCAGCGTGGGCTATGGCGCGAGCTTTGGCGGCGTGGCCGCACTGCTCGCCATGCTCAACTCCTGCGCCAGCGGCGTTTCGGTTGTCAACATCGACAACGGCTTCGGCGCCGCCTACCAGGCAAGTCTTATCAATCATCTGAGCGCTGGCACGCCCTGCGCCCGTTAAGGAGCATTCCATGTCCAACCATCAGCACACGCTTATCATCGACGGCACCTCGGGCATCAGCGGCGACATGACCGTCGCGGCCCTGCTCGACCTGGGCGCCAGCAAGGAGCACCTGCGCGAACAGCTCGCCACGCTGCCGGTCGGCGGCTTTGAGATTGCCGTTACACGCGTAAACAAGCATGGCATCGACGCCTGCGACTTTGACGTTCAGCTGGCAGAGGAGCTCGAGAACCACGACCACGACATGGCCTGGCTCTACGGCAACGAAGCAGCTGCCGAGCACACGCATGAGCATGAGCACCACCATCATGATCATGGGGAGCACGAGCACTGCCATGAGCACGCGCATGACCATGAGGGCCACGCCCATGAGCACGAGGATCACCATCACGCCCACCACCATCATCACCGCTCGCTAGCCGACGTCACGGAAATTATCGAGAATTCGCAGATGAGTGATGGCGCCAAGCGTCGCGCGCTCGCCATCTTTACCGCGCTCGCCGCCGCCGAGGCCAAGGCCCACGGCAAAACGCCCGAGACCGTCATGTTCCACGAGGTGGGCGCCGTCGACTCCATCGTTGACATCTGCTCGGTCGCCATCTGCCTCGATGACCTGGGTATCGAGGACATCGTGGTCGAGTCGCTCTCCGAGGGTCACGGCACCATCAACTGTGCCCACGGCCTTATGCCCATCCCGGTGCCCGCCGTCGTCAACCTATGCCAAGCAGGCAATATCGCCCTCACGCCCGCACCGGTCGCCGGCGAGCTTGTGACGCCCACGGGTGCCGCCATCGTCGCCGCACTGCGCACGTCCGAGCACCTACCGGCCCGCTACTGCATCGAGGCCGTCGGCTACGGCGCCGGTAAGCGCCCCTACGAGGGCTGCTCCGGCACGCTCCGTTGCCTGCTTGTTCACGTGGATGCATAGCCATGGATGCCCGCAAAACCAAAAGCCGCGCCGCTATTGTCACGGCGTTTTCCGAGCTCCTTCGCGAGGAGGACTACGGCAAGATCACCGTCGGCGACATCATCGCGCGCGCTCATGTAGGCCGCGCGACATTCTACGGCCTCTTCAAGAGCAAAGATGACCTACTGTCCGAACTCGTGAGCGACATCTGCACCCACGCCCTCGACGACGATGGCACACCGCTCGACGACCCACTCGTGCAGGTCGAGCATATTCTCAACAACCTCTGGGAGCGTCGCCAGGGCGTCCGAGCGCTGGTAGCCGGCGCCGGCTCACGCGTCTTCGCCGACTGTCTCCGCAAGACCATCATGTCGCGCGCAGCCGAAACCGTCCCCGTCGAACCCGCAGGCCCCGCCGCCACCATGGACCGAAGCTTCCTACTACACCACATAGCCTCAAGCTTCGTAGGAATGGTCCAATGGTGGGCCTGGCACAACTTTCAAGCAAATAAGACCGAAGTAGCCAAAGACTACCTATCAGCCATTAAGCCTCTCTTCAACTAAGTAAACCCCTCATTCCAAAGCCCCGCCCCCAACCCAAAGCGCGATACATCCCAAAGTGTCAGCAGCAGCCCAACGTCCCTACCAGCAACAAGCCCCTCCCATCCAAATTCAGATATATATGTTGGGTTGCTTGTACGAACGCAACAAAGACCCCACAGCTGTCCGCATGGGGTAACTTCCCAGCGCACTCCGCAGGACGAAAGAACCCCCGCCGCACGAAGTGCGCAGCGGGGGTTCTTTCATGTCCGAGGACGCGCTGGGAAGTTACCCCATGCGGACAGCGGACAACTATGTAGCCTTAGACTAGAACATGCCCAAGAAACCATGCACAAACAGTGCAGCCAGAGCGGCACCGACAAACGGAGCGATGCCAGGAACGAGCAGGCCGTACTTCCAGTTGTTGTCAGCCTTGTTCTTGATCGGCAGCACCTGATAGGCCATGCGAGGACCAAGGTCGCGAGCCTGGTTCATGGCGAAGCCGGTGATGCCGCCCATGCCCATGCCAACAGCCCAAACGATCAGACCGACGCAGATGGCGAGCATCAGAACGTTCTCGCCGGCGCGGCTAGCGGCAGCAAGGATGGCGCTGATGAACACAAAGGTGCAGATAGCCTCGCAGAAGAAGTTACGAGCATAGTTCGTGCCCTCGGTGGTGGGGTTGGTCGAGAAGATGTTGCGCTGGGCAATGGGGTCGACGACGCCCTCGGAAGCCTTGAACTCATCGGCATACATAAGCCAAGCGATTACGGCGCCCACAAAGCCGCCGAGCATATCGGCAATCATAAAGGGGATGCAGCTGCTCCACGGCACCAGACCGACGATGCACTGGGCAAGCACCATGGCGGGGTTCATGCACACGGCACCGCCAAAGACAAACAGGCAGACCGAGATGCCAAAAGACCAGGTGGTGATGGCAAACATGTGGCCGGAGCCCTGATACTTGGTGCCCTTAAGCACGGTATCGCAGTGCACGCCCACGCCAAAGATGATCATGAGGGCCGTTGCGCCGAATTCGCAGAGGAGTTTGGTAAGCATAAAACCTTATCTTTCTTGTCGGTTATAAACGATTCGTTTAGGCCGCGCACTAGTGCTGCGCGACGACAACGCCCAGGCCATCGGGAATGACGGCCACCTTGGCATCGGCACCCTTCATCTCAAAGGCGAGCTTGAGCGCCTCCTCGAGGGTGTTGACCGGCGTCATGTGCATGTCCTTGAGCATCTGGTGATCGCACAGGTCGGTGACCATGATCACAGGGTGATGCGCCAGGATGCGGGCGAAAATCTGGCTCGTCCACTGATCGGGCAGGGTCTCGTCCTTGGGACGATCGATGCAGGCGCGCTCAAACTCCGCCGGATCGTTGTCGGCGATGTTGTGATAGAAGCCCTCGCCGCCGTGACCGTCGGCACAACCGGCGACGTCGATGATCACACCGCCCTCGGGAAGCGTGGCCTCGGCAGCGCACATGCCCTTCACGGCCTGATAGATGTTCTGATCGAGCGGATAGCCACCGTTGGTGGTGATGACGATCTCGCACTCGACGGGCTCAACGCCGGCAAGGCTCTTCACGAACTCGCAGCCAGCCTCGTGCGCCTTGTGGATGTCGCCGGCAAAGGAGCCAATGACCTCGTGCTTGCCGTTGAGCACCACGTTGAGCACGAAGGCAAGGTGAGCCATCTCGGCGGCGGCAAACATATCCTCGCTCACGTGGTTGTGGCACAGGTTGCCGGCACGCGAATGGGAATCGTTCACAAACTGACCGTTATGGTTGTACATGATGGTCTTGTAGCTGGCGATGCCAGGCAGGACGGACTTGCGGCTACCAGAGAAACCGGCAAAGAAGTGCGGCTCAATAAAGCCCTCGGCAAGCAGCAGATCGCAATCGGCAGCGATCTTGTTGATGATGCACTCGCCACCAGAAGGCAGGGTGCCGATCTTTTTCATCATGCTGTCGTCAGTCGCGACGTGCATAACGATTTCCTCGTTGGCAACGATCTCCTCGCCATACTTGTTGACGAGCTCCTCGTGCGTCGACGGACGGTGCATACCCGTAGCAACCAAAATACGCACGCGAGCCTCGGGCGCAGCGGAATGGATGTGATGCAGCAGAATAGGCATCGTCACACGCGAGGGAACGGGACGCGTATGATCGGAGCTAATGATGACAATATCCTTCTTGCCAGCACAAAGCTCCTCGAGCGAAGGCGAGCCATAAGGGTTGGCAAGCGACTCCTCTACCAGCTCTTCCTGTGATTTCGTGGTCTTAAACTCGTTTTGATGACCCTCCATCACACCAGCGAAGTTCTTATCCTCGAGCTCTAGATGCAACGTCTTGTGGTCAAACGGTAGTTCACATTCAAACAATGACGAGCGCCCTCTTCCTTTCAACTGACACACTAGATAAACCGTTGGAAGGATACGCCGCTCACCGAAAAACACCACCGTCCACCGACTCATTAACACAACGTTCATATTTGACCCACAACAAAACGGCCGCGATCCCAAACGGGACCGCAGCCGCCTGTAAAAGACACAATAGACAGGATGACTTACGCAGCGCCGAGGCAAACATCTACCCCGAGATGTACGCACGTAAGCCATTTTGCATAAATGCGTTAATTTCTTGCATAAAATGGTGCATGGATTTCAAACCGTAACAGGGTAGTACCCTCCGGAGCGTGCATTTTTGCGAGTATTCAGCATCGCGGGATAAGATTTTGGTGTCAAAAGTCTTTCAAAAGGTAGATAGTCCTCATGACTCGTCCCATCTGGATAGCATACGGCGAGAAACCAGCCATATATGAACGTCGCCAAAGCCCAATTGTCGTGCAAAAGCATCAACAAAGGCAGCAAAAGCCGGCTATGGCCTTATGCATCAATCTTTGGCTGCTGAAAACTCCGTTTTTTGCACGTCGCCCCAAGCACCACCCTCACCCAGCGGCTGATCCGCCAAAGGTCGGACATGGCAGGGCCCGCCATCAGTTTACTTTTAGGCACACTCCACAGGACGCAAGAAGCCCTCGCCGCACTCCGCATTAAGCGCGAAGCGCACTGTATTTTCATCAGCTTTAATCCCTGAAGACCGAGGACGAAGGGGCCCGATGGGTTTCCCTCTGAATGCATTCCGCAGCACGAAGCCCTTTCCAAACGCGCGAAGCGCGCCTTTATTTCCCCAGCAAGTAATCCACCGAAGACCGGACATCGTAGGGGCCGCCGTTTGTTTTCTTTCCGGCGCATTCCGCAGGACGCAAGAAGCCCTCGCCGCACGAAGTGCGCAGCGAGGGCTTCTTGCATGTCCGAGGACGCGCCGGAAAGAAAACAAACGGCGGCCCCGGACAACGACTACAGGGCTATCGATTACCCCGTGTTCTGCAAACCTGCCGAGACGCCGGTCACAGTCGAAAGAATCAGGCTCATGTACTCGGCCTTCTTCTCCTCGGCCATCTCGTCCTGGTTCATACGCACCTCGCGAAGGGCGCGAACCTGGGCGATGGACAGGGCGTCGACGTAGGGGTTACGGACGCGAACGGCGCAGCCGAGTACGCGACGGCGCTGCAACGGCCACTCGTCACCGACGATGGCAAGGACCCACTTACGCGTGAGCTGCATCTCGGTAAAGACCTTCTCGGACAGATCCTGGCGATCGCCCAGGTGCAGATACATCTTGGCGATGCGCTGGTCGGTCTTGGCGATCGACATCTCGATGTTGTCGATAAAGGTGCGGAAGAACGGCCACTCCTGGTAGGCAGCCTTAAGCTGGTCCAGATCGCCAAACTGCTCGCAGGCGGTACCCAGGCCGTACCAAGCAGCCAGATTGATGCGCGCCTGGCTCCAGCTGAAGATCCACGGAATGGTACGCAGGTCGTCGAGCGACTTGGCACCCAAGCCGCGCTTGGCGGGACGCGAGCCGATCGGCAGCAGACCGACCTCGGTCAGCGGCGTCACGGTCGAGAACCACGGTGTAAAGTCCTCGGTGTTCAGCAGGTCCAGATAGCGCTCGTGGCTTGCGGCGTTAAGCTTCTCGGCCATATCCCAGAACTTCTGCGTGGTCTCGGTGTTGGTCTTCTCGACACTCGGGGCCGACTGCAAAAGCGTTGCGGCGGCAACGGACTCAACATGGCGCTGAGCCAGCGTGCGGTTGCCGTAACGGGCAAAGATGACCTCGCCCTGCTCGGTGAGCTTAAAGAAGCAGTTGACCGAACCCTTGGGCTGAGCCAGCACGGCCTTGTTGGCCGGGCCGCCGCCACGGCCCACGGCACCGCCGCGACCGTGCATGAGCACCAGGTCGATATCGTTCTTCTCGGCCCACTTGGCAATGCGCTCCTGCGCGGAGTGCAGCGCGAGCATGGCCGTGGTAGGACCGGCATCCTTGGAGGAGTCGGAGTAGCCCAGCATGACCTCCATGCGGCGGTTGGTCTGGGCAAGGCGCTTTTGCACCACGGGCAGCGTGAGCATCTGGTCGAGCACGTCGACGCAGCCCTCGAGGTCCTCGAGCTGCTCGAACAGCGGGATCACATCGAGCTCGGGGACATCCTCCTCGTGTGCAAAGGACAGGTGGGCGAGCTCAAAGACGTCGGCCACATGCTGGGCGCTCTTGGTGAACGAGATGATATAGCGGTGCGCCATCTTCTTGCCGTAGCGCTTTTGGATGGAGCCGATGGCACGGAAGGTGTCGATGACCTCGCGCGTCATGGGCTGCAGGTCGCCGTGGATACCGTTCTCGTGGATATCCTTGAGGGCGCGGGCGTGCACCACGGAGTGCTGACGGAACTCCATCTCGACCATATGGAAGCCGAAGGACTCGACCTGCCAGATGATGGTCTGGACCGGGCCGTAGGCAGCACGGACGGCACCGCAGGCAGCCAGCGAACGCTGGACGACACGCAGGTCATCCAGGAACTCATCGGCGCTGTGATACATCGTGTCGGTGATGCGACGCACGGTGGCGTTCAAACGATCGGCCATGACGAGCATGACGGCGCGATGCGGCTCGTGCTCGGAGATCAGCTCGGCGCGGGCCGTGTAACGAGGGCTCATCTCGACCTGATGGTTCCACAGGTTGATGAGCTCGGCAGAAGGCTTGCTGTAGGTGGCCTCGAGCGTGAGGTTGCGGCCGATGCGGCGGCACTTGTCCTCAAGCTTGAGCACCATGTGCGTAAAGTACTTGGCGGCGACCTCGCGGCTCACCTTGGCGGTGACGTTGGGGTTACCGTCGCGGTCGGAACCGATCCAGCTGCCGGGATGGAAGAACGCCGGGCACAGCGGCGGCACGGTACCGGCCTTGTCGCCCAGCACCCAATCGTCAAAACGACGGTAGATAACGGGGATAACGTCGAACAGCGTGTTATCGAAGATGTCGATGATGGTATCGGCTTCCTCGACCGGCGTGGGCTTCTTGAGCGCGATGGGGCTCGTACGCACCAGGGCGTCGATCTCCTGCAGCATATGGCGCTCGTTCTCCACCAGGTCGGAGCCGCCCAGACGCGGACGCTCCTCCAGCAGGTTGGAGATACGGCGGATCTTGCCCTCGACGGCCTTACGACGGGCCTCGGTGGGATGTGCGGTAAAGACAGGGTGGAACTCGAGCTTGTCGAGCAGCTCGTTGGCGCCCTCGACACCCATCTCGTCTACCAGCTGGTGATAGGCAACGGTGAGTTCGTTGGCAGGATCGACCTCGGTATCGGTCGACGCACCGGCCTCGCGCTCGCGCAGCTGCGCCACGCGGTAGTTCTCCTCCGACAGGTTTGCCAGGTGGAAGAAGCTTGTAAAGGCGCGAACGATGACCTGCTGCTTATCGAGCGGCAGACTGTCGATCAGATCGACGACTTCACGGAATGCCACGGCGGTGGACTCGTCGGCGGTGGGCACGCCCTGCTCGTCGACGGCCTCGTCGGCAGCGCGCGTACCGGGATTACCGGCGTTGGCCACAATCTCGGCCGACAGAATCTTGTCGAACAGGTCCGCGATCTCGGGATCATACTCGCTAAGCACACGACGCTCCAGGCGCAGGAACAGCGCCAGATCATCGCGCAGCTCCTCGGGGATCTCGATCTCGGCGAGACGCTCCCTGGACTCGGCATTCGAGCCGATTCGGTTAACGAGGCGGTTGACCACGGCAGCGACGCGCGCCGCGGCTTCGGGTACAGACTGGTTGCTTAGGTTCTCAGCCACGTTTCCTCCCATTCCTCCTTCTATGCACGTAACATGCGGTATTCATTATAGGCACTCGGCAAAAAACTTTCGACGCTGATTGCGCTTTACCACACAAAAGTATTTTCTGCATTGCAAGGCTTTTTGCCCCAAATGGTCGTATTTCTCGGTGGACGGCATACACAAACGGGGGCATTCCGCAGAAAAGCGAAACACCCCCGTAACAATCGCTCTCCATGAGCAGGGCACGTTTGCAGGCCCGCAGCTCAAAAAGATGCGCTACAGACGCTCGCGAACCGCCTCGACCACGTTGGCCAGATCGACGAGGACCTCGTCATGGCTCTCCATGTCGCGCACCTTGACCTTGCCGGCGGCAAGCTCGTCGCCACCCAAGACCAAAATGAGCTTGGCGCCCACCTTGTCGGCCTGCTTAAACTGGGCCTTGAGCGAACGGCCCTGATAGTCTGCCTCGGTCACGATACCTGCGGCGCGAAGCTGCTGCGTAATGGCAAAGACGTTCTGGCGCAGCTCCTTGCCGGCATTGGCGACGTAGACGCACGGGACCTCCTCGGCACCCAGGTCGCCGCCAAAGGCCTGCAAGGCCAGCAGGGCGCGTTCAAAACCGACAGCGAAGCCGACGCCTGCCGTGGGCTTGCCACCCTCGAGCTCGACCAGGCCGTCATAACGACCGCCGCCACCGATGGAGCCGACACCGGCGCCGGGAGCCTCGACCTCAAAGACAGTACGGGTGTAGTAGTCCAGGCCGCGCACCAAGGTGGGATCCTCGACATACTCGATACCCGCCGCATCCAAATAGCGCTTGACCTGCTCGTAGTGCTCACGGCACTCGTCGCACAGGTTGTCGCCCATCAGCGGGGCGTCGGCCATGATCTCGCGGCAGTGGTCGTTCTTGCAGTCGAAGGCGCGCAGCGGGTTGAGGTCGGCGCGCTCGCGGCACTCATCGCACATCTCGTCGGCGTGATCGAGGAT
This sequence comes from uncultured Collinsella sp., assembly GCA_902465265.1. Lineage (GTDB taxonomy): Bacteria > Actinomycetota > Coriobacteriia > Coriobacteriales > Coriobacteriaceae > Collinsella. Next base: position 8,840 of record CABQMF010000021.1, on the reverse strand, counting down.
AAACTGCTTGACCTGCTCGCGGTAAGCCGGACGGCACTGCGCATCGCCCATCGAGTTAATAAGCAGGCGAAGCTTGGAAAGGTCGAAGCCCAGGCGCTTGTAGAACTCCATGAGCATGATGATGCACTCGGCGTCTGCCGCCGGATCGGGAGCGCCGAGCCACTCGATGCCCACCTGATGGAACTGGCGCAGGCGGCCCTTCTGGGGACGCTCGCCGCGGAACATGGCCTCGGCGTAATAGGCCTTAAACGGCGTGGAGCCCTGGGGCACCAGGTTGTTCTCCACGACGGCGCGCACCACACCGGCCGTGCCCTCGGGACGAAGGGCCAAGCGCTGCTTGGGCTTGAGCTTGGTATCGGTACCCTCGGTAAAGACGCGCTCCAGGTTGGCACCGCTAAACACGCGGAACATCTCCTTGCGCACGACGTCGGTCGACTGGCCGATACCGTGGACAAACACGTCCACCTGCTCGATCGCGGGCGTCTCGATGGGCTTAAAGCCAAACGGCTCGAACACGCCGGCCGCAATCTGCTGCATCTTTTGCCAGGCGCGCATCTCGGCGCCGATAAGGTCGCGGGTTCCCTCCGCCTTCTGTGCCTGCATGGGCAAACACCTTTCTTTTGTATCGCGTCATAGGTAGTGGTCATTATACGGCACAAAAACAAAACGCGGCGGCGCGTCTGACCGAACGAGGGTATGGGGGCTCGTTCGGCCAGACGCACCGCCGCTGTTTGTGATCCGCTTTCCTCCGTCTCTTTCGAATCACGTGATCTGTTGGGGACGGAGGAAAGCGGATCATTTCGTAGGCCCGTGGCCGCCTTGGAAACCGAATGATGGTACGAGCATCCATTCGGCTTCCAAGGCAGCCACGGGCAGAACGGGGCGAACGGAAAAGAGCGACGGGCGTCTACTCCCCCGCCACGCTCGCGCGCAGCTTGGCGGCGATGGGCTCGGATGCCAGCAGGAACACGAGCATGACCACGGAGCACGCCAGGCACACAATCCAGGTGCTCGCAAAGGAGCCCGTGGCATCGAACAGCACGCCCGAGACGATGGCGCCCACGGTGCCCAAGATTGCCTTGAAAGACAAGGGCATAGGCCTTATGGCCATGCCCGCAGGCTTGAAAGACAAGATTGGGTACTACCGGTGGTCGGCGATATAGCCCAAAGCGACCGCCGTGTAAGCCGCGGCGCCGAGCGGCAGCTCGGCATCGCTAAAGCGTGCCTTGGGATGGTGCTGAGCAAAATGCTCGTCCGTATCAGTCGCGGCAGCGCCCACGGTAAAGTACGCACTCGGGATCTCGCTCGAGATAAGCGCAAAGTCCTCGCTCGCCATGGCGTGGAACAGTGGCAAGAAGGCGGACTTGGGCAGCACCGCGCCCACGTAGCCAAGCGACGCCTGCGTCATATCGTCATCGAGTACGAGCGGGGGAACATCCGAGAGCGTCTCGATAGTCGCCGGCGTACGATAGGTCGTGGCCACGCCTTTGACGACCTCCGCGATGCGGGTCTTGAGGTGCTCCATGAGCTCGACGTCGAAGCCACGCAGCGTTCCCTCGAGCACACAAGTGTCGGGGATGACATTTGCGGCCTGACCGCCGGCGAACTTGCCAACGGTCAGTGCGACCTCCTTGGCCGCCGGCACCTCGCGGGAGATGAGCTCCTGAAGCGCCAGATGCACATGGACGCCGGCCGTGATGGGGTCGATGCAGATCTCGGGGCTCGAGCCATGGCCACCCTTGCCCTGAAGCGTGATGCGAAAACCGTACACGCCCGAGAGCGCCGGGCTGCCGTAGAGCACCAGGCCAAGCGGCGACTGGCTATTGACATGAATGGCAAAGGCGGCCTGGGGACGCGGGCTCTGCAGCAGACCATCGGCGATGGCGGCGCGGGCACCCTCAAAGGTTTCCTCGCCCGGCTGGAACAGCAACTTAACCGTGGCATTGGCGTCGACAAGCTCTGCCTCGCGCGCCTTGAGCATACGGGCCGCACCAAGCAGCGCCGTCGCGTGCATATCGTGTCCGCATGCGTGCATGCAGCCGTTCGTAGAGGCGAAAGGCTCGCCTGACTCTTCGGCAACGGGCAGGGCATCCATGTCGCCACGCAGCATAACGACCGTACCGGCCTGTTCGTCCGTGCAGACGCCATTGCCCTGGGCCGCGGCGGCACCGGCGCCGACAAGGCCCACAACACAGGAACCATCGACGAGCGTGGCAAATGGGATATCCATCTCGGTCAGGCGCGCTTGAATATACGCAGAGGTCTGCGGGAGGCTATTGCCCAGCTCGGGCATCTGGTGTAGATCGTGTCGCCACGCAGCGAGCTCGTCTGCAAAAGCCTGAGCTTCTGCAACAAGACCGTCACCGATAGCGGCCTGCGCCGCTGCGGTGGCCTTGGGCGCTGATTGCGGTTGAAGATCGGACAGTGCTGGTGCCATAGATGCCCTCCAGTAACGTTTTTGCGGCAAGCACTTTGACAGCGTAAAGTGCAAAGTACAACTTTAAGGGCGATGCATAAAAAAATGCCGCCCCGGAAGGCGGCGCAACAAGTTGTTTACAATTGCGGGCGCGGCTTTTTGCGCAAAAAATCGAAGTGAGTCTCGCTCAAGATAATCGACAGGAAGATAAGCACGAAGCCGGCGAGCAGACGCGAGGTGAGCGCCTCCCCCATCAGCAGCACCGAAAACAACACGCCCGAAGGGGACTCCATCGAAAGGAGCAGCGAGCCCGTCGAAGCCGGGACATGCGCCAGGCCGACGTTTTGGATGAGCAGAGCCACGCATGTGCAGCCCACCGAGAGAAACGCCATCGCAGTGATAAAGCTCGGCGTCCACACGGACAGAGGCGCTTGGGTCTCGAATAGCAGCGACGTTGCCAGGCTCAGCACGCCGTTGCCCACAAACATCCAAAACGTGATGACGTTGATGTCCATTTTGCGACCGTACTTGGCAGTCACCGCCATCTGGATGGCGAAAAAGGCCGCACCCGCCAGCGTAATGACGTCACCGATGTTGAATTCAACGCTATCGAGCGCCACCAAACCAATGCCCGCCAAGCACAGCAGTGCCGCGCCCAGGTTATAGCGGGTGAGTTTTTCGCCGCTCAGAAAATAGCTCGCGAACGGCACAAGGATGCAATACGTGCCCGTCAAAAAAGCATTCTTGCCCGCCGTAGTATGTGCCAGACCGACCGTCTGCAACGCATAGGCCGCCCACATGAGCACGCCCATACTCAAGCCAACGATCAGGTTGCGAGCGTTGAAATGTGCAATGATGCGCTTGTGGAAGACGGCAAACATGACCAACGCTGCGGGCAGAAAGCGTACATAGAGCAGCGCGAAGACCGGAATGGTGCCGAGTGCGTCCTTCATAGTGGTAAAGGAGTAGCCCCAGATAATCGCTACCGAAAGCAGTAGAACTTTCCAGAACAGCGGAGAGCGTGCGCCGGCGCCCCGGGGAATACCGCCCGCGCCCAGGTCTTCACGGGCTACAGGGCTATCGGGCAAGTTTTCGATTTCGTTGGCAGCGTATTGGGCCATGGAACATCCTCGCACTCAATCTGGGCGTGGTGTCCGCACGCGTATGGCTGCGTGCCGCCTCATGGTCAAATAAAAACGGGGCGCACCGGACCCCCGGCACGCCCCGCTACTGTATCAACAACCAAGCAGCACACGCAATTCACTACGCTAAAGCATCGGGTTGGAAGACCTCGATGTTCCGACGGCGTTTACGTGGCTGAACTAGATCAACTTAGTTGCCTCCAGCTTTTCGATGATCCAGTCGTTGGCTTTGATAACCGGGCGGCGGAAGACGACGCCCAGGGCCAGCGACGGAATCAGGTAGCTCGCCAAGATACCCAGCTCAATCCAGTACTCCATATGGTAGGCACCGGCCATGGCGGCGTGCATGGCGTTGATGCCGTGAGTAAACGGCAGGAACGGGTAGATCGCCTGGAACACGGGGCCGGTCATCTCGATGGGGAACGTACCGCCCGAACCGCCGACCTGCATGACCAGCAGCACGACGGCGAGGGCCTTGCCGATATCTCCAAACGATACCGTAAGCGTGTAGACGATATTGGAGAACACGAGACTCGCGACCCAGCCCGCCAGCACAAACTGCAGCGGGTCGTCGCACTGAATACCAAAGAACAGAATGTCGCCCGCACACACGAGTGTTGCCTGCAGCAGAGCCAGACCGCCAAAGAACAGGTAGCGACCCAAGTAGATCTCGTGCAGGCGCACGGGGATGAGCTCGTTGATAAGCTCATCGTCAACCGAAACCTTCATCATGGCTGCCAGAACAATCGAACCCACCCACAGCGACAGAATCGTATAGAACGGCGCCATGGCCGAACCGTAGTTGCGGATTGGATAGACCGGCTTACGGTCGAGTGCGACAGGGCCGGAAAGCGACACGGCGAGGCCCTCGGGGTCGCTGCCAATCATTGTCTTAATCATGGCCAGGTCACCCGAGATCAGAGCGCTATCAAGCTCGTCCTTAAAGGCACTGATCTTGTCTGACGCCTCGCCCAGCTGATCGGAAGCCTTGTTGACGAGCCTTGCAGCCTTGGAGAGACCCTTCGCGAGCGAACCAGAGGCGTCGGTCAGACCGCTCACGGCGCTATCCAAGTCACCCGAGATACCGTTCAGGGAATCCAGAACGCCCGAAATGGTCTTCTTGAGCTCCTTGGCCTTAACCGAGAACGTAGAATCGTAGTCGGACTTGGCACCCGAAATGCCCGACTTGGCATCCGCAATGGCTTGGTCGACTTCGGCACGCGTGTCGTTGACCTTGGTCATGTTATTCGAAAGAGACGTTGCGATGCCCGTCAGTTCCTTGGCGTTGTTGCGATACTCCACCGCGATCCTGCCCAGCGATGTTGCGACGGACTTCAAGCCATCCTGGAGCTTTTCACCCTTCACCTGATCGGCGAGGCCGCGAATCTTGTCCGAAGCGGCATCAATCTCATCGGCACGCGTATTGAGCGAGTCGGCGGCATCGTAAAGCTGAGACACGGTAAGATCGACATGCTGGTTCGCGGCATCAAATGCCCCCGCAAGCTCGGTGGATACGCTATCGAACGAGTCCGCGCTTCCGTCTATTGCAGAATCGACGGCATCGCTGGCGGCCTTGAGCGCCGCCTCAGAATCGCCGATGCCGCTCTTGGCGTGCTCCATCAGCTGCTTCGTCGGCTCATCAACAGTGCCCGTCTGCTTGAGCATGCCGCCCGCCGATGTCAACGAATCGGACGTAGAGCTCAAAATGCCCGCGAGCGACGTTGCACTCGCCTGAACGTCCCGCAGGTCCTCGACCGAATCGCCCAGCGTAGAGGACAGATTGGCGATAAAGTTGCTCACCTGGTCGGTGCTCATATAGTCGAGCAGGCTGGACACGGTCTTAAGGCCGATGGTCGTGATGGTCTTGGTAAAGGTCTCGTTGACCTGACTCTGGACGGCGCTCGAACCCTTTTCAGTCACGATCTGTGCGATGGCGTTGGCCTTCTGGTTCTCATAGAACTCGATATCGGCGTGTTTCACCTCGGTCGAGAAAAGCGTCATCATATCGGCGCTAAACGTTTTAGGGATAACGACGGCAGCGTAGTACGCGCCCGACTTAACGCCCTCAATCGCCTTATCGCGGTCGTTGAGGACGACCCAGTCGAAGTTCTCGTTGCCGCGCAGGGTGGCGGTTACGTTTTCGCCCACGTTGACCTCGACGGGAATCAGATCGCTCTCGTAGCCCTCGTCGGTGTTGACCACTGCAATCTTAAGGTTGCCGGTATTGCCGTAGGGATCCCAGCTTCCGGCGATGTTAAACCACGCGTACAGGCACGGCACGATAATGAGGCCCATCACAACAACCATGCCGATCACGGAGCGAGACACGTTTTGAACATCGCGCTTAAACAGGTGCAGGATGTTTTTCATTTATGCCTCACCTCCTTTAGAGTGCTTGCCAAGCGGGGTGGTATCCCCGTCATTTCCGCTTACGTTGTCAACGTTGTCGGCATCTTGAGCCTTACGATGCGCACCGATATGCGGCAGACGGCTCGTGGGCTGTTCGCTGTCCTTGGTGCCCCGCTCGCTGGCGTTGAGACCAAACATGCGACGGGCGGCAGGGATGGCAGCCGTGTGCTCGCGCATCTCGCGGCGAAGGTCCTCGTCCGAAAGCGCCGAGATACGCATCTGGGTATTGAGGCTCGCACGGATGTACTCGATGTTGATGAGCCAGCCACAGATGGCGATGACCGAAATGATCCAGATAACAAGCAGGATGATCTTGCCGTTATTGTCGATATCGAGCACCGTCGAAAGTACAAAGAGCAGGACCTGGACGCCTACCACGGCGGCAAAACCGCCCTTGATGTAGTACGGGTAGCGATGCTCAAACGCCACGGCATGATCGAGCAGCTCGCGACGGTACGAATCCGAATCGAGCATGACGCGCATGGCCGTGCGCAGCGAATAGCGCTGGCGCGGCAGGTCGTTGGACTCGCAGATCATGAGGCCCGTCGTGGAAAGCTGCTTATCAAAGAGCAGATTGAGGTTGAGCAGCAACGGGCGCAGCTGCAGACCGATAAAGAGCGCCACGATCAGGAACACGCCCAGGATGCACAGGTTGAACAGGTAGTTGAACGAATACATGCCACCGACGGTCTCGCGCAGCAGGTTGATGCCATAGGTGAAGGGCAGCAGCGGATGCAGCCATTGGAAGAAGCCGGGCATCATCTCGATGGGATACATGCCCGACGAACCCGGAATCTGCACGATAACGAGAATGACACCGATAGCCTTGCCGATATGCTTAAAGGTAGTGGACAGCGCATAGATGATGTTGACGTAGGTGAACGAGATAGCGATGCCGCCCAGCACAAAGAGCAGCGGATTGACGCACTGAACGCCAATGATCAGGTCGCCCACCGTAACGATAATGGCCTGGAACGCACCCAGGATCACCATCAGCAGCCAGCGGCCAAAGTAGCCCTGACGCGCCGTAAAGCTACCGATGCCCTCGCGGTCGACCTCGAGCTTGTAGATAGCGATGAGCACATAGCCGCCTACCCACAGCGCCAGATTGGTGTAGAAGGGCGCGATGCCCGAGCCAAAGCTCTTGACCGGATAGATTGACTTGGACGTCAGCTCAACCGGAGATGCCATGAAATCTGCCACGTCATTGACGTCGACGTCCATGAGGTCGGCTAACTCGCCCATAGACTCAGAGGTCTGCAGCGCCGCAATGTCATTAGCGGCGGTCGCGAGCTTGTCCTGAACCTTGGCAAGGGAGGCATCGGTTTGGGACAGCGTGGTCTTTGCCTGCTTGAGCGTGGCGTCGAGCTGCGCCAGCGTGCCGCGCGCGCTCGCTATCGTGGGGGTCATACCCGATACAATGCCGGTCAAATCGCCCGAAACGGCGGCAAAGGAGTCAAGCGCGCTCGAAGCCTTCGGCAGCGCGTTCTGCCCCAGATCGGTCTGAGCCTGACCGAGGTTAGCCGTACCGGTCTTAATTGCCGCGTTGAGTGCCTTACTCGCGTTCGAGATTGCCGTAGCGTCGTTTGCCATGTCTCTCGACTGTGCAGAAAGGCCATCCTTAATGCTCTGCAGCTTCTGGTTTTGCTCGCGAAGCGAATTGATGGTCGACGCGATGAGCGCATCGGCGTTCTCCGATCCCGTCGACGTATCGTTAACGAGAATCTGCAGGCGCTCGATGACAGCGCTGTTGTGGTCAATCGTCGCCTGAAGGGATTCGAGCGAGTTGTCGATTCGAGTGGTCGTGGACGTAACCGTACCGGTAAGCCTGCCAATCGCGGCGTTCGCAGAAGCCGATGTCTTACTCAGCACGATGCTGCCCTCCGAAAGTGCCTTGGAGAGCGAGGTGATGGACTTGCCAGCCGTGGTGCGAGCTTCGCCCAGCAGATCATTACCCTGAGCGATTGCCTGCGTTAGCGAAGGCGCCTGTCCCTGCAGGCCCGCCAACGCAGCATCGGCCGAAGCAATCGAGCTGCTTGTCTTGTCGATGGCGGTGTTCATGTCGCCGATGGAATCACGTACTTCGCCCAGGGTATCAGACGCCTCGGACACCGAGCCCGCCAGCGAATCCTGGGTCTGGGTTGCCTTGTCTTTAAGGTCGATGCCAGCATCTTTGGCAATGCCCGCGACGGTCTCGCCCACCGTGGAGACAAACTCCGAGTTGATCTGCTCCTCGATGGTGTTGGCACCGGTATCGGTGACCTTGGGCGCAATGGCGCTCTTTTTCTCGTTGACGTAATAGGTGAGCTTCGGCTGATGGTAATTGCCGTCGAGCATCGAAACGAGATTGTCGGAGAAGTTCCTGGGAATCACGATGGCTGCATAGTATTCGCCGCTTTCGACGCCCTCTTTGGCATCTGCCGCCGAGTCGACGAAGGTCCAGCCAAGCTGGTCGTTCTCCTTGAGCTGGTCGACCACCTTATCGCCTGCGTTGAGCTCTCCCACTAGGTCGTTCTGGGTGCCCTGATCGTTGTTGGCGATGGCGATTTTAATGCCCTGGGTATTTCCGTACGGATCCCAGTTGGCAACGATGTTGTACCAGGCATACAGCGAGGGAATGACGCACACGCCCAGGGTGACCACCAGGGCGACGGGATTCATAAGCAGTCGCTTAATGTCGCGCTTAAATATCGCAAAGGAGACCTTTGCGTTGGATAGTTTGCTGCCGAGACTCACGCTTGGACCATCCATCCTGTCGTTGAATCGAATCGTACTATCGATAACCATTGTACGTAGGCGCTTTAGCGTCTCAGAGCACAATGGTATTGAGTTTTGCGGGTAGCAATATACTACGAAGATTAGTTAGCGTACAG
>CABQMF010000020.1 GCA_902465265.1 uncultured Collinsella sp. | reverse complement strand
CGGCTACGTTTCTCCTCGCGTATGTGTGTGTTGATGATTATGAGTCATTCTGGATGGATTATTTGGAGTATCTGGAATCGTATGACTTCGGTTTAGAGATAAAGCGACCCTTAACTAGGGGTGTCGATCCGAGTGCCGCGACTCGCACCGCATCCGTTGTCCTTTCGAAGGACGGCTTTGACTTCCCTGTATATTTTGTCACGTTCAGATTGTCTTGTGCTGCATCCATTTAGACGGAGAGCTCGCCATGCCCTGGTTCGACGACGACGTCATCGACATGCGGGATCTGCTCCGCAGGCTTGCCGAGCAGTTCGAGAACGCCGTGATGGACGCCGGGGCCGACCAGCTGTGCGGAAGCGGTGCCAACGGCCGCAACGGCTACCGCGAGAGGTCACTTGCCACCTGCGTCGGCACACTGACGCTGCGCATCTCCAAGCTGCGCTCCGGCAGCTTCTTCCCGGAGGAGGTGATCGAACGCTACCAGGGCATCGATCTCGCCCTCGTGGCCGCCGTGGTCGAGATGTACGCCATCGGCACCAGCACCCGCAAGGTGCAGCGCGTCGCGGGGAAGATTGGCGTCTCCAGGCTCTCCAAGGACCGGGTGAGCGCCATCGTCTCGAGCCTGGACGGCCGACATCGAGGAGCTGTGCGGAAGACCGCCCGACGGCTCTCCGTTGCCCTACGTCTGGCTCGACGCCATCTGCGTCAAGTGCCGCCGCGAGGGGCGCGTGGCCTCCATCGCTGTGGTGACGAGTCCGGCCTCGAGCTTGCGGGCAGGGTTGAGACGGTATGGGATATCAACCGTATTTCAGGTTCTGGGACGCCGGGCCGACTCGCTTTGGATCGGGTGCTACACCAACTTTCTTGACACTACCCTTCACTTCATTGAGGTGTATAGTGCGTAACTAAATTCAAAAGCTCTTTGGGAGCTTTAAGGGAGACGCTTTCTGTTAGAGAGTGTTGCCTTTTTTCATGCATGTAATGTGTAACGGGCTGGCTAAGCGATATTCCGGCAATGGTATGGTCGAGTGCGGGCGGTATGACACTTTACGTCTGCTGTCGCGGCCGCAGCAAGCACTTGATTTACATTATTTAAAGTCTATAATCAAAGAAAAACTCTGAAATACCTTTTCAAAACAATGAAAGGAAAGTTGAGGACGATGCTTTGTCAGTTTTCCTTCAGGAACTATAGGTCTTATCGCGACGAGGCGGAGCTTTCCATGCAAGCGACGTCGATGAGGGAGTTTGAGCGCTCCCTTATCGCGTGTCCCGATGGGCAGAGCTTTCTGCCGGTGGCTGCGGTATACGGACCCAACGCTGGCGGTAAATCCAACCTGCTCGAAGCTCTTGACTGCGTTCGTTCAGCGGTAGCTAGACCGATTAGATTGCTGTCTGCTAGCGCTGGTGCGCCAGAGGGCGAACGCCCTTCGATACCCCGTTGTTCGGCGTTCGGGTTCGATGATGTGTCTGCTCTCGAGCCTACCGAGTTCGAGCTCTACTACCGCGCGGGCGAGCATGAGTACCGTTATGCCCTGTCCGTTCATGCCGACGAGATCGTGTCCGAGGGACTGTGGCGGCGCAAATTGGGAGCTTCGCGTACGGCGATGTTGTTCGAGCGCGAGGGTGCTGAGGTCGAGCTCGGTCCCACGCTGCGCAAACTTGTGACGGCTGCGAGATTCAACCCGAGCCTGCCGTACCTGTCGTTCCTCTGCATTAACTTTGACGCGCCGGTGGTCAAGGAGGCTGCCAGCTGGTTTCTTGATGGCGTGTTCCTGAACTACAACAGCTCTTACCTGGAGCGGATGCTCGAGCAATTGCTAGACGAGGCGGAGTCGCCCGAGGTCACGCGTTTTCTGCGCGCCGTCGACGTACGCATCGATGGCTTTAGGGTGGAGAAGGCCCCGGAATGGCGCGGCCAGCGCGTCTTTGTGAGGCACGAGGTGGACGGCAAGGGCTATGAGCTGCGCCTTTCTGAGGAGTCAGCCGGCACACAGAAGCTCATGGGGCTAGCTGCATATCTGATGACTGCGCTCGAGCGCGGCGCTACCGTTGTGGTCGACGAACTTGACGCCAAGCTTCACCCGAAGCTCCTGCGCTACGTGATTCTGTTGTTTAAGGATCCTGAGGTCAACAAAAGCGGCGCGCAGCTCATCTTCTCGTCCCAGGACGTGTCCACAATGCGAAACGACGTGTTCCGCCGCGACGAGATATGGTTCGCCGCGCGCGGCGAGGGGGAGGCGAGCCAACTGTGGTCGCTCGCCGACATCCACGAGGCTAATGGCAACTTGGTTAGCAAGAATGCTGCTTTCGATAAGCAGTACCTGTCTGGTCGTTACGGTGCCGACCCGTATCTCACCCGCATCGAGGAGTGGGATTAACATGGCAGCGAAGAAGTCGAAGGGCTGGCGTAGTGGCAAACGCGAGGTTCGCCCGCGCATGGTGCAGATGACGCGCCACCTCGTGGTGACCGAGGGCAAGGAGACTGAGCCTCGTTACTTCGAGGGCGTGCGTGCTGCTTTGTGCGCGGCAAACGAACGCAAGGTTGCCGTTATCGTTAAGGGAACGGGCAAACACACGCTCGACCTGCTTGACTTCGCTGTCGAACACTGCCGCTATGCGCCCGAGACGTTCGACTACGTGTGGCTCGTGTATGACAAGGATGACTTCCCTGCGTCCGACTTCGACGCGATGGAGCGTAAGTGCACCGAGCTCTCCGATGATTCGAGGACCTTCCACGCGTTGTGGTCGAACCCCTGCTTCGAACTGTGGCCGCTTCTGCATTTTCGTTATACGACCGCCCCCATGTCTGCCGCGGAGTGTCAGCGTGCCCTCGCTCAGGCGATGTCTAAGGACCTGGGTGTCGAGTACCGAAAGAACTTGGACGGGGTGTACGGAGCGGTTGACGGTAGGCGAGGTGAAGCATTGCAGCGTGCCGGACGCCTCATCGTGCACCATAGGGGGCTATGCAACGTCAAACCCTCTGCGCAAAATCCTGCAACCAGGGTAGGCGAGATATTCGATGTAATAGGGCCGTATCTGGTTGGATAGTTGAATTCGATCAGACTTCCTTGGGCATGGGTCCACGAAAGAGGCTGCATGTTGGGTTGCTTTCTGCCTTGGATTGGATTGGCCTTTTGGGGCACGAATAGGATACTAGCGTGAATTAGCGGCATTGACGCAGCCAACCTACGGGCTTGCGTCCTGCGGAGAGGCGGCTCTTCTTCTGGACGGCCGTCTCTCTCTTTGCGTCCATGATGAGAAGAATATTTTGCCAAGTTTGGCGGTCTCGAGCGTTTGGTTTCAACTGGTGGTCGAGTTTGTAGACAAACGGATGATTTCGACAAAAAATAGTCAATTGCGTTGGAAGCCTTCGGGCGACACCTGAAGAGGGTTGATGCGTCGGCCCTCTTTTTTGGATGTAAGATTCGGCCTGTCAAAACTTACGTCTCAATTGAAAAAAAGCGGAATTGCTGGTGTTTTTCTGCTCGCATGTAACTTTACTGACGTTTTGTTGCTCAGTCTTAATTCGCTGTGGTTTGCCGGTAAGGGGTTGGCAGGAGTTGGGCTTTTCCTTGCAGATCCAATTGTGATGGGGCCTTGCGACGGTGCGTCCGGCTTGGTCCGTGGAAACCGCCGAAAGGCGGTTTTTGCGTTTAAGAGGTTGTTATTCCAGCGAAATTTGTCGCGTTTTCCGCTTCAGGGCGCTCGGTGTTGCTGCGTTTTCCGGAAGTGCGGGAAAAAATCGGAAATCGCCGAGCGCAACCTGATTTTAGGCAACAAAACCGCAGGTCGCGTAAGCGTAAAACCGGGGTCTGGTCGGCCGATCTTGATTTTTCCCCGCACTTCCGGAACCGCCCGTCGGAAGTATGCGGCAAATTCCGGAACCCACGAGCACACCGCCCTTTTTGCGCAGAGAAACCGCAGGTAGAGGCGTCGCGGCATCCCGGTGCGCTCGGCAAGTTTAGAATTTGCCGCATACTTCCGGTTTTTGCCTCGGTGGCAGGCCGCGTCCACTTATATCCTCGGCTAGATAATGGACAGAACAGCCAATTCTGTCTCCATACTAAAACGCCGGCAGAAGCGAAATTGCTCCTGCCGGCGTTGGCGTGCCTGCTTGTGCTGTTTTCGGCTCGCGCAGAGGCCCGTTTTGGACCTTTACGCCTCCGTGGGCTCCACTCCCAGCTCGTTGCGGACGAGTTCGAAGGCCGCGGCGATGGCCTTGTCCATGTCGTAGTACTTGTAGCCGCCAAGGCGACCGGCAAAGATCACGTCGCCCTCCTGCGCCGCCAGCTCCTCGTACTGCTTGTAGAGGGCCTCGTTCTTGGCGTCGTTGATGGGGTAGTAGGGCTCGTCGCCGGGCTTCCAGTCAGCCGGGTACTCGCGCGTGATGGCGGTCTTGTCCTGCGTGCCAAACTCAAAGTGCTTGTGCTCGATGATGCGCGTGTAGGGGATCTCGCGCTCGGTGTAGTTGACCACGGCCACGCCCTGGTGGTCCTGCTCGTCGAGCGTCTCGGTTTCAAAGCGCAGGCTGCGGTACTCCAGCGTGCCCAGCTTAAAGTCGTAGAACGCGTCGATGGGGCCGCAGTAGATCGTCTTGGCGGCGATATCGGGCTCGGCGGCGATCAGCTCCTTGTACTCCACGCCGCAGCGGACCTCGACGCCCTCGAGCATGTTGGCGACCATCTTGGTGTATCCGCCCATGGGGATGCCCTGGTAGCGATCGTTGAAGTAGTTGTTGTCGTAAGTAAAGCGGCAGGGGAGGCGCTTGATGATGCTCGCGGGCAGGTCGCGGCAGTCGCGGCCCCACTGTTTCTCGGTGTAGCCCTTCACGAGCGTCTCGAAGATGTCGCGGCCGACGAGCGACAGCGCCTGCTCCTCCAGGTTCTGCGGCTCGCCGATGTTCTCGGCGGCCACCTGCTCGGCGATTTTGGCCTTGGCGTCTGCCGGCGTGATGACGCCCGGCCACATCTTGGCGAAGGTGTTCATGTTGAAGGGCATGTTGTACATGTTGCCGCGGAAGTTGGCAACCGGCGAGTTGACGTAGTTGTTGAACTCGGCGAAGCGGTTGACGTAGTCCCAGACGTCCTTCATGGAGGTGTGGAAGATGTGGGCGCCGTAACGGTGGACCTGGATGCCCTCGACGTCCTCGGTGTAGATGTTGCCGGCGATGTGGTCGCGGCGGTCGATGACCAGGACCGACTTGCCGGCGCGCTTAGCGGCATTGGCAAAGACGGCGCCCGAAAGGCCGGCACCGACGACGAGGTAATCGTACTGGGACATGGATATGCTCCTTTGTATATCAATCGAACAGTTACTTATGTTTTGGGACAAACAAACCTGATAATTATGTCCCATGGATTAGTGTAGCAGATGCTCTTTCAGCAGCTCCAACGCATGGGCGTAGCCCTGGAGGCCTTCGCCGGTGATGGTGGCAAAGCAGGCCAGGCGGGCGTAGCTTACCTGGCGGAAGTCCTCGCGCGTCTCGACGGCACTGATGTGGACCTCGACAGCGGGGATGGCGACGGCCTTGAGGGCGTCCAGGATCGCCACACTCGTGTGCGTGTAGGCCGCCGGGTTGATGACGATGCCGTCTGCCTTGCCGTATGCCTCCTGGATCTTGTCGACGATGCTGCCCTCGTGGTTGGACTGGAAGACCTCGACCTCGTCGAAGCCCTGTGCGGCGCCGGCTTCCTTGCAGATCTGGACCAAGCGGTCGTAGTTGTCGCTGCCATAGATGCCCGGCTCGCGAATGCCGAGCATGTTGAGGTTAGGGCCGTTGATGACGAGAGCTTTCATGGTTGCTTCCTTTTCGATTGGGCGGGCGGTGCAGCGGTGCAGCGGAGTGTAAAACCACCACAAAGGTGCCTGTCCCCCTTGTGGTGGTTTAGAGGGTGTCGAGAAGGGCGCGGGCGGTGTTGGCTGCGCAGTCGCGCGAGTCGATGACGCAGTCGGCCCAGGCGCGGTAGCGCGGCATGCGCTGCTCGGCCAGCTTGTCGATACCGTCGCGGGCGGTGATGGGGCGACCCTTGTGGGCGAGCTCGTCGAGCTTACGGTTGAGCATCACAATCTGACTGTTCTGGTGCAGCAGCGGGTAGTTCTCGTCTCGCGTGACGACGCCGCCGCCGGTGGAAAGCACCAGGCCGCTGCGCTTGGAGATGTCGGCCAGGGCCGCCGTCTCTTGCTCGCGGAAGGCCGGCTCGCCGCGCTCGACGATAAAGTCGGCGCAAGGCATGCCCAGACGCTCCTCGAGGGCGCGGTCCAGGTCGATGTGCTCGCGACCCGTCAGCATTGAGATTTGCTCACCTACGCGGGTTTTGCCCGAGCCCGGCATGCCGATCAGGGCGATGTTCTGCTCGCGGTGAGACAGGCGCTCCGTCACGTCCAGGATGCGCTCGCGCGGGGTGATCTGACCGGTATAGCGCTCGACGGCTTGCGCCGCCTGGGCCACAAGCATGAGTAAGCCGCCGATGCAGGGGATGCCGCGACGCTCGGCCTCGAGCATGAGTCCCGTGCGGGCGGGGTTGTAGACGATGTCGATGACGCCCTCGAGCGCGTCGAGGCCCTCGAGCGTGCAAGGCGCATCGGGGCAGTGGGGGAACATGCCGGCAGGCGTGCAGTTGACGAGCAACGCGGCGTCGGACTGCTGTGCGATGTTACCGTAGTTAACCTCGCTCGTGCGTCCCACGGGCACCACGATGGCGCCCAGGTCGCCCAGCACCATACTTGCCGTGGTGCCGGCGCCTCCGGTGGCTCCGAGCACGAGGACCTCCTTGTCGGCAATCTCCACACCCAGCTCCTCGACCAGGCACTGGAAACCGAAGTAGTCGGTGTTGTCGCCGCGCAGACGGCCATCGGGCAGTCGCGTGATCGTGTTGACGTTGCCCATGCGCTCGGCCAGTGGGCTCAGCTCGTCCAGGTAGTCCATGACGGCGCGCTTGTAGGGAATGGTCACGTTGGTGCCCTCCCACTCGTCGCCCGTCATAAAGGCCGCGAGGTCCTCAGGCTCGCGCTCAAAACGCAAGTACTCAAGTCCCGCGAGCTCCTTGTAGATGGTCGGGGTGTAGCTGTGGCCCAGCACGCGGCCCAGCACGCCGTAGGGGCGGGTTGTGGCGACGTCAGTCATCTAGAGCACCTCCGTGTAGCTGCCAAAGTAGGTGAAGCTCTCGCATACGTCGTCAATCGAGTCGAGCAGGTCGTCGAGAGCTTTGCTGCCAAAGGGACAGTCCAGATCGAAGTAGAACATAAACTCAAAGTCGCGCCCGGGGATGGGGCGGCTCTCGAGCTTGATAAGGTTGATGTTGAGCGCATAGAAGCGCTCGAGCACGCGATAGAGGGCGCCCGGTTCGTTGGCCGTGGTGATCATGAGCGAGGTACGGTTGGCGCCGGGGTAGACGCGCGGCTCGCGGCTGATGACGACAAAGCGCGTGTAGTTGTTGTCCGAGTCCTGAATGTTGGGCTCCAGCACCTCCAGACCGTAGAGCGCCGCGCAACTGCGCGAGGCGATGGCGGCGACGTCGGTGCGCTCGGAGTTGGCGACCATTTCGGCCGACATAGCCGTGTTGAGATACTTGGTGGCGTGCAGATCGTGCACCTCGATAAAGCCGGCGCATTGTGCGATGGCCTGACCGTGGCTATAGACCTCACGAACATCCTGCAGCTTGGTGCCAGGCTTGACGAGCAGGTTGTGGTCGATTTTGAGGCGCAGCGAGCGCACAATGTGGAAGTCGAACTGCGCGAGCAGATCGTAGACTGCGTTGACCGAGCCCGCGGTGGAGTTTTCGATGGGCAGTACGCCAAACTCGCAGAAGCCGTCGCGCACCGCGCGCATGACACCTTCGAAGGTCTCAAAGAACGCGATATCGGGGACGTCGAAGAGCTTGCACGCGGCGATCTGGCTGTAGGCTCCCTCAACGCCCTGGCAGGCGACGCTGGCAGTCTGGGGGAAGGGCGTGTCGAATGCCTCGGCAGTGGCGTGTGCCTTTTGCGAGACCGTGATGCCCTTGAGCTCGTTGATATAGCGCTGCTGCTCGGCCTTGCTCATGCTCATGAGGAGACGGAACAGCGTGATGGTCTGCGCCTCGTAGCGCTCGGGCGCACGGCCGGCAAGGTTGTTGAGCTTGGAGCGCTCGCGGGCGGGGTCGAAGACGGCCTTGCCCATCTCGATTTTTGATTTGGCGACCTCGGTGGCAATGTCCATGCGTTCGACAAAACTGTTGAGGAGCGTGGTATCGATGCCATCGATGGTCTGGCGAATGTCAGCAAGGTCCATAGGGACCCCTTTCGTGAATCGATATACGGGGTAGTTAATTTGGGACGGGGCTTTTTTAGCTACCCTTTGACTGTCGACGAATCGATGGGTGCCAGGGCAAATATCAACTGGCACATGGGGGTAGCTAAAATAGCCCCGTCCCAAATTAACTACCCTTGGGGTGGGTGGACTAAAGCTGGGCGGCATCCTCGAGGAGGGCATCCCAGATGGCCAGTGCTGCAGCTGCTTCGGCTACGGGGACTGCGCGCGGGACGATGCAGGGATCGTGGCGGCCGTGGACCGAGAGCTCGGCATTTTCCATAGCGTCCATGTCCACCGTCTGTTGCTCGCGTCCAATGGAGGGCGTGGGCTTTACGGCCATGCGCCACATGACGGGTGCGCCGGTCGAAATACCGCCCAGGATGCCGCCGGCATTATTGGACTCGACCTCGATTTGGCCGGTCTCGGCGTCGATGCGATACGGATCGTTGTTCTCGCTGCCGCGCATGGCGGCGACGGCAAAGCCCATGCCAAACTCCACGCCCTTCACGGCGGGAATCCCAAACGCGATCTGCGCGATGCGGTTCTCGATGCCGTCGAACATGGGGTCGCCGATGCCCGCGGGCAGGCCGTAGATGCCGCACTCCACGATGCCGCCGATGCTGTCGAGCTCGTCGCGTGCGGCCAGAATCTCCTCGCGCATGCGACCGGCAGCTGCGGCGTCAATGCACGGCAGGTCGTTCGAAAGGATCGCCTTGCGGTCGGCCTCGCGATAGACCATGTCGTCCATGGGCAGATCGGAGATGCCACCGATCTGCGCCACGTGCGCCATCACCTTGATGCCGCGGGCCTCGAGCGCCTGCAGCGCAATGCCGCCAGCGATGCACAGGGGCGCCGTCAGGCGGCCGGAGAAGTGTCCGCCGCCGGCGACGTCGTGCATGTTGTGGTACTTCACGCGCGCGGGAAAGTCCGCATGGCCCGGACGGGGCTTACGGCGCAGCTCGGAGTAGTCCTTGGAGCGCGTGTTGGTGTTCTCGATGATCGCTGCAATAGGCGCGCCCGTGGTGTGTCCATCAACTATGCCTGCGATAATGTGGGCGGCGTCGGCCTCGCGGCGCTTGGTCGCGGTCTCGTCACGGCCGGGCGCGCGACGGTCCAAAAAGGCCTGCAGCTGCTCCAGGTCAACGGCGATACCTGCCGGAATGCCATCGAGCGAGCAGCCTATGGCGGGGGAGTGCGACTGACCGAAAATGCCCAGATGCAAAACGTTGCCAAAGGTCGAGGACATGCTATTCCTCCTCGAGCGTGACCTTGCCGCCCAACAGGCGGTAGTGGTCGAAGAAATCGGGATAGGACTTGTTGACGGCCTCGGCGCCGTGGATCACGACCTCGCCGGTGGCGCGACTCGCGGCGATGGCGGCCATCATGGCGATGCGGTGGTCGTTGTGCGAATCGACCTCGCCGCCGGTAAGGGCATCGACGCCCTTGATGATGAGGTCGTCACCGGCGATGCGCACCTGCGCGCCCAGCGCGGTAAGCTCGCGGGTGGTGGTGACCAGACGGTCAGATTCCTTGATGCGCAGGCGCGCGCAGTCACGGATGAACGTGCGGCCCTGAGCCAGCGATGCTACGGCCGAGATGACGGGCACTAGGTCCGGAATGTCGTGGGCGCTCATCTCAAAGCCGGCGAGCTTGTCGGACTGGACGGTGGCGGCGTTCGTGGAGCGCACGATACGGGCGCCAAAGCGCGAAAGCGCGGCGAGCACGTTGCGGTCGCCCTGTGCGGAGCCCAGCGACACGCCCTCGACGGTGATGGGGTCGGAGCCGATGGCGCCGGCGCACAGCCAAAAGGCGGCGTTGGACCAGTCGCCCTCGACGGCCACGCTGCCGGGCGTGCGGTACGAGCCGCTGTTCACGCGGAAGTTCGTGACCTCGGGCTGGCCGTCCTTGGCCGGAATACGCTCGACGTTGACCTCGACGCCGAAGGCCTTCATGGCCTGGATCGTCAGGTTGATGTAGGGGCGGCTCTCGATGAGGCCGGTCACCTGCACGCAGGAGGGCTGGGCCAGCAGCGGGGCCGCCAGCAGCAGGCCGGAGATATACTGCGAGCTCACGTTGCCCGGCAGCACAAAGGTGCCCGGGCGCATGCGGCCGCTCGTCTTGAGCGGAAAACCGCCCAGGCCCTGCAGGTCGCAACCGGCGGCGATAATCTCGTCCGAAAGCGGGGAGAGCGGGCGGGCGCCCAGGCGGCCCTGGCCCACGAAGGTGGCCTCCGCACCCAGCGCGCAGGCGATAGGCAGCATGAAGCGCAGCGTGGAGCCACTCTCACCGCAGTCAAGCGTGCCGCCGGCAAGGGCCTTGAGCAGGCCAAATTCAATGCTCTTCATGGTGGGGTGGACCTGGAAGCCGTCCTCGACGGTCTCGATGCGGGCGCCGAGCGCCGTGAGGCAGCGCACCGTGGCCTCGATATCGGCGCAGGTCGTGTTGCAGGTCACGTGCGTCTCGCCGTTGGCAAGTGCGGCGCAGATGATGAGGCGATGCGCCATCGATTTGGATGCGATGGCGGGAACGGTGCCCTTGAGCGGGGACGGGGTGATGCGGGCTAACATGCGGAAACGTCTCCCTTCTGGCCGAGGCCCTCGGCAATCAAATCGTGGAAGGTGGAAAGCGGCGTGCGGTCGATGCTGCAACGGCCAATGTCGTGCGGAATTACCAGGTCGATGGTGTCGCCCGCGCGTTTTTTGTCGTGGAGCGCCTCGGCAAAGACGGCATCGGCATCTAGGTCGCAGCGGGTCTTGAGGCCGTGGCGGGCGCAGAGCTCCTCAATACGATCGGGCAGCTCGGCATCGCATACGCCATGCAGGGCCGCGGCGCGCGTGATGATGCCCATGCCAATCGACACGCAGTTGCCGTGGCCGAGCTTAAAGTGCTCGCAGGCCTCAACGGCGTGCCCGGCGCTGTGGCCAAAGTTGAGGAGCTTGCGCTGATTGGTTTCGCGCTCGTCGGCAACGACCACGGCGCGCTTAATGTCGATATTGCGGGCGATGATGAGCGCCACGCGGGCCACGTCGCGGTTCAGCAGCTCAAGCGTGAGTGGGGTCTTCTCCAACTCGGCGAAAAGCTCGGGGTCCGCGATCACGGCGTGCTTGACGACCTCGCCGCAGCCGTCGGCGAACTGTTCGGGCGTGAGGGTTGCCAGGCACCCCACGTCGGCGATGACCACGCTCGGCTGCCAAAAGGCGCCGGCCAGGTTCTTGCCGGCTGCCAGGTCGATGGCCGTCTTGCCGCCGACCGACGAATCCACCATGGCGAGCAGGCTTGTGGGAATCTGCACAAACTTGCAGCCGCGCATGTAGGTGGCGGCCACAAAGCCCGCCACGTCGCCCACGACGCCGCCGCCGAGCGCCACGATCACGTCGGAGCGCGAAAGTTCGTGCTCGGCCACAAACTCCAAAATGGCAACGTAGGTCTCGGCACGCTTATGGGCCTCGCCGGCCTCGAAAGTGCAGATGCTCACCTCGTAGCCTGCGGATTCCAGGCTCTGCTTAACGGGCATCTGGTAAAGAGGGCCTACGTTGGTGTCCGTCACGATGACGGCGCGCGAGCCGCCGGCGGTGGCGCGTACGAGCGGGCCTGCCTGCTCCAGCAAAAAAGTGCCCACATGCACCTGGTAGGGGCGTGCGGTGTCGATATCGATGGTAATCGCCATAAGCTTCGGTCCTTTCGACCTGGCGTGATGGGTGGTCTAGTTGGAGGCCTCGTCGTCGAGCGCGCGCTTGATGCGGTCGCCTTCGGCAAGGAGATTCTCCAGATAGCGCTGGTCGCGGTCCTTAAGGGCGCGGCTGTAGGCGCCGAGCGATTCGGTCAGATGGTCAATCTCGAAGGCGAGCGCATCGGCGTCGTCGATCATGAGCTCGGACCACATCTGAGGATTGAGATGCGCCACGCGGGTGAGGTCGCGGTAGCTGCCGGCCGAAAAGCCGTGGTGGACCTGGGCGGTCGGGCTCTTAACATAGGCGTTGGAGACGACGTGCGCGAGCTGGCTCGTAAACGCGATGACGCGGTCGTGCTCGGCGGCGCTCGTTACGCTGAACTTTCCAAAGCCTAAGGGACGTACCATCTCGCGCACCTGACCCAAAAGCTCCAGCTTAAGTGCGTCGTCTACTGCGGGCGGTACAAGCACGAGCGGTGCGCCCTGGAACAGGTCGGCGCGGGAATGCGCGTAGCCCGAGAACTGCGTGCCCGCCATGGGGTGCGCGCCCACAAAGTAAAAACCGTGCTCGCGGGCAAGCTCAAAGGCGCGCTCGCACACGATACCCTTGACGCCCACGGTGTCGATCACCACGGGGCCCATGATGGCCTCGGTGTCGGTGGCGTCGGCGAGTGCCTGGGCGTGCGCCTCGAGCCACTCGATGCAGGCCTCGGGGTAGCAAGCCAGGACGATGATGTCGCACTCGCCGAGCGTCTCGTCGTTGAGCTCGCCGGCAACGGTGCCCATGCTGGCGGCCGTCATGACGTCGTCATCGGGGTCCCAGGCCAGCACGCGGACGCCCGCCTGCGCATAGCCGCGGGCAAAGCTGCCGCCGATGAGGCCCAGGCCCACGATGCCGGCGCACTTGGGGCCACCCTGGTTAACGCGTGCGTTTCTCACCGTACCCATGGGCTACTCCTGAACGGTCTCTTGGCAGACGACCTCGCGGATGGCGCGGATGCGGCGCATGGTGTCGTCGAACTGGTCGGGGGTGAGGGCCTGAGCGCCGTCGGACCAAGCGTGGCTCGGGTCGTCGTGGACCTCGATCTCCAGACCGTTGGCGCCGCAGGCAGTCGCGGCGAGCGCCATGGGCTCAACATAGCGGGTGTAACCGGTGGCGTGGCTGGGGTCGGCGACGACGGGCAAGTGCGACAGGTGATGCAGCACCGGCACGGCGTTGAGGTCGAAGGTATTGCGGGTGCGGGTCTCGAAGGTGCGGATGCCGCGCTCGCACAGGATGACGTTGTCGTTGCCCTCGCTCATGATGTACTCGGCTGCCATAAGCAACTCGTCGACGGTGCCAGACATGCCGCGCTTGAGCAGGATCGGGGTCTGGGTCTTGCCGACCTCCTTGAGCAGGGGGAAGTTCTGGGCGTTGCGAGCGCCGATCTGCATGACGTCGATCTTCTTGTCGAGGAAGACCTGCACGTCGCGCGGGTCCATGATCTCGGTGACGATCGGCATGTCGAGCTCGGCGGATGCCTCGCACAGCAGGTCCAGGCCGGCGGGACCCATGCCCTGGTAGGCGTACGGGGAGGTGCGGGGCTTGTAGGCGCCGCCGCGCAGCATCGTGGCGCCGGCGGCCTTCACGCGGCGTGCGATGCGGATGAGGTTCTCGCCCTCGACGGAGCAGGGGCCGGCGATGACCTGGAACTGGTCGCCGCCGATCTTGACGCCGTGGCCGCAGTCGATAACAGAGTCCTCGGGGTGGAACTTGCGGTTGGCGCGCTTGAACGGCTCGGAGACGCGCTGCACGCGCTCGACGACGTCCATGGACTCGAGCAGGAACGGGTCGATCTTAGTCGTGTCGCCCACCAGGCCGATAATGGTCTCGTTCTCGCCGCGCGAGACGTCGGTTTTGAGTCCCTTTTTCTCGATCCAGCTGACAATGTGGCTTACGGCCTCGTCGCTGGCGCTCTGCTTTAAAATCGCAATCATGGTGTGCCTCTCACCTCGATGGATAGTCCTTGCAAAAACGGCCCGCATCGCGAGCCGTTATATATGTCCATGAGAGTTTATACTATCTGACTCGCTTTTGCCGCCTAAAGCGCGCCGTCGCGGCGCGTCTCCCACGTAATTGCAAAGCTTTTTCTATTATTTTGTTAGCCCGTGTCGCACTTGGGTATAATGCCTACCGTTCGCCCTATTAGCTCAGGGGATTAGAGCGTCTGCCTCCGGAGCAGAAGGCCGTTGGTTCGAATCCAACATGGGGCACCATCGAACGTAAGACCGTCCGAACCTCGCATGGTCCGGGCGGTTTTCTTATACCGACGCGACGTGATGGGACGTGGTATGGCAACAACGGATATCGAGCGCGGACTCTCGACCACCGAGGTCGAGGAGCGCATCGCCGCCGGTAAGATCAACCGCAACATGGAGCTCAAGACCAAGTCGGTCCGCGAGCTCATCATCGAGAACCTCTGCACGCTGTTTAACTTGATCAACGTGGTCTTGGCGATTTTGGTGTTGCTGACCGGTTCGTTTAAGAACCTGACGTTCCTGTTCGTGGTGTTCTTGAACACGGCAATTGGCGTCATTCAGTCCATGCGTTCCAAGCGGATGGTCGACAAGCTTACGCTGCTCACCTCTAAGAAGGCCATCGCGGTGCGCGACGGCGCCGAGGTGGAGCTCGACTTGGACCAGATCGTGCTCGACGATATCATTCGCCTGGGGCGTGGCGACCAGATTCCCGCCGACGCCGTGGTGGTGTCGGGCGAGGCGCTCGTCAACGAGAGCCTGCTGACGGGAGAGAGCGACCTCATCAAGAAACAGCCCGGCTCCGAGCTCATGAGCGGCAGCTTTATCGACTCGGGCCTGCTGCGCGCCCGCGTGATCCATGTCGGCGCCGATAACTACGTGGCAAAGATCAACAACGAGGCCAAGTACGTCAAAAAGGTCAATTCCGAGATCATGAACGCGCTCAACGCCATCGTGCGGTTCGCGAGCATTATCATGATTCCGCTTGGTCTGGCGCTCTTTTCCTCGAGTGTGAGCGAGCTGTGGGATGCCGCGGGAACCCCGGGCGATAGCGCGCTTTCCTGGTGTTTCTCCGAGCTGCTGGCCGGTCGAGTGCCTTCTTCGGCGCTGCTGTCCACGGTGGGTGCCCTGCTGGGCATGATTCCGCAGGGCCTGGTGCTGCTGACCTCGTCGGTGCTCGCGATTGCCACGGTGCGCCTGGCGCGTCGTAAGGTGCTGGCACAGCAGCTCTACTGCATCGAGACGCTCGCGCGCGTCGACGTTTTGTGCCTGGACAAGACGGGCACCATTACCTCGGGCCGTATGGAAGTCGAGGGTACCTACCCGCTGCCTGTTGAGGGTGTTGGCTTTGGCGCGGACTCTGACGAGGCTGCTGTCCCCGTTGAGACCACGGTGCTCGACTTTGCGCTTGCCAACGTAGCACGTGCGACCTCGGCAGATGCCAACGAGACCTGCCAGGCGCTGCTCAACTACTACGCCGATCGTCCGGTCGAGGTGTCCGAGCCGCTCTCGGTCATTCCGTTCTCGTCGTCCAAAAAGTGGAGCGGCGCGTCGTTTGCGCAGGGCTCCTATGTGATGGGCGCCGCGCAGTTTGTGCTCTCTGATCGCACATTTGCTCAGGTCGAGAATCGTGTGGCCGAGCTCGCCGATACCTGCCGTGTGCTCGTGGTGGCGCGCGTGGACGGCTTTACGCCCGACGGCGACATGGTGGGCGAGGCCGAGCCCGTGGGCTTTGTGACCATCCGTGACGAGATTCGTACCTCGGCAGCCGAGACTATCGGTTACTTTAACGAGCAGGGCGTGACCCTCAACGTGATCAGCGGCGACGACCCGCGTACGGTGTCGTCGATCGCGCGCGTGGTGGGCGTGCCGGGCGCCGACGCTTACGTGGACGCCACGACCCTCGATACGTCAGCCAAGCTCGACGCGGCGGTGGACCGCTATCATGTCTTTGGGCGTGTGACGCCGCAACAGAAGCGCGAGCTCGTACAGGCGCTCAAGCGCCGCGGGCACACCGTGGCCATGACGGGTGACGGCGTCAACGACGTGCTGGCGCTCAAGGAGGCCGACTGCTCCGTGGCGATGGCCGCCGGCTCCGATGCCGCGCGCAATGTGGCCGAGATCGTGCTCGTCGATAACGACTTTGCCTCGATGCCCGCCGTGGTGGCCGAGGGCCGTCGTTCTATCAATAACCTGCAGCGCTCTGCAGCGCTTTTTCTGACCAAGACGCTGTTCTCGATGGGCCTGGCGGCGCTGTGCATCGCGCTGCCGCCGTATCCCTTCGAGCCCATTCAGATGACGCTCATCAACTTCTTCTGCATCGGCGCGCCGGGCTTTGTGCTGGGCCTGGAGCCCAACAACGCCCGCGTGAAGGGGTCGTTCTTGACCAACGTGCTTAAGCGTGCGCTGCCGGCGTCGATTGCGGTCATTTTGGCTGCGGCGCTCGATATCTTTGTGGCGCGCGTATTTGGCTTTAGCCAGCTTACGCTTTCGACCATGTGCCTGCTCACGTCGTGCGCGGCGAGTGTCAGCCTGATCTGGCGCATCTCGCAGCCGCTTACGCCCTTGCGCGTGTTGCTTTTCGTGTTTGTCGTCGCCGGTATTTTGACGGGCGTTATCGGGTTCCCGGGGCTGCTGTCCATCGCCAACCTGTCGATGGGCCAGATGGTCATTTTGGCGGTTATCATCGTCTTTACCTGCGCGGTGTTCTTTAAGCTTGCCACGATGATGGACTCGCTTAAGCCTCGTCGCCGTCATGCGGCTACCGGCTTTGGCCGTGGCGTGCGCGTGCGTCTGGGGCGCGGCGGCGGCAAGGTGAGCTCGACGGGGTCGACCGCCGAGCGTTTTGCCAAGCGCGTTGCCGCCGATATGGCGCAGCGCCGCGAGGCGCGCACTGTCCGCGAGGCCGAGGCTCGTGCACTCGAGGGCGTGGCCCAGACCCAGCCCAAGAAAAAGAAAGGCGCCGGTGCCAAGCGCTCCCGCGTGACCAAATCGGCCCAGGGCATCAAAGTCTCGATGCCCAAGAAAAAGAAGTAATCCCCGTCCCAGAAAAATCATCGTCCAAAAGACTGCCCTGGCGATGTTGAATTGGTGCCTTGCGCTTGTGGGAGCGAAGCGATGTTATGCTCTAACCTCAATTGTTTGAATTGCTTCGGAAAGAGGATGCCGTGATCTGCCCGCATTGCCTAAAGACCATCGAGGACGGCGCCTCGTTCTGCCCCTATTGCAACGCATACGTTGGTCCGGGCGATGGCCCCGAGCATACCGAGTTCGTGTTTTGCGACGGCTGCGGCGCCCGTCTGTCCCCGCATGACCGCACCTGTCCCAAGTGTGGACGCCCCGCGCCGGGCATCCTTTCCGAGGACGCGGCCGCATCCGACCTGGCCGCAGGGCGTACGGCCGGCTTTCCGCGCCTGACGCAGGAGCAGATCGATACCGAGGTGCCCCATGCGCCGGCGTCTGCCGCCGCGGTGCTCTCCGACGCAGCCGACCCCAACGAGACCTGCGTGCTGCCTGCCTTCGATAAGGACTTTGGCATCCCCAAGGTCGATATCCCCACGCCGGTGTCCCTGCGCGATGATGCCCAGCCTAAAAAGCAAAAGCCCAAGCGCAAGGTCCATCCCGACGAGGATGCCTATCACAAGCACAAGCGCCATATCCCCAAACCGCTCATCGTCATCGCGGTGCTCGCCGCCGTGTGCGGTGGTGCCTATTGGTTTGTGACTGCCGATCCCATGGGCGTCATGCCCGGCTTCTACGACCAGTTTGGCCAGGCCGCCAAGACCACCTTCCCGTCGCGCCAAAAGGGCGAGGCCACCGAGAAAGAGCCCAAGCAAGAGGATGCGTCCGAGGTCGTTCAGGAGGAGACCGTCTTAACCGACGACCAGCTCTACACCAGGCTCGACGGCCTGTACCAGACCATCGTGTCGTACAGCGATGATGATCAGATCGGCGAGGTCATCGATTCGTTTAATAACGGCTATCTGCGTACACCGCTCTCCACCCGCCAGGAGCTGTCGCAGAGCGCCTATGCCCTACGCGATCAGATTAAAAAGACCCAGGATGAGCTCAACAACCTCAAGGTTCAGGACGACACGGTCTATGCGGAGGACATCGATCATCTAAAGCAGCTTGCCCAGTGGATGTACGAGCGTGTCGACGTGATCTGCCAGAGCTGGGATATCTCGCTGTCCATTCCCGACGGCGAGTCGCTGAGCGCCCGTCAGAGTGAGATCCTGGCGCCCATTGCACAAGGCGGCAACAGCGCGCTTAACCAGTACGACGCCAACGTGAGTGCATGGAAGCCGCAGCAACGTTCGTAATTTGTTGCCCTCCGGCGGCATAACCTGCGTGCGCAATTGATGGAAGCCCGTGCTTATTGCTACAATTCGTACAAATATGCTTTAAACGCACGAGGAAGGAACCACATGTTTGGTTTTAAGAAAGAGCTCTATACGCCCGAGTACCAGCTCGTCGGTGACGAGTGCGCGGTGATCGAGACGTCGAAGGGTACCATCAAGGTCAAGTTTGACGGTGAGGGCGCCCCCATCCATGTGGCGAACTTCTGCGAGCTTTCCACTATGGGCTTCTATGACGGCCTTAAGTTCCATCGCTACGTGCCCGGCTTTGTGATCCAGGGCGGCGACCCCAATACCCGCGATATGTCCGGCGCCGACGTCGCTGCCGGCCTTGAGGGCCCCGACGGCATGCCCGGTACCGGCGGCCCCGGCTACTGCATCAAGGGCGAGTTTGCCACCAATCCGCGCAACAGCCATGTTGACGGCGCGCTTGCCATGGCTCGCTCCATGGATCCCGATTCCGCGGGCTCGCAGTTCTACTTCTGCCTGGGTGCCCAGCACAACCTCGACTCCGGCTATACCGTCTTTGGCACCACGGTCGAGGGCCTCGACGTCATCTCGCAGCTGCGCGCCGGCGACGAGATCGTTCATGTCGAGATCGTTCACGAGTAAAGGGGACTTCCTTGAATAGCCAGCTGATCCAACAGGGCCGCGCCGCTTATCGCGCGGGTGATTTTTCCGCTGCCGCCCAGATGCTTGGCGCGGCAAAGACTCCCAACGAGATCATGGGCGAGGCCGACCACCTGCGCGGCAACGCCCTGATGCATCTGGGCATGTACGCCGAGGCCGCCGAGGCCTACGCCGCCGCCCTCAACGACGGCGCCTATGGCAAGCGCGGCGCTCTGCTCACCAACCGCGGCAAGGCGCTCGCCGCGGTGGGCGACTACACCACGGCTGCCCAGGCGTTCTCTGCAGCTACCCAGGACGCTTCCTACGCCACGCCTTTTAAGGCTTACCTGGGTCTGGGCAACGCGCTGTTCCAGTCGGGCGACTATGCCAACGCCGGTACCGCCTTCCGTCAGGCTGCCATCGACGGCGCCAACCCGGCTCCTGCCGCCGCCCTCGGCGATCTGGGCCGCTGCTTCATCAAGCTCGGCCGCCCCGCGGACGCCGTTGAGACCTACCGCACGGCTATCGACTTTGCCGGCCCGCGCGACGATACGCGCGCCCTCAACGCCGGGATGGGCCAAGCGCTTTCCGCCGCCGGCCGTCCCTCCGATGCGCTCGATGCCTTTAACGCCGCTACCGCTGACGGTATCTATCAGCTCACGCCCGAGCAGGCCGACGAGCTTGCCCGCGTGCACGATTCGCTCGCCGCGCTTTCGGCCCAGACGGCCATGTCCACGGCCCCGGCTCCCGCGATGGACGCTCCCGCTGTCGACCCGCTCGATCCCACGGGCGCGACCGGTCAGTTTATGCCCGACCCCTCTGACACCGGCTTCTTTACGCTGTCCGAGTCCGAGATGGTCCAGCAGGACCGCAAGCAGGCCAAGGTTCGTCGTCGCCACCGCCACACGGGTCTCAAGATCTTCCTGGTACTGCTTCTGCTCATCGTGATCGCGGCCGGCGGTCTTGGCTATGCTTATACGCGCGGCATGGGCTACCCCTCGCAGGAGTCCGTCATCACCGACCTGTTCCAGGCTGCCGGTGACGGCGATACCGCCAAGGCCGAGTCCTGCCTGGCCTCGAGCCTGTCCGAGGACGCCAAGGCGATGATCATCTCCTCGATCCCGCAGGGCGCCACCGTCTCCATCGAGGGTATGGATCAGTCCATGACCGAGACCACCGCCAAGGTGAAGGCTTCGCTGTCCAAGGGCGGCGAGCAGGAGTACACCGTTAAGTTCGTGCGCTCCGACAACCATATCGGTTGGGCTGTTTCCTCCTTCGATATCGATTTTTCGGCCGCTGACAACCAGTAGTGACCTTATGAGATTTGGCTCTGCCCGGCGCTTCACCGCAAGTGAGGTGCCGGGCTTGCGCTAGTATGATGGGCTAGTAGTTTTCCAGCAATCATCCAACACATCAGGAGTTGCGTTGTTTTCTTTGATGGATATGTTCTTCGGTAGCTATGCGGGCGATCTCGCCATCGACCTCGGCACCGCCAATACGCTCGTCTCCGTGCGCGGCAAGGGCATCGTCATCCGCGAGCCCTCCGTTGTCGCTATCGACAAGAACGACGAGCGCATCCTGGCAGTCGGCATCGAGGCCAAGCGTATGCTCGGCCGTACGCCCGGCAACATCGTGGCCGTTCGTCCTCTTAAGGACGGCGTCATCGCCGACTTCGATGTCACCGAGGCCATGCTTCGCTACTTTATCGACAAGGCTTCCGAGAAGCGCTATCCGTGGACTCCGCGTCCGCGCGTCGTCGTGTGCGTTCCCTCCGGCGTCACGTCAGTCGAGAAGCGCGCCGTCTTTGAGGCCACGATCCAGGCTGGCGCTCGCCAGGCCTATCTGATCGAGGAGCCCATGGCGGCTGCCATCGGCGCCGACCTGCCCGTCGAGGAGCCCACGGGCTCCATGGTCATCGATATCGGCGGCGGCACCACCGAGGTCGCCGTTATCGCTATGGGCGGTATTGTCGTTTCGCAGTCCATCCGCATTGCCGGCGACGAGTTCGACCAGGCTATCCTCACCCATGTTCGCGATGCCTACAACCTGGCTATCGGCGAGCGCACGGCCGAGGACATCAAGATCAAGGTCGGCTCCGCCGTGCCGCTCAAGGATGAGCTCGACGTCGAAGTCAACGGCCGCGACGTTATCACGGGCCTGCCCAAGACCGTGCGTATCGAGAGCGAGGAGATTCGTCGCGCGCTTAACAAGCCGCTCGATGAGATGGCCAAGGCCGTTAAGGACGCTTTGGACGCCACGCCGCCCGATCTTGCCTCGGACCTTATGTACTACGGCATTCTGCTGACCGGCGGCGGTGCGCTGCTGCGCGGCCTCGACGTGCGCCTGCGCGACGAGACCGGCGTTTCGGTCAACGTCAGCCCCACGGCGCTCGATAACGTCGTAAACGGCTGCGCCCGCGTGCTCGAGGCCAACGCCTTTGACGGCGGCTTCGTCCAAACCAATGCTTAATTTCCAAAAGGTGGATTCCATTTGGCACGATCTTCGGGTTTCTCTCCAAATCTGAATACCAAGCGACAATCAACGGGTATGCGCCCGTTGATTGTTTTCAGCCTGATTTCGGTGTTGCTGCTCACGTTTTATATCCGTGAGGGCGAGGCCGGGCCGATTCATGCCGTGCGTTCGGGCGTAACGACGATTACCTCGCCGGTGCGCTTTGTGGGTTCGGCTGCGGCGGCTCCCTTCAATGCGATCGGCAACGTGTTCTCTAACCTTACGGCGTCGCAGGACACGCTCGACGAGCTCAAAAAACAAAACGAGGAACTGACCTCTAAGGTTGCTGAGCTCTCCGAGGCTCAAAAGACCGCTGAGCGTCTGGAGGGGCTGGTCGGCCTGCAATCGACCTACAACCTTAAGTCGACCGCCGCTCGTATTGTCGGTGCGTCGGGCGATGCCTGGACCTCGACCGTTACCATCGACAAAGGCTCTGCCGACGGCCTTACCATCAACATGCCCGTGACGAGTTCTGCCGGTGTTATCGGCCAGATTATCGAGGTATCGGCCAAGACCTCTACCGTGCGCCTGATTGGCGACGAGAGCTCGGGCGTGTCCGCTATGGTGCAGGACACGCGCGCCCAGGGTATGCTGCAGGGCCAGCCCGATGGCACCCTGCGCCTTGAGTACGTGAGCGTCGACTCCAACGTCAAAGTGGGCGACATCATCGTGACCTCTGGCATTGGCGGCGTGTTCCCCAAGGGCCTGCCTCTCGGCACCGTTTCCTCGGTGGAGAAGTCGGCCAACGATGTGTACTACACCATTGTGGTGCGCGCTCAGACCACGGCCGAGAACAACGAGGAGGTGCTCGTCATCACCTCGCTGACCGACGAGCAGTCGGCTTCGGACGAGGACGTGAGCTCTGCTAACAGCACGCCGCAGGGAACGTCGCGCGATGCTGCGACCAAGACGAAGGACGAGAGCTCGGATGACAGTTCCGACACGTCCGAGACGACCGATTCCGGCTCGAGCGAATAGGGGGCATGTCCATGGATCTACACGAGCAGGGGGCGAGCTCCCGCACGTTTGCAATCGCCGCCATTGTGTGCGTGCTGCTGCAGGCGGGCCTGGCGCCGCAGATCTCCATTGCGGGCGGTCGCGTCAACTTTATGATTATCCTGGTATGCCTGAGCGTGTTCTCGGGCGATCCCACGCGGGCTGTCGTCTGCGGTTTTTGCAGCGGCCTGTTCTATGATCTTTCCGCCGCCGTTCCGGTGGGCGTTATGTCGCTGCTGCTGACGGTGGGCAGTTTTGCCCTGGTGCACAGCGCGGCCGGTCAGACGGGCGGCTCCCCGAGCGCGCGCGGTATTACCGTGGGCGCCTTCGCGCTTGTCATCAATGTGGTCTACAGCATCATCTTGCTGTTTATGGGTCTGGAGACGAGCTTTGTGGTGGCCGTTTTTGGTCATGCACTGCCGTCTTCGATCCTGACGGGTCTGGTTGCCATTCCGTTTTTGATGTCCGGTGTCGTGCCGCAGTCCGGTTACGGATTCTCCGCACGCGGTGGTCATCAGGCGGGCATGCGCTTTAAGCCCAAGACTCGCAAACTCAAATAGGGGAGGCTCATAGATGTCTTCCCAGATGACGGTTATCATCGCCGGTATCGTGCTGGTCGTGGCCATTGTGGTCGCGCTGGTCATCATGCGCCGCGGCGATTCCCGTTTTACCTACGACACGCAGCATGGAACGGCCCCGCGCGCCACCGAGGGCGAGGGCAATACCGCCGCAACCGCCTTCAAGGGTCGCTTCTCCATCCTCACCGCCGGCGTGGGCGCGATGTTTGCCGCGCTCGCCGTTAAGCTGTGGGGTATGCAGATGGTCTCGTCGGACTACTACGACAAGCAGGCCAAGAGCAATCAGACCCGTACTGTCACCACGCCGGCTGTGCGCGGACGAATCCTTGATCGCAATGGCGTGGCACTTGTGCAAAACCGTCCCTCACTTGCCGTTGTCGCCTATCGCGACCTGGCCGATGACACCGTGCTGGTGCATCACCTCGCGAATGTGCTCGGAATGCCCTACGTCGCGGTTCTGCGCAACATTCAGGACAATTCCGAGGGCGCCCAGAGTCTACATACCATCGCGACGGACGTGCGCCGCTCCACGGTTGCCTATATCAAGGAGCATGCCGGCGAGTTCCCGGGCGTCAAGATTGCCGAGCGCACCGAGCGCCAGTACCCGTACGGCGAGACGGCCTGTCACATTTTGGGCTATACCGGCACCATTACCTCCGAGCAGCTCGAGGCTCAGAACAAGAAGGCTTCGGGCGATAACGATAGCGCCGCCGGCCAGATTACGTACCAGTCGGGCGATATCGTGGGCCAGGCGGGCGTCGAGAGCTACTACGAAAACTTGCTGCAGGGTATTCGCGGCGAGCAGACGGTGAAGGTCGATGCCTCGGGCAATGTGACCGGTCAGGCCGGCGCCGTGCCCGCGAAGGCCGGTTCCGACATTAAGCTCACGCTCGACCTCAAGATTCAGCAAGCCTGCGAGACGGCGCTTGCAAGTGCCATTGAGCTCGCTAAGACCACAGGCCACAGCGACGCCGGCAACGGTGCCGTGGTGTGCCTCGACCCCAATAACGGCGAGATTCTGGGCATGGCCAGTGAGCCCAAGTTCGATCCTTCGGTGTTTATCGGTGGCGTCTCCAACGATGTTTGGACCGAGCTCAACGATGACGAGGGTTCGCATCCGCTGCTCAACCGCGCCATTAGCGGCCAGTACATGTCGGCTTCGACCATTAAGCCTCTCTCGGCCTTGGCGGGCCTTGAGTTTGGAACGTACACGTCGAGTCAGACGACCAACTGCACGGGTTATTGGACCGGCTTGGGCAAGTCGTGGGGAAAATACTGCTGGCTGCACTCCGGCCACGGCACGATGACGCTGCAGTCCGGTATCGCCAACTCCTGCGACCCCGTGTTCTACGATATGGGCAAGGCGTTTTTCTACAACGACCAGCACCCCGAGGGCCTGCAAGAGGTCTTTCGTCGCTGGGGCCTAGGCAAGACCTGCGGTATCGACCTTCCGAGTGAGGGTGCCGGCCGCATTCCCGATGCCGAGTGGAAAGAGTCTTACTTTACCGATGCCTCTGCCGAGGACCGCAAATGGAACGCTGGCGATATGACGAACATCGCCATCGGCCAGGGCGACATTTTGGTGACACCGCTGCAGATGGCCTGCGCCTATATGGGCATTGCCAACGGCGGCAAACAGTATGTGCCGCATGTGTTTTTGTCGGCGGTGTCGCGCGATGGCGACGGTGACGCCTACAACTACAACGGCAAGGGCAAGAAGAAGCGTCTCGAGGCCAAGATCAACAGCGATTCGGATTTGGCTCTTGTTCGCAACGGCATGCACGATGTGATTTACTCTGCGTCGACTTCGACCGCCGCGCACTTTAACTCCCTGACCCCTACGGTCTACGGTAAGTCCGGCACGGGCGAGAAGAGCGGCGAGGACGATTACGCGTGGTTTTGCGCCTACGCGCCGGCCGATGACCCCAAGTACGTGATTGTCACTGTCTTGGAACAGGGCGGTGGTGGCTCCGATACCGCGCTGCACGTCGTGCGCGATGTCCTCGGTGCGATTTATGACGAGCCCGACACGTCGACGGCCACGGGCGATTCCTCGGTTCGATAGGAGGTTGCGATGGACTTTTCGCCGGCGGACCTGTTCCGCTCAACCAAAACCGGCTCTCGCAGCAGCCTGGACCGCGTTAATAAGCAGCTCTCGGCCTCGCGCGGCACGTTCCGCCAGAAGGTACACATCGGTGTGCTGCTGGCTACCGTCGCGCTCGTTGCCTATGGCGCCATCATCATTTGGTCGGCGTCGCAGTTTAAGGCCGATGCCTCGTTCTCGCGCCACCTGCTGGGCATTGGCATTGGCGCGGTGCTGGCGGTGCTCGTCTGGCGCACCGACCTGCGTGGCATTTCCAATTTCTCGACGGCGCTGCTCGTCATTGACCTTATTGTGATCTTTTCGCCCAAGATTCCGGGCCTGTCCTACACGGGCGGCTTGGGAATGACGGGTTGGATCAAGATTCCCGGTATCGGCCTGACCTTCCAGCCCGTTGAGCTCGCCAAGCTCATCACCATCTTCTTTATGGCCACGCTTGGCTCGCAATACAACGGCCGCATCGATACCGTTCGCGACTACGTCAAGCTCTGCGGTATGCTGTCCATCCCGTTTTTGGCCGTCGTCGCCATGGGCGACCTGGGCTCGGGCCTGGTCGTGCTGGTCTCGGGTGCCATCGTCATCTGCATGAGCGGTGCACGCCGCGAATGGGTGCTGTCGACCTTGGCCCTGCTCGTGGGTTTGGTGGCGCTCGTCCTGGCGCTCGATTCTGTCTTCGATTCGTTGCTCGGCCACGATGTGCTCATTAAGCAGTATCAGATGAATCGTCTGACGGTCTTCATCGACCCCGACAATGCCAATTCGGACGATGCCTACAACCTGCAGCAGTCGCTCATTGCCGTCGGCTCGGGTGGATTCTTTGGTAAGGGCCTGGGCCACGCGACGCAGTCGGCCGGCGGCTTTCTACCCGAGTTCCACACCGACTTCGTCTTCGCCTTCCTGTCCGAGACGTTCGGCTTCTGCGGCTCCTTTTTGCTTCTGTGCCTCTACGTGATGCTGATTTTCTCGACAATCCGCGTTGCCTTTAAGTGCGAGTCGCTGTTCTTGCGCCTATCGTGCGTGGGTATCGTCGGCATGTGGGCGTTCCAGACCTTCGAGAACATCGGCATGTGCATTGGCATGATGCCGATTACTGGTATTCCGCTGCCGTTTATTAGTTTTGGTTCGTCGTCGATGATGATTCAGTTGCTGACGGTGGGTATCGTACAATCCATATGGCGGCATCGTTCGGGCGCCGCGTAACCGCTGGAGGGGTTTGCCATGAAGATTCCCGTAGATAAGTTGACCAGCGCTTTTAAGATGGGCGCGTCTGTTAAGAAGGATTCCGATACACCGGTGCGTGTCTCGGTTTACCTTGATTCGACCGCGTCTCGCTTTTTGGTCGAGACGGTGCGCGATGCCTTTGTGCCGCAGACGACTTCGGGCATTGTGCGTGTTGATCGCCTGGGGGAGGACCGTATCGTTCCCAAGGCCGATACCGACGTGGTGTTGGTCCTCTCGTGCGGATCCGACCGCCTGGAGAGTGCTGTGCAGGAGCTCGTGATTGCCGGCGCGCCCGTGTGCGTGCTTGCCGAGTCCGCCGTCGAGGTGCCGTTCGTTGAGGAATCTACGCCCATGCTCGGCGTGGTGGCGGCGACCGATAAGACCTATCTGCTCGAGACGCTTGCCCGCTGGATCCTCGATCGTACGGACAAGGAGACGGCTTTTGCCGCCAATTTTGCCTTTATGCGCATCGCGGCGGCAAATCGCATCATTACCTCGTGCGCGCTCACCAACATGGCGACGGGCGCCCTGGTGTTTTTGCCGGGTGCCGACTATCCCGTGATGGCGCTGGCGCAGGTGGGCATGCTCTTTGAGCTGGCGGCCATCTTTGGGCGCGGCATTAAGCCCGAGCGCGGCTATGAGGTCGCAGGCGTGCTTGCCGGTGGTCTGGTGATTCGCGCCGTCACCCGCGCATTGGTGAAGCAGACGCCGCACATCGGCTTTGTCGTCAAGGCGCTTACCGCCGCCGCGGGTACCTATGGCATGGGTCGCGCGCTCGTGTCGCTCTACGAGCGCGATGTCGACTACAGCCGCGCCAACGAGGTCGCTGCTGCTACGTTCTCGCGCGTTCGCGACCTGGTGACCACGGTCGCCGGTGCCACCCGTCCTATGACTCCTTTTGAGGATGCATCCGATCTCGCTGCTTAGGGGTTTCTTTTGCGCGTTCCATACCAAGACTGTTTTCATCTGATCGAGCCGCTGCTCGCCAAGGTCGAAAAGCCGAGTCGCTATATCGACCACGAGTGGGGCACGCTCTCAAAGGCCGATGCCGACTATCGCTGCTGCATGATCTATCCGGACGTGTATGAGGTCGGTCTGCCCAATCAGGGCATCGCCATTCTCTACAACATCCTTAATCAGGCCGAGGGCATTTCCTGCGAGCGCGGTTATGTGCCGTGGCCCGATATGGGCGATGCCATGCGCGAGGCGGGGATTCCACTGCTGTCGCTCGAGGGTGCAGCGCCCGTGGCCTCGTTCGACATCGTCGGCATGCACGTGCCGCACGAGATGGCTGTGACGAACTTCCTCGAAGCGCTCGATCTCGCCGGCATTCCGCTGTTGGCTGCCGACCGTACCGAGGACGATCCCATCATCGTCGCCGGTGGTCCCTCGGTGTATAACCCCGAGCCGTACGCGGCATTCTTCGATGCCATCCTCATTGGCGAGGGCGAGGAGTCGCTGCTTGAGATCTGCCAGCTGCATCGCCGCTTGCGCGACGAGGGCGTCTCGCGCGCTCAGATTGTCGAGCAGCTCGCGACGGTCGCCGGTACCTATGTGCCGTCCCTGTATGAGGTGCGTCATGACGAGCCATGCTCGCCGCATGGCTACACCGTGCCGCGCGAGGGCAAGGACGTCCCGCCGGTAGTCTACAAGCGCGTCGTCGAGGACTTTGGTGCCACCAATCCGCTTTCTCAGTCGTGCGTGCCGTATGCGCAGCTCGTCCACGATCGCCTGTCTATCGAGATCCTGCGTGGCTGCGCCCGCGGCTGCCGTTTTTGCCAGGCCGGTATGACGTATCGTCCGGTACGCGAGCGCTCGGCCGACCAGATCGTGTCATCAGTGATCCAAGGTTTGGAAAAGACTGGCTATGATGAGGTGTCGCTTACCTCGCTTTCGACGACCGACCACTCCTGTATCCGCGACGTGCTCGGTAGGCTCAACCGTCGTCTGGAGGACACGGGCATTCGCGTGTCCATTCCGTCGCAGCGCTTGGATTCGTTTGGCGTTGACATGGCCGAGTCGGTTGCCGGCGAAAAGAAGGGCGGCCTGACGTTTGCGCCCGAGGCGGGCAGCCAGCGTATGCGCGACATCATCAACAAGAACGTGACCGAGGGGGACTTGGATCGCGCGGCCAAGGCGGCCTTCGAGGCCGGCTGGAACCGCATGAAGCTCTACTTCATGATGGGCCTTCCCGGCGAGCGCGACGAGGACATCGTGGCTATCGCCAACCTGGCCGATCACGTGCTGGAGCTCGGCCGCTCCGTGGTGCCCAAGGCACGCCGCGGGTCTATCTCGGTGTCTATCTCTGTTTCGGTGTTCATCCCCAAGGCGGCAACGCCTTTCCAGTGGTGCCCGCAGCTCGATTACGACGACGTCAAGCGCCGTCAGAAGCTGCTCATCACG
Source organism: uncultured Collinsella sp. (assembly GCA_902465265.1). Classification (GTDB taxonomy): domain Bacteria; phylum Actinomycetota; class Coriobacteriia; order Coriobacteriales; family Coriobacteriaceae; genus Collinsella. The sequence goes on along the minus strand of CABQMF010000020.1, from coordinate 1,233 downwards.
AGCGTGCGCAACCGTGCCGTTCGCGTGCACTACCACGATGCCGAGACCTCGCTTGTCGAGGCTGCGCTCTCCCGTGCCGGTCGCGATATGACGCCGGTCATCATCGATGCCTGGCGTGCGGGCTCGCGCTTCGACGCCTGGGTGGAGCACTTCTCGCTCGACAACTGGAAGGAGGCCGCTGCCAAAAACGGCATCGACCTCAACGAACTGGTGCACTTGCCCTACGAGCTGGACTGGCGCCTGCCCTGGGAGCACGTGAGCCCCGGCTGCTCGCGCGGCTTCCTCGAGCGCGAATACCGCCGTTCGCTCGAGGGCGTCACGACGCCAGATTGCACTCGCACGTCGTGTACCGGCTGCGGAATCTGTCCCACGCTCCACGCCAAGAACGTATTGATGGGTGATCGCGCATGAGTGAGCGCTTGACCGACAATCCCACGCTCTTTAGGCTGCGCGTTCGCTACGGCAAGCGTGATCGCCTTAAGTACCTGGGCCATCTGGAACTGATCCATACCATTGAGCGCATCGTGCGCCGTGCGGGCCTGCCCTATGCCGTGACGCAGGGCTTCTCGCCGCATATGCGCGTGGGCTTTTCGTCGGCGCTGCCCGTGGGCACGTCGTCGACCTGCGAGTGGTATGACCTGTTTATGACCGAGTTCGTCGCTCTCGACGAGGCCTTTAAGCGCCTGGCCGCGGCGTCCCCTGCCGATCTGGCGCCTATCGAGGCTGCCTACATCGACGTGCGCACGCCGGCGCTGACGGCTCAGCTTACGCGTCTGTCGTACCGCATCGACTTGCACTTGGACCCCGAGGCACCCGTGAGCGCCGACGAGGTGCGCGCTGCAATCGACACGCTGCGCGCGGGTCATGGCATTGACTATGCGCGCGGCAAAAAGAGCAAGCGTCTTGATCTGGACCATACGCTCGTTGGCTATGAGCTCGCGGCGGGGGAGCGACCGGACCATCTGGTACTTATGCTCGACACCCATGCCGACAACGAGGGCTCCATGCGTCCGGAGATTTTGCTTTCTGCAGCTGATGTTTTGTTGCAGGGCTTGACCCCGGGCGTCGATGCACCTATTGTTTCCACCGGTATGCAAGACCTCGTGACCATCTGCTCCTACGATGTCGAGCGTCAGAATCAAGCATGCGAGGACGACGAGGGCCGACTCGTCAGCCCCATACCTGTGCGAACTTGTGGATTTGCTCCACATACTCGTTGACGGGGGTATTATC
>CABQMF010000019.1 GCA_902465265.1 uncultured Collinsella sp. | reverse complement strand
CGGGATTGGTCAATCTCGGCCGACTATATTTGGCTAAATTATTCCGACGCTAACAGTAGTAAATGTCTGGCCCCAGAATTACGAAGCCGTAGTTGAGGTCGTAGCCCTGCACCGTGTGGATACATCCGACTTCGTTGACGGCGTTGGCGGAGTTAACCCAATCCTTTTGGCTCGAGTTCCAACGTTTAGGGATACCCTCAATGACGATGTCGAACGCGTCTTTGTGTCTCTTCGTTTCCCACTTCCACGCAAAGCCTGCCGTCATGCGGGATAGACCAACTTCTTCTTCCTTGGTTTGCTGCAGGGAACAGAAATCCTCAAATCGGTCGACTATCCCAAACTGGTATCTGGGGATATCGCTGTTCGGATCGCCGACTCGCGAGTCGTAGGGCTCCGATGAAAAGAGTTCTTTGAACTTCATGCCGGCATGCATGTACGCCTTGTTGTCGAGTAAGTCATAGACAAAATCGAGGTATTCGTCACCACCGCGTACGCGCATTTGTGTGCTTAGACTGAACTCTTCAGTTTCAACGCTCGCTTCTTCGAGCTGATTGAGTCGCTGCTCAAGGCCGTCTCGATTGAGTCCGGATGCGCGAACCTGCTGTTTGGGGTCGTAGAACAGGTACGCCTTGTCACAGCATTTGAATATCCAGTCAACCTGGTTGCTCGTGCGCGGAAGGCCGAGGCGATCGCAGGTGTTGTAAAAAGCCCCGATGCCGGCGCCGGCGGTCAAGCAGTTTCCCAGTCGGTGTGCCTCGTCGACAAGCAGGATGTCATACCGATTCTTTTTGGTAACATCACTGGGGCTCAGGATATCACCGGGCTTTAACCCAGGAAGGAAGTGCGTGAGCCTTTTGAGCGTTTTGCTCAGAGACTCCATGGGTGTCACGAAACCGACCCGCAGGCCGGATAGTTTGGGTTCGTTTTTGATTTTGAACATGAGGCTGATGGCAAGGATGGTTTTGCCTGTTCCGGGCGCGCCGTTTACGACGGTTACGCGTTTCTTCTTGGGGCTGCCGTTTTCAACATCTTTCTGTTCCTGCTCGAGACGCTTGTAAATCGTCTCAATCGTTTCATATTGATCGGGTGTGAGCGTTTTGAAAGGCGAGAATTTAAACAGGTCAGTGTTCTCGAGCTCTTCGATGGGGTGAATTGCATAGTTTTCTTCGCGTAGTTTTGTCCATAGCGTTCGGAACTTCTGGCGGTACTGAGGTCGCTCAAAGTAATCGAATTGGGCATAGCCATTGTTGCCATTGGTTACCTGGTATTTTTCGTCAGCGCAGAACAGTTCGATGAGCCTGTTTTCAAACTCAAATGTCGCTGACTGATTGAATGTAGGGTTGTCGATCAGAAGTGTTCGATCGAAATCCTTGTCAACGTTTGCGGCGTGTTGCTTCATGCGGCGTTGATAGTTGGTAGTTTGGCCAATGTATGCCGTCTTCTTTTTACTGTTGGTCAGGATGTAGAGAACAGGCCAACTCTCGTCATGGTGAGCCCCGGGCTCTGGCGTGCCAAAGTCTTGTAGTGATTCGCTTGTTTCGAAGGGCTTGGGTAGGGGAAGCGTGTATTGCCGAAGAGCGAACTCGCTACTCACGGTGTTCCGCCTTTCTGTATTCGTCAGATGATGCGTTGATGGGGTAACGCTCGCCATTGCGCATGAGTTTGGACGAGAGTGCAGTTGGGAGATCGATTCCGTTTAAATCGGCAAAACGCAGGAGAAAGATGAGCGTGTCGGTGACCTCGTCTTCGATGGCTTGGCGTTGTTCAGTGTCTTCGAGCATTTCTGCAATGCGCTCGTCGCTCATAAAACGAAAGAGCTGAAGGAGCTCGGAGGACTCAGTTGCCATGCCGATGGCGAGTTCCTTTGGTGTGTGATATTTGCGCCAGCCGCGTGCATCACAAAAGTCCCTGACTTGTTCCGTCATGGCATCGAGCTTGTCCATCGTTCGCAACCTCCCTGATGGTCATTGCTTTATTATGGCGGTATTTGGGGTTTATTGCACATCGTTTGGGCGTGCGACTTATGCGGTCGCGATTGTCCAGTAGGAGTTTCAGCATGAAGATCGACGTTGATGTAGACCAGTTGCGCGAGAGCCTGCTCGACCGCGCGGGGAGTGCGGCGGGTGCGGGCTTTCCGGCTGCCATGCTCGACGTAGCGGATATCGAGGATGAGTCGCCCCAAGAGCTCCTAGCGCGAGCCGAATGCGAAGGCCTCGATCTCCGCGACTTTGCCGTCGACGATGACTAGGGTAGCTAATTTGGGACGGGCGTCTGCGCCCGCAGCTGCGCGAAAATGCACGATAAGCCGTCGCAATGGAGTCTGATGAGCTCGCGACCGTTCTATTTTGACTGCACGCTGGCTAAGTGAGTAGACTTTTTGGAAATCCTGAGCACCCGACAAATTTGCTTCAACAAACCAGCAGGTCACAGACTTGTGCTTTGGTGACGTGGTCGGCGATTCGACAAAAGTCTACTCACTTAGTTTTCAGAGACGCTAATTGCTCGCAACGAGACCTCATCCGGGGCGATTGATGCTCAAATGTAGCCAATTCGGGACGGCTACCCCGCCCCTCTTAGGGGCAAGGCAGGGGTTGCGGTGACTTTACGCCCAAAAAATGCCGGGGGACATCCCCCGGCTCTTGGAGGCCCCTCTATTCGAGGGTACCGACTTTTTTATAGCATGAGATCGGACGGCTTTCAAATGGCGCCATGTGGATGGGATGGGATGGCGCGCCTGATAAAGCCCTCAATGAATGGCATCTAACTAGCGTTCGTGATATAAAGAAGTCGGTCATCTCAAAAGAGAGGGCTTCCAAGTGCCGGGGACGTTTTCCCCGGCTTTTTTATTTTGGTGTCAATTCAAATGTTTTTCAACCCATCCCCTTAATAACTTGCGGTGAAATAGGGGACTGAAATGGCTGTTCAGAGGCCTATTCAGTCCCTATTCCCCGCAACTTATGGGTGGGGATGGCTACGACGCGAGCGTGGCAATGACGGCTTCGTCGCCGGCGTATATGAGGGTGTTGCCGTCGGGGATGATCGTTTGGCCGTCGCGCTTGAGCATTACCACGATAAACGGGTGCTTGCCCTGCGGCACGTCGCGTAGGCGCTGACCGGCCAGATGTCCATGGGGCGTTACGGTGACCTCGCGTAGCGTAACCCCGGCACGCTCTTCAAACGTCGGCGCGGCCATAACCAACAGGTCGCCTTCCTCGATCACGGTATCCCCGTTGGGCAGCACCGGGTGCGCCCCGTCGCGCAGCACCAGGACCACGAGCATGTCCGTTGCACTGCCAATATCCGCGAGCGAGCGTCCGGCAAACGGATGTCCAGCTCCCACCTTGAGCTTGACGAACGACATACCTTCTTCGTCGCGGTAATCGTTAAAGGTGCGGCGTACGTCGCCTTCTGCATCGATCATATCGAGCTTTTTCGCCACTGCTGGCAGCAGCGAGCCCTGCACCACAATGCTCGACACGGCAATCACAAAGACCAGGTCAAACAGGTCATGTCCACCGGGAACGCCGGCCACAACGGCAAAGAGGCTAAAGACGACCGAAGCCGCGCCGCGCAGGCCCGCCCAGCTTACGAGCGCGACCTGGCGAGGGTTCGTCTTAAAGGGCGCCAACAGCAGACCGACGGCGATGGGGCGGCTCACAAAGAGCATAAACGCCATGAGTGCCAGGCCCGGCAGCAGCATTTGCGGCAGGCGGGCGGGCGTCACGAGCAGGCCGAGCAAAAAGAAGATTGTCATCTCGGCCATCTCGGTGAGGGTGTCGAAGAAGTGCGCCAGTTCGACCTTACCGGTGATGTCGCTCGCGCCTAGCACGATGCCGGCAAGGTATACGGCCAAAAAGCCGTTGCCGCCCAGGTAGCTCGGCAGCGCGTAGGCGACGATGGCCACGGCGAACAAGAAGATGGTCTGCGCGCCCTCGGCTGTTGCATGCGCGCGCTCGATAAGGCGGCCTGATGCCCAGCCGATGGCAAGGCCCAGGCCCACGCCTAGGATGATCTGCTTGGCCAGCAGCACGGGGATGTTAATGTCGCCGCCGGCCGCGAGTGTGGCGAGCACGGCGGTGAGCATGTAAGCGACGGGATCGTTGGAGCCCGATTCGACCTCGAGCAGCGAGTCGGTGCCACCTCTCAGCGACAGGCTGTGCTCGCGCAGCACGCTAAAGACGCTCGCCGCATCGGTAGACGCCACGACCGATCCCAGCAGCAGGCCGCCGATCCAGTCGAAGCCCAGCACGAAGTGCGCAAAGGCGCCCGTGATGCCAGCGGTGATGACGACGCCGAGGGTGCTCAGCAGCACCGCGGGCACGGCGACAGGTTTGGCGCGGTCGATGTTGGTGTTAAAGCCGCCGTAGAACATGATGAACAGCAGCGCCGTGCTGCAGACGGTTTCGGTGAGCGCATAGTCGCTAAAGTCGATGTGCGCCGGACCGTTGACGCCCAGCAGCATGCCCAGTGCGATAAAGATAAGCAGGGTGGGGAAGGGGAGTTTATTGCCGACGGGTTTGATGGTCAGGCACAAAATAATGACGAGGCCGATAAAGAGAAGTATCTGGTTCATGGATGGTGTCCGCTCCTGGGTGGTTGGCGTGGCACGGTCAGTTATCTGCGTTTATTTGTACCCAAAGATGGTGGGTTTATGGGCCTGGATTGCGGGCGTGCGCATTTTCGACACGAGGCTGCGACGGGAGCGTCGCTGGTCGGGGCGCTGGGCCAGGCGGCGTGGCGTGAGCGGTGCGGGTGGGCAGGCGTGCGCTGGCAACCGTTGACGGTATGCAACCCTTTCCAGCTTTATTGCAACGGAGTACAATGGATAACGTTTAAGTTCAACTTGAAGTTTTAGTTGCGGCTCCGGGCTTCGGCCGTAATGCAGGGAAAGGCGTTCCATGGCGATCTATGTGACATCCGATGCTCACGGGCATGTGCGCGCGCTTGACGAGGCCCTGTCCAAGATCTCGCTGGCGTCCGACGATACCCTGTACGTGCTGGGCGACATGATCGATCGCGGACCCGATCCAGTTGGCGTTATTAAGCTCGTGCGCTTGCTACCCAACGCTCGCGTGCTCAAGGGCAATCACGAGCAGATCATGCTCGACGCCATCATTGGCCAAGATCCGCTTGATGCCGAGACCTGGGATATCAACGGCGGTTGGACTACCCGTCAGCAGCTCAACGATATGGAATTTGAGGCGTACGAGGAGCTCGTGCGTTGGATGGCGACGCTTCCGCTCTACGCGGTGGCCGAGACTGACGAGCGTCCGTACTTACTGGTACATGCCGGCATCCAGACCGAGGCGGCGCGGGCGTTTTTGCTTGAACATGGGGTTGATTGTGCCGATGGTGCGGGAGCGGTGGATGCCGATCGCGAGCTACTGCAGCAGATGCTTGCGGTGCAGTCGTCCGATGACCTGCTGTGGATTCGCCATGGCTATTGGGATGCGTCGACGGGGCTGCTTTCTGCCGAGGGCAAGGGCCCGGTCGTGGTGAGCGGCCACACGCCCACGGTGTCGCTTGGGCGTTATTGCGAGGTCGGCGGCCTGGCGGGGCTCGATGAGGAGTCGGGGCGCGGGCAGATCGTGCGCCTGGGCGGCGAGGATACCGCCGGCGTGCCCGATCGCATCGACATCGATTGCGCCGCCGCCACCGGCTCCGAGTTCGGCCGCGTGGGCATCCTGCGTCTGGACGATGGTGCGGAATTCTACGCGAACATTCTTCCTGGCGAATGATTGCACAAGGGGTAGCTAATTTGGGACGGGGCTTTTTTGACTGCTTTTACCCTTCTGCCCATCAAATGATTTTTCTGGGACGGGGATTTAATAATCATTTGGCTGCCCGCTGGCTAAGTGAGTAGGCTTTTTTGGAAATGCCGAGCAGCCGGCAAATTTGCCTCAACAAAACCGCAGGTCATTGACTTGTGTTTTGCCGGTGTGGTCAGAGATTCGGCAAAAGTCTACTCACTTAGTTCTGCGTGTCGCAAATCGTCCGCAACGAGGCCCCAGCCGGGGTGATTCCATCGCAAATTCCGGTGACCGGGGGCAGCTAATTAGGCGCCGTATGGGTTGCGGTCGCGTTCGATGCGCTGGCGGATGTGGGCGTACTCGATAATCAGTAGCACCAGGAGTAGGGCCATGATGGCTAGGTAGCTCACCACAGCGCCCATCAGACCCAGCAGCTTAATCAGGATCACCGGCAGCACCACGCTTACGGCGAAGCAGATCAGATAGATCTTGGTGACGTCGCCGGCGTGGCGCAACACCGTGATGATGGCGTAGATAAAGTCGATGGCAGCGGTGACGCCGCCGGCGACAACCATCAGCAGCGCCAGCGTGCGGTAGCGCTCAAAGTTAAGGCCGTACATAAAGCTCATGATGGGGATGCCGGGGCCTGCCATAAATGCGGCGCACGCTCCGGTAATGACCACGATCAGTGCCATAACGGCAACAATAATCAGGTCAAAGCGGCGACGCTTGCGCGGATTCGCCCAAATGCTCGATAGACGCAGGAGCTGCGGTTTATAGATAAATCCAATGCTCAACAAAATGGCCTGCGCCGGGAAGAACAGCGCATTAAAGTACAGCTGATACTTGTAGGCCAGTGTGCCTTCCATCACGAACTTGGGCATGCTCTCGATAAGGTTAAACAGGAACAGCGCGCCAAAGAGCGGGGCGCACTGGATAAACAGGTGGCCAGCCTCGCGCAGGCTCATGCGGCGTGATTTTTCGGTCTCGAGCAGGGCGAGCGGGGCGGTGACCAGTACGAGCGAGGCAATCGCGGTGACACCCATGGCCATGGCCGCGATGGGCATGCTGCGCGTGAGGAACAGCGCCACGCTAAAGACCGCGATGACGCCGGCGGAACGCAGCGTTTGGCTCATGCCGGCCAAATAGAGCTTGTCGGCCTGCTGCAGGCGGCCCTCGTACACGTCGGCGATGCCGTCGATCACCTTATAGAGGTAGACGCCCAGGCCGATCGTGGCCATCTGCGCATCGTAGCCGCGGGCGCTGCTGTATACCAGGCCGCATGCCAGCGCGAGCGCTCCGCAGAGCCAGCGGTTGAGCTGGTAGGAGGCAAAGGAGGTTTTTTCGTCGATGTCCGAGACCTGAAAGTTGCGCACGCCGTAGTTGCACGCGATCATGATGAGCGTGCCGGTGACAAAGGCGATGGAGAACTTGCCGGCCTCCTCGGCGCCTACGAGCTGCGTCGACACAATGGTGAGCAGCGGAAACGCCAAGCCCCATACGGCGGTGCCCAAGGTATTCCAAAGGTAGTCGCGGCTGGTGGCGTGCTCCTCGTATTCCGCTTCCTGCGTGGAGAAGCCGCCGCCGTAGACGGCTCCGAGCAGGCGGTTCCACCAGGCATTGACCATGCGGTGGATGGGGCCGGGTTGGCGATCGCGCTCGCAGCGACGGCGTGCGGCCTGGTTGCTGTCGGGGCCGCCGGCGTTACGCCGGCTTAGCTCCTGGATGCGCGCGAGCTCCTCGGCGGTGTGCGATGCGGGGAACAGGCCGTTTTCGATGCGTCCGCCCTGTCCGTGCGCCTCGCCCGATACGGCGGGGTCGGCGACGCCATTGCGGCGGGCGATGGCGCGGCGGATGCTATCGAGGGGCGTGATGCTCAAGGCGATTCCTTTCTCTTGCTGCGCTCTAGTATAGCCGCGGTGGTGTTCATTCGTGTTTTTGAACAGGTTGTTCAATATATTCGGCAGGCGGCAGCAATTTGTCGGTAAGCGTGCGGTATTCTGTTGAAGTTTTGTGACCCCCCCGATACCGCTTGCGCGGTACCAAGGAGTTTTTTTACCCATGGATGTCGCTGCGTTTTTGCTGGCTCTTGTGCCCATCATCTGGCTTGTCGTGATGCTGCTGTGCTGTAAATGGCCGGCTTGGAATGCCTCCATCGGTTCGTTTGTTCTTTCGTGCGTGCTCGCCTTTGCGTGGTGGCATTTGCCGGCGGCGCAGATAGCCACGGCCTCGCTCGAGGGCTTTTTGATGGCCCTGTGGCCCATCGTGCTCGTGATTATCGCGGCGGTGTTCACGTATAACCTGTGCGTGCGTACGGGCGCCATGGACGTGATCGGCAGTATGATCACCTCCATCAGCAGCGACCGCCGTCTGTTGGCGCTGCTCGTGGCTTGGTGCTTCGGCGGCTTTATGGAGGGCATGGCTGGCTTTGGCACTGCCGTTGCCATTCCCGCCGGCATGCTCGCGGGCCTTGGTTTTGAGGCCGTTCCCGCCGTGCTGATCTGCCTACTGGCCAACGGCGTGCCCACGCCCTACGGCTCCATTGGCATCCCCACGGTGTCCGTTGCCGACCTGGTGGGCCTGGATTCCCTGCATTTGGCGACCGTTCAGCTGGTGCAGCTCGCGCCCTTCTTTGTGGCGATGCCGCTGCTTATCGTGCTGGTTGCGGGCCGTGTCGCCGATGACCAAGGCAATGTTGCGAGCGTGAGCGAGCGTCTGCACGGCGTTGCCGGCGTGGCACTGCTTTCCGGTGTGTCCTTTGTAGGTGCGGCCCTGGTCGTTGCCATGTTTGTGGGTCCCGAGCTGGCCGTAGTCGTGGGCTCCATCGTGTCGCTCGCGCTGACTGCCGCGCTTGCCATGCGTGCCGAGAAGTTCGGCCACCTGGACGCGCGTTTCCATATGAATATCGAGGCCGGCGAACAGCTCACCCTTAAATCGGCGCTTTCGGCCTGGTCGTGCTTTATCTTGATTTTTGTATTGCTGCTGGGTACGTCCAACTTGGTGCCCGCCGTGCATGCTGCGCTTGCGCCGTTTGCGAGCCACGTGCAGGTGTATTGCGGCGAGAACCCCGGTACGCTTACATTTTCGTGGATCAACACGCCGGGTGTTTGGATCTTCCTGGCCGCGTTTATCGGCGGTGCCATTCAGGGTGCTTCGCCGCGCCTGATGGGCGAGGTGCTGGCTGCGACCGTCAAGCAGATAATGCCGACGGTTATCACGATGCTTTCGGTGCTGGGTTGCGCCAAGGTGATGGGCTATGCGGGCATGATCTCTTCGATCAGCGCGTTCTGCATCGCCGTCGCCGGTGGTCTGTACCCGATTCTGGCCCCGTGGATTGGCGCCGTTGGCGCGTTCGTGACCGGTTCGGGCACGTCGTCGGGCATGCTGTTTGGTCCCATCCAGAGCCAGGCGGCTACGGCGCTGGGCGTGAGTGACTACTGGATGGTCGCGCTGAACGCCCTGGGTGTCGCCGCCGGCAAGATGATCTCGCCGCAGACCCTCGCCATTGGTCTTGCTGCCGTGCACGTGCGCGGTAAGGATGCCGAACTCCTGGGCGCAGTGCTGCCCTACGCCGCCGGCATGCTGGTCCTCATGAGCGCCATCGCCATGCTCGGCCAAGGCTTGCCGCTGTAGTCGGCACTTTGGGACACTCCTTTGCGGGCGATCGCGCGCAAGAGTGTCCCCAACGACTAGTCGTTTAAGAACGTCCCCAATGACTAGGCCGCTTGCGTGCGATTTTTGACCGTTGGGCGGGCTTGCCGCCCTTGCCGCAAAAACGTTTTTGCATATCGGGTACAACGGGCTTTACGTGAGTAAAGTGCGCGCCGCGTCCACGTGTCGCGCTTTTAAAGGAGGCCCCATGTCTGGTGTTACCCCTGCAGAAGTTCTGTCTAACTTTGGTCTTACGCTGGTCGAAGATCCCGCCGAGAACCAGCCCCGCCTGCTGGTGGACCTGCCGGCGGCAGAGCTCGTCGAGCATGCCATCCGCCGCAACGAAGGCCGCATGGCCTCCAACGGCGCGTTGGTGATCGAGACGGGGGAGCGCACCGGCCGCTCGCCTAACGACCGCTTTATCGTCGACACGCCCGACGTGCACGACAAGATTGCCTGGGGCGCTGTCAACCGCCCGCTGTCTGTCGAGAGCTTCGAGGCCATCAAATCCGGCATCGTCGACTATCTCAACGAGCGTGATGTGTTCGTCACGCGCGGTATGGCCGGTGCCGACCGCAATCACACGCGTCGCCTGCTTGTCGCCTGCGAGCGTGCCAGCCAGGCGCTCTTTATTAAGCAAATGCTCGCCCGCCCGCTTGCCCGCGAAATCGCACGCACCGGCGAGCCGGACTTCTGCGTGCTCGCGGCGCCCGGTTATCAGTGCGATCCTGCCATCAAGGGCCTCAACTCCAGCGCCGCCGTGGTCATCAATTTCCAGGAGCGCGTGATTCTGGTCGCTGGTACCGGCTACTCCGGCGAGATCAAAAAGTCCATCTTCAGCGTCATGAATTACCTGCTGCCCGTCGAGGACGACGTACTGCCCATGCATTGCTCGGCCAGCATGGATCCCGTCACGCACGAGACCGCGGTGTTCTTTGGCCTGTCCGGCACCGGCAAGACCACGCTTTCGGCCAATCCCACACGCCTGCTGATCGGCGATGACGAGCACGGCTGGTCCGATATGGGCATCTTTAACGTCGAGGGCGGCTGCTATGCCAAGTGCGAGGGCTTGGATGCATTTCATGAGCCCGAGATCTTTAACGCCGTCCGCTTTGGCGCCATCTGTGAAAACGTGGTACTCGATGAGAATCGCAAGCCCAACTACGACGACGTCTCGATCACGCACAACACGCGCGTGGCCTATCCCGTCGAGCACATTCCCAACGCGTGGACCAAGGGCATGGGCACCACTCCGAGCGTCGTGCTGTTTTTGACCTGCGACGCCTTTGGCGTGCTGCCGCCCATCTCGCGCCTGACGGCCGACGCCGCCATGTATCACTTTGTGACGGGCTTTACGGCCAAAATCCCCGGCACCGAGGTCGGCGTCACCGAGCCCACGCCCACGTTCTCCTCGCTGTTTGGCGAGCCGTTTATGCCGCTCGACCCCATGGTCTACGCTAAGATGCTCGGCGAGCGCATCGCCGACGGCCGTACGCGCGTCTACCTGGTCAACACCGGCTGGATTGGCGGCGGCTACGGCGTGGGTCATCGCATCGAGCTTGCCTACACGCGCTCACTGGTCGCTCGCGCCCTCGATGGTACCATCGAGGACAGCGAGTTTGTGCACGACGACATCTTTAATGTCGACATTCCCACTACGTGCCACGGTGTGCCCGACGGCATCCTGGTGCCGCGCCAGTACTGGCAGAGCACTGCGCGCTACGACGAGGCCGCGCACAACCTGGCTGTGATGTTCGAGGAGAACTTCGAGAAGAAGTACTCGCACCTGCCCGAGTCCGTCAAGGCTGCTGGCCCGCACGCCCAGGTGCCCGTCGAGGCCCGCCATCGCGGCCGCGGCCTGCTGGGACTCCGCCACTAGCGTCGCCTCAGACCCAAAACCACCACAAAGGGGACAGGCACCTTTGTGGTGGTTTTGCTTGGGCGGATGACTCAGGTTACAATACGCCTGACATATCGCCCCCTTCTCCGGATGGGGGCAGCGTAAGCGCTCTTGTGGCGGCACCGTAGGACTTTGAAGGTGGCCGCTGTGAGGGCGCTTTTTGCTTAGACGCCCCCGCTCGGGCGCACGCTATGAAGGGAGAGCATATGAAGAGCTTTATTGCCGAGGATTCATTTTGGGAGCTGTTTCCACAGGCGGCGATCGGCGTCGTGGTCGTAAAGGGCATGAAGCCCGCGGCGCAGATTCCCCAGGAGGACGTGGATGCGATCGCCGCGCTGCTTGACCGCGCCAACATCGATGCGGAGCGCCACCTGACAAGCGATACCATCAGCGAAAACGCGCCGGTCAAGGCATGGCGCGAGGCGTATCGCCTGTTCAAGACCAAGAAGGGCGCGCGTTGCTCAGTTGAGAACCTGCTCAAGCGCGTGCTCAAAGGCAAGCCGGTCGGCCACATTACGCCGGCGGTGGATATCTACAACACGATTTCGTTGACTTATGCGTTGCCCGTTGGCGGCGAAGATTTGCATGCTATTGAGGGCAATCTGCGCCTGGCGGTGACCGACGGCGGCGACGCGTTCTTGCCACTTGGCGAGGAGGCGGATGATCCGACGCTGCCCGGTGAGCTTGCCTATATCGATGATGCGGGCGCCGTATGCCGTTGCTGGAACTGGCGCGATGGCGTTCGCACGGCGCTGTCCGACGATTCGGCGGATGCATTTCTGGCGATTGAGTGCGTGGAGCCCGAGCGGATGGGGGATTGCCAGGCCGCAATCGATCGCTTAGCCGAGCTACTCGAGCGCTATCTGGGAGCGACGGTCGTCGTTAAGACCCTAGTGACCCGCGACAATCCCTGCGTGGAGCTATAGCGGCGCCTAGAACCTATTGATGCCCCAAACCACCACAAAGGTGCCTGTCCCCTTTGTGGTGGTTTTTATGTTGATGGGTTAACAATTGGGATATTTGGGTACGGGGGTTCGGACATGCGGCTAAGATGTTAACCCGTTAGCATCATGCAAGCGAAAGGCGGTCGTCTCCCATGCAGCAGAACGACGAGACACGTTTTGAGGATTTTGTCGGACTGATCAGCGGGCTCTACAAGGAGATTCAGCGCATCAAGACGTCCGAAGGCGCAAGGCTCGGCCTTAAGGGCTCCGACGTCATGTGCCTGTACTATCTTGAGCGCAGCAAGGAAGGCCTGACTGGCGCCGACCTCGCCCGCATGGCCGGCGTTACCCGTGCCGCCGTTTCGCGCACACTGGCGCATCTGGAGGAGGGCGGCTATGTCGAGGTTGATGACTCGGGCGATGCGGCCGTCAAGTACCGTGCCCCGGTGCGCCTGACTGCCCTGGGCGGCGAGAGCATGAGCGAGGCCGATCGCATCATTCGCGAAGTGCTCGACACCACCGGTAAGGCCATGGGCGTGGAGCAACGCGAGCAGATGTACGCGTCGCTGCGTACGATTCTCAACACCTTGCGTGAGATCTAAGGCCGCCAAGGCATTTGCTTCCCATTAACAACTGCATCGTCCCGTTTGAGCGCGTATGCCGTGCTGGGACATTGTTGTCAAAATTCCCTGCGCGAGACCTGCGCAAGAAAGGATTCGCTATGTCCATTCGTATTATTACCGATTCCGCGAGCGATATGACGCCGGCTGAGCACCCCGCTCTGCGTGTTCTGCCGCTGTCCGTCACTTTTGGCTCCGACGTGTACATGGATGGCGTCGACATCGATCACCAGCGCTTTTACGAGATGCTCGTGGAGCGCGATGAGCTGCCCAAGACCGGCCAGGTCAACCCGTACGCGTTTTCGCAGGCGATTGCCAAGGCGCGTGAGGCCGGCGACGAGGCCGTGATTATTACCGTGGGCGCCAAGCTTTCGGGCACCAACCAGAGTGCTCGTACGGCACTTGCCGAGGCGCCGGGCGGCGACGTGTTCGTCGTGGACAGCAATAACGTGACCTTGGGCGAGCGCGTGCTGGTCGAGTATGCGCTGCGCCTGGTGGACGAGGGCCGTAGTGCGGCCCAGATCGCGGCGGCGGTTGAGGCCGTCCGTGACCGTGTGGTGGTTATCGGCCTGCTCGAGACGCTGGAATACCTGGTGCGCGGCGGCCGCCTGTCTGCTGCGGCGGGCGCTGTGGGTACGCTGCTCAACGTGAAGCCGGTCGTGGCCGCCGAGGACGGCCTCATCGTGCAGTTGGGCAAGGCGCGCGGTTCCAAAAACGGTCGAAACCTGTTGAACCAGAAGGTCGAACAGGCGGGCGGCGTCGACTTCTCCATGCCGCTGGCGCTTGGTTATACGGGTCTTTCGGACGCGGTGCTCAAGAAGTATATCGAGGACAGCGCCGCGCTGTGGGCCGACCATGCCGAAAGCGAGCTGCCCATCCACACCATTGGCGCCACCATCGGCACCCACGTGGGTCCCGGCGCCGTAGCCGTAGCCTTCTTCCGCCCCGCCAACTAGCCTGCCTGCCAAAAACCACCACAAAGGGGACAGGCACCTTTGTGGTGGTTTATGCTGGTTTTGGTTGAAAGGAGCGCATGTTGGCGTCTGAG
The DNA here is from genome assembly GCA_902465265.1 of uncultured Collinsella sp. Lineage (GTDB taxonomy): Bacteria > Actinomycetota > Coriobacteriia > Coriobacteriales > Coriobacteriaceae > Collinsella. Next base: position 16,568 of record CABQMF010000019.1, on the reverse strand, counting down.
GGCTTTTTTGATCGGGTGTACGAGGTGGTCGAGCAGATTCCCGAGGGGATGGTCGCCACGTACGGCCAGGTGGCGCTGCTCGCCGGTCGTCCACGAAGCGCGCGCTATGTGGGCTATGCGCTGCACAGCAATCCGCGCCCTGGTCAGATTCCCTGCCATCGTGTGGTGTTTGCCGATGGCTGTATTTGCGAGGGCTTTGCGTTTGGCGGCCCCGATGCTCAGCGCGAGCTTTTGCTGGGGGAGGGCGTGACGTTTAAGGACGACATGCACGTCGATCTGGGCGCCTGTCGCTGGCCTGCCGGGCTCTAACTGCTCTGCCGTGGCCAAAACCACCACAAAGGTGCCTGTCCCCTTTGTGGTGGTTTTCCGTTTCAGGTTTACTGGGGCTAACTTATGGAGAAGCTATGGCGGCGCATATTGACGCCAGAAAGTAAACCACGGTGAACTATATTGGTTTCAGCAACGGAGCAGGCAATAGGCGATGAAAAAGCCTGCCCTGTTGAGTTTGATTCGCATTCCTCCCCTCTGTGCGATTCAACGGTGTACTTCGGGAACAGGCCCGCTGGCAACTAACTGCCAGCGGGCCTGTTCCTGTTTCGGTGAGGATTCAGCCTCACCGTCTATGTTGTGCGAAAACGCTTTGCCTAGTACACCATGCCCATGGCGTCCTGAACCTCGGCCAGGGTCTGCTCGGCGATCTCGTTGGCGCGACGATTGCCCTCGTGCAGCACGTCCTTGACGTAATCCAGGTCGTTCTCGTAGCGCTGGCGACGCTCGCGGATCGGGGCGAAGTACTCGTTGACGGCCTCGGTCACGTACTTCTTGAGCTGGCCGGAGCCGCCCATGCCAATCTCCTCAGCAATCTCGACCTCGGAACGACCAGTGCAGATGGCAGCCGTCGATAGCAGGCCGGACACGCCGGGGCGGTTCTCGGGATCAAACGTGATCATGCGCTCGGAGTCGGTCTGGCTCTTCTTGATGCGCTTGGCCGTCTCCTCGGCGGTCATCGAGATATTGATGGCGTTGCCGTAGCTCTTGCTCATCTTGCGACCGTCAAGGCCGGGCAGCAGCGGGGTCTCGGACAGCAGCGCGTCGACCTCGGGAAATACCTTGCCGTAGCGGTTGTTAAAGCGGCGAGCGATGGTGCGGGTGAGCTCGATGTGCGGCAGCTGGTCGCGACCGACGGGCACGACGTTGCCCTTGCAGAACAGGATGTCGCAGGCCTGGTGCACCGGGTAGGTGAGCAGAAGGCCGGTAAGCTCGTGACCCGAGGCCTCCATCTCGGCCTTGACCGTGGGGTTGCGCGCCAGCTCGGCCTCGGACACCAGCGACAGGAACGGCAGCATGAGCTGGTTTGCGGCGGGCACGGCGGAGTGAGCGTAGATCATGGTCTTGTCGGGGTCGATGCCGCAGGCAAGGTAGTCCATGACCATGTTGTACACGTTGTCCTGGATATGCTCGGTGGTGTCGCGGTCGGTGATGACCTGGTAGTCGGCGATGAGCACGTTGGTCTTGGCGCCCATGTTCTGCAGTTCAACACGGCCCTTGAGGGTGCCGAAGTAGTGACCCAGGTGCAAGCGTCCGGTCGGGCGGTCGCCGGTGAGCATGGTGAACTTCTCGGGCGTCTTTGCCAAGCCCTCGCGAATGGCGTTGCTCTTTTGCAGCGCGACTTCGTAGCTGTTCTCGTTTGGCATGATTGCTCCTAACGTATGCGTATTGGTCAAGATGATAACGCGTTTATTGAAAGGGGTGGGGCGTAAGTGGGCGAGGTGCTGGTAGGGCGAGGGCTATGCGGCGGTCGCGACGCGGTCGCGAGCGGCCAGCAGCAAAGAGTCACTTCCTCGGCAATAAAACCTAGCGCCTGTGGTGGCGCTCCTCTTTGCGCTCCTCGGCTGCCTGCTCCTCCTGTTTAAAGGCGGGGTCGTCGGGGGTTACCAGCTCGTCTTCGTGTGTGCGCTTGTTGTAATGGTGGCGCAGGACGGGCTCAAACAGGTGCAGGTGCTTGGCGAAGGCGGCCGAGCCAATGGCGAGCACGACAAAGATGAGCACGCGCGTGGGCACCTCGACCTGATTGATCGCGGCGGCGCCGGCCGAAAGCATGATGCACCAGGCGTAGATGAGCAGCACAGCCTGCTTTTGGTTGTAGCCCTCTTGAATGAGGCGGTGGTGGATGTGGCCCTTGTCGGCCTGTCCGATGCTAATGTGGGCGCGCTTGCGACGCACGATGGCGCTGAACGTGTCGATGATGGGCACGCCTGCCACGATGAGCGGGATGATGAGTGAGGTGAGCGCGGCGGTGCGGCTCACGTTGAGCAGCGAGATGGAGCCCAAAGCGAAGCCCAGCAGCAGCGACCCCGAGTCGCCCAAGAAGATGCTTGCGGGGTTGAAGTTGTAATGCAGAAAAGCCACGCACGAGCCAAAGAGCGCGATGGAGAGCGCGGCGGCGTCGATACGGCCCGAAAGCATGGCCATCGTGAACATGGTGAACGATGCGATGCCGCAAATGCCCGTGGCCAGGCCGTCGAGGCCGTCGATGAGGTTGATGATGTTGGTGAACGCCACCAGGTAGATCACGGTGATGGGGTAGGCGAGCCAGCCAAGCATGATATCGCCAGGGGCAAACGGGTTGACGATGACGCCGATGCGCAGGCCGCCGATGCAGGCGATGAGCGCGGCGAGCACCTGGCCGGCCAGTTTTTGCTTGGGCTTGAGCTGGTAGACGTCGTCGATTGCGCCGGTCGCAAAGATGACGGTAAAAGAAAGCGCCAGTATGGGGTAGCTGATGTGTAAGAGGGGATGAGGCACCAAAACGGGCGGCCAGCCCAGGTACCAGGTGCCTAGGATCTGCACAATGCAGGCGACGACAAGGCCCAAAAAGACCGCCGTGCCGCCCATGCGCGGGATGGGCTTGGTGTTAATGCGGCGCTTTGAGGGATAGTCGACGGCGTCGAGCTTGATTGCCAGGCGCTTGACCAGGGGCACCGTGAGAAATGTCGTGATAAAGGCAGCGGCCGCCACGCATAAGTACGGTATGAAGCTCGTGGATGAAGCCATGAATCGAAAACCGCCAAGCGTCGAAGGAAAAGGTCAAAGGGCGCTACGCGCAAAAAGGCATAGCTGACCCATGATACTCGACCGAGGGGGTGCGGGGGTTTGCGCCGTGCGATTATCACGCGCTTACCAGATATTGGGATGTTGGCGGGGGTTCTGCCGAGTACTGTTGGGTGTCATACGGGATCTGCGATGGCAATTTTTGGCAAAATCGGCAAAAGAAAACCACCCCCCACGTTACGAAAATGAACCCACCTAAAACAGGTGGGTGCCCTCATCGACTGTTCCAGCGTCCTTAACAACGAAGGATACCTGTACTAAGTACGACTGTGTGGGCTCCCTAAATAAACGCGACGGTTCACCCAGTTGCTCCGCGGGGGGCGGAATACCTACATCATAAAGCGGCACTTTGTTGATTCCAGTCTTGACATTACAAAAATCGTGTCGGACGATTACGGCGCCTTGGGCTTGGAGCCGTCTGTGCGGTCCGGGCCTTAACGTTTGAGCTGCTGAATCGTTGTTTTGGAGCATGTTTTTATGCCGACGCCGTTGACCGAACTTTTTTCGCCTGCCTGCCATTTGTGTCCACGCCGTTGCGGCGCGGCACGCGACGAGGGCGCGCGTGGCGTGTGCGGTGCCGACGACACGCTTAAGGTCGCCCGCGCGGCGCTCCATATGTGGGAGGAGCCGCCCATCTCGGGTGAGGCCGGCTCAGGCACGATTTTCTTTAGCGGCTGTTCGCTCAAATGCGTCTACTGCCAGAACCACGAGATCTCGACGGGCAATTTCGGTCTTGAGATTACGCCCCAGCGTTTGGTCGAGATTATGCTGGAGCTGCAGGACCAGGGTGCCAACAACATTAACTTGGTGACGGCGACGCATTATGCTCACCTGCTGCCGGCCGCGATTGCCGCAGCGCGGGAGCGTGGGCTGGACATCCCGATCGTCTACAACACGAGCGGCTATGAGCGGGCGAGTGCCGTGGCGGCGCTCGGCAATCTGGTCGACGTGTGGCTTACCGACTTTAAATATGCCGATGCGGGGCTTGCGCAGTCGCTCTCTCATATTCAGGACTACCCGCGTGTGGCCGCGTCGGGCCTGGCTCAGATGGCGCGCGAGATTAAGCGCCGCGGGGGAGAGCTGGTGGACGAGGACGGGCTCATGAAGCGCGGCATCATCGTGCGTCACCTGGTGCTGCCGGGTCATGCGGACGATTCGTGCCGCGTGCTGGACCTGGTGTGGCAGACGGTGGGTGACGTGCCGATTTCGGTCATGAACCAGTACACGCCCAATGCGCTCATGCGCGAGCAGGGCGGCGAGTTGGCGCGCGCCGTGACGCGCGAGGAGTACGAGCAGGTGCTCGATCATGCCGACGACCTGGGCTTTACGACGATGTTCTGGCAAGAAGGCGGAGCGGTAGACGAGAGCTTTACCCCGGCGTTCGACACCACCGGTGTTCTTACCAGTGCTCAAGCAAGCTAATCTGGGACGAGGCTCTTTGTGTAGTCTTTTTGGGACGGGGCTGTTTTAGCTACCCCTGCCGCTGTTCGGCCAAACCGCTCGCGTTGCCTGTCGGGGTAGCTAAAACAGCCCCGTCCCAAAAAGACTACTCCCGGTGTGGGGTCGAGCCGGCATCCGAAAGTAGCCAAAACAGCCCCGTCCCAAAAAGACTGGGTATTGGGCGTTGACAGTTGGCGAGCCGTAGGTAAAATATCAACTTGTCCTGGGGACGTAGCTCAGTTGGGAGAGCGCTGCCGTCGCATGGCAGAGGCCGAGGGTTCGACTCCCTTCGTCTCCACCCTTGGATTTGATAAGCCGCTGACATTGTGTCGGCGGCTTTTTTTAAAAAGAAAGGGCAATACCATGGCCGAGCTTGAGTCCCAACCACTGTCTGCCGAGGAGCGCGCCGAGTTGGAAGAGCTCCGCGCCGAGAAGGCTCGTCGCGAGGCCCAGGAAGAGGCGCGCCGCGAGCGTGAGGAGCTGGCCGCCCTGCGTGCCGAGCGCGAGAAGGCCGAGGAGGCCGCTGCGAAGGTTGCATCCGGGCCTGCGCCCGCGCCCAAGCCCGCGCCTGCGCCCAAGCCCGCCGCCGCGAAGCCCGCGCCCGCCGCACCCAAACCTCAGCCCAAAAAAGCCGCTCACCCCAAGCCCGTCGAGCCCAAACCGAGCCGTGACGAGATGACCTTTGCCCAGCGCATGGTCACCTCCAAGGAGCCTACGGGCGAGAATGAGATCCCCGGCATGGCTCCGGCTCAAAAAATCATCATCGCGCTCGCCCTCATCGCGTTTATCGTCTTTATGGTTTACACGATCACGGGCAGCATGGGCCTGCACTAACCTGTTCGCGCCGGGCTCCATGCCCGCACGTCCGCCTCGCCCAACCCTCAACCTCTGCACAACACATCCGAAAGGTCGCCCCATGGCTTTGACCGACATCTCGCATCCCACCGACATCGCAATGCTCACCGATCTGTACGAACTCACTATGGCCCAGGGCCTGTGGGAGAGCGGCAAGGCTAATGAGCAGGGTTGCTTTACGGCGTTTTACCGCGACCATCCCTTTGGCAGCGCGTATGCCGTCATGTGTGGCACCGCCGAGCTGCCCGAGCTTGTCGAGAACTTGCGCTTTACGCCCGAGGACATTGAGTACCTCGCTTCGCTCCAGGCTCCGGCTGGCGGCGCGATGTTTAAGCCTGCATTCCTCGACTACCTGCGCAACTTCCGTGCGCACGTGAACATTGATGCCGTGCTCGAGGGCGAGCTCGTCTTTCCGCGCGAGCCCATGGTGCGCGTCACCGGCCCGGCGCTGGAGTGCCAGCTGCTCGAGACCGCGCTGCTCAACATCGTCGGCTTCCAGACGCTCGTCGCCACCAAGACGGCGCGCGTAGTACTGGCGGCCGATGGTCGCCCCGTCGCCGAGTTTGGCCTGCGCCGTGCCCAGGGTCCCGATGGCGGCTTGGCTGTTGCGCGCGCAAGCTATGTGGCCGGCTGCTCGTCCACGTCTAACGTGCTTGCAGGGCGCCGTTACGGCATCCCCGTCTTTGGCACGCACGCGCACAGCTGGGTGATGAGCTTCGATTCCGAGCTCGAGGCCTTCCGCGCCTTTGCCAAGTCGAGCCCCAAGAATTGCACACTGCTCATTGACACCTACGACGTGCGCGAGGGCTGCGAGCATGCTATTACGGTTGCCAAGGAGATGGAGGCGGCGGGCGAGCGCCTGTCGGCCATTCGCATCGACTCGGGCGACCTGGCTAAGTTGTCCAAGTATGTCCGCGGCCGTTTTGACGCCGAGGGCCTGCCCTATGTGGGGATTTCGGTCTCCAACGACCTTGACGAGTACACGATTCAGTCGCTGCTCGACCAGGGCGCGCCCATCGATAGCTTTGGCGTGGGTACCAAGCTCGCGACCTGCTACGATCAGCCGGCGCTGGGCGGCGTGTACAAGCTTTCCGCCCGCCGTGCGAGCGATGCGGACCCGTGGACGCCGGTGGTGAAGCTCTCCGAGCAGCCCTACAAGCGCACGATCCCGGGCGTTCAGCGCGTGCGGCGCTATTACGACGGCTTTGGCGGCCCGATCTGCGACATGATCTATGACGAGGACCATCTGGCGGGAGAGGGCGCCGCGCGCGGCAATACCCTCGTGGCCGTGAACGATGCCGCCCTGGTGACCGATGTGTCGGAGCTTGAGTATCGCGAGCTGCTGGTGCCGATCGTGCGCGACGGTAGCGCGGTGGCTCCTCGCGAGAGCATCGAGGACGCGCGCGAGCGCTGTGCTTGGGCGCTCGATCATCTGGACGCGGCTTTCAAACGTTTCCTGTATCCGCAGACCTACGTGGTGGGCATGGAGCGGGGCCTGGCTCGGGTGCGCGACGAGCTCGTGCGCAAGAACATGGCCGCGGCTTCGGCCTTCCCCTGGGCAAAATGATCCGAAGGGGACGGAGGAAAACGGATCATATTCGTCCGTCCCGCACCAGGTGCCCCGGCCGCCCCAGCTCGCCCGAACGCTCGACATTCGATTGGTTTGACGTATGACGACTTCTTATAAAACGATGGTGGTAAAGATCGGCTCGTCCACGGTGGTGGGTGCCGACGGTAAGGTCAACCGCGCGTTTATCGGTGGCCTGGCCGATCAGGCTGCTGCCCTGCGCAAGCTCGGCTGGCGTCTGGTCGTGGTGAGTTCGGGTGCCATTGCCTGTGGCTATCCCGTGCTGGGCTTCGACCGCAAACCGGTCGGTGACCTGCCGAGCCTGCAGGCATGCGCCTCGGCTGGCCAGTGCATCATCTCGTCGGCCTACGACGAGGAGTTCCATGCGCGCGACCTACTCACCTCGCTCGTGCTGCTCACGCGCCATGACACGGCGCGCCGTACGTCCTACCTGCACGCGCGCGACGCCCTGCTGCGCCTGGTGGAGCTGGGCGTGGTGCCGGTCGTCAACGAAAACGACACCGTCACCGTCGACGAGATTAAGTTCGGCGACAACGACACGCTGGCGGCGCTCGTGAGCTGCCTGGTTTCCGCCGACCTGTGCGTGACGCTGTCCGACATCGACGGCCTCTACACCGCCAATCCGCATGAGGATCCGACGGCCGAGTTTGTCCCGGTCGTGCATAAGATCGATGCCAAGATCATTGCCTCGGCGGGTGATTCTTCGACCTCGGTGGGTACGGGCGGCATGATCACCAAGATTCGCGCGAGCCGCATTTTGATGACGGCCGGCATTCAGAGCGTGATTTGCTCGGGCGAGGAGCCCGATGCGCTCGTGCGCCTGGCCCGCGGCGAGAGCGTGGGCACGCTGTTCGACCCGCCGGCGGAGCGCCTGGATATTGCGCCCCGCAAGCTGTGGATCGCGCTGGGTGACAAGGCACATGGCTCGGTAACGGTTGACGACGGTGCCGCGAAGGCGCTGGTCAGCCGTGGTTCTTCCCTGCTTGCGGTGGGTATTCGTGAGGTCGATGGCGAGTTTGCCGAGGGCGATGTGCTCGATGTGTGCGATCCGAGCGGTATGGTTGTCGCCCGCGGTATCGCCGAGGCCGATTCGGACGTGCTGGAGCTTGCTGCCGGCCGCCGCCAGGACCAGATCGCCGGCAACCGCCTGCTGGCAGACCTGGCCGAGAAGCCCGCGATCCATCGAGATAATTTAATCGTCTTCGCCTAACGGGTCGACGCTGCGCGCCGCCCAGAGCGACAATTTGTCATTCAAAAGGCGAGGCATGACCATCAGGTCTATGCCTCGCCTTTTTCATGCCAACTTGTTCGCTCTGGGCAGCGCTCGCTTCTTTTGTTCGACCCACGATTTAAAGCCACTCGCTTAGGGGCGTTTTCGCTTTCCGCCTTCTACCTGCGATGGCCGTAACGCCGGCATATCGTAAGTTGCGGTGAAATAGGGATGGTTTGGCGGCTTTAAAGCCTTTAACAGTCCCTATTTCACCGCAACTCGTTGAGGCGGCGGGGTCCCACTGCCGGCACTTGGGGACGTTCCTATTGTGCCGGCAGGTGGGGGCACTCCTTCGCTAGAAGATTCGGTGCAGGTCTCCGCGGTTGAGGGCTTCGTCGAAGAGATGTTTGAATACCACGCTGCCGTGCAGTCCATCATGCTCGAACTCGTTGGTCACCCAGGCGTGCGAGTTGCCCACGCGGCTGAGCGTGTCGAGCTGCATGCCCGAGTCCACGTACATGTCGTCGAAATACACCGCGGCCTGGAGTGGCACCTCGTTGCATGCTAGGCGCTGCGGGTCGTAGATCTTGTCCCAGCTCGTGTCTTCCATCAGCAGGTCCATCGCGGGCTTGAAGGGCTTAAGTTCGGGCATCTGCTCGAACATCCACGGGAACATGGCCTCGCCGGTAAACATGAGCGGGCGCGCGAGGGCGTCGAACTCGGCACGATGAGCTTTCTCTTCTGCCGCGGCCCAGCGAATGGGCATGGTGTCGCCATCGGCGTAGATGAACTCTTGCAGCGTCCAGTACAGAGGATTCGTGCGCGTGTTGGTGCGCTCGAAAGCGCGCATCAAAAAGCTATCGGATACTGAGGCACCGCAGCTCAGCGTGCCGTCGCCATCAACAAACGCATGGTCGATAATCCAGTGCATGCGCTCAAAGCTCGGCTTCATGCCAAAGTCGCTGCCCATGAGCTGCAGGCGCTCGACCGTCATCGGCGAGCCGTCTGGCAGCACGGGCTTTTGCTCCTCGAGGGCATCTGCCAGGGCTGCCACCCGCTCAACGTCTGCGGGATAGCGGTCATAATACTGCTGAGTCTTGGCCGCCATGCGCGGGAAGGTGTGCGCGTAGACCTCGCTGGCGCTCGCCGGGATGTGGGGGATGCCACCGCAGGTAAAGCTCGCCGCCACGCCCTCGGGGAAGAGCGACAGGTAACTCAGCGTCAAAAAGCCGCCGTAGCTTTGGCCGAGCGTGACCCACGGCTTGCCGCCAAAGCCCACGAGGCGCAGGTACTCAAAATCGCGCACGATGGAGCTGGCGAGGTGGCGCTTGAGGAAGTCCGCCTGCGAGCGTGCGGCATCGGAGCCGGCCGCCGTCGCGCGCTCGCCCAGAGCCTCAATCGTACGCCCGTCTACGCAGTTGCTGCGTCCGGTGCCACGCTGGTCGGGAAGGACCACGCGGAAGTGCTTGACGGCTTCCTCGATCCAGCCATCGCTTGCGGGCGACAGCGGACGCGGGCTCTCGCCGCCGGGGCCGCCCTGCAAAAAGAGGAGGAGCGGCAGGTCGTCGTTGATGCGTTCGGGCGCGCAAGCCACGCGGTAAAAGAGTTTGATGCTCTCGGGCGCGCCGGCGATGGGCGCCGGCATGGCGCCGCGGCGCATGGTGCTGCCGACGGCCAACAGCATTGGCTCCAGGCCGCGCCAATCCAAGGGGACGTCGATGCTGTGGTCCTCGACATGGAGGCCGGGGACGTGGTACGAAGTGATGAGGGCCATGCGGTACTTCCGTTCGTTGCGGTGTTTCGGGTTGACCAATTCTACCGCCGCGCGCGAGGGCATGCACAAATCGGCTACCATGGTTGCAAACTTCTAGGAGAAAGGGCCGCCCATGTCGGTCGATATAGCCACGTATGTCCACGATCTTGCCGTTGCCGCCAAGGCAGCGTCGGCCTCGCTTGCCACGGCGAGCGATGAGCAGCGCCAGGAGGCCGTGCGCGCCATGGCCGCAGCACTGCGCAACGGTGTCGACTCCATCGTCGCCGCCAACGAGCTCGATATGTCCGCCGCGCGCGATGCGGGGACCTCGGCGGGGCTCCTCGATCGCCTGTTGCTGACGCCCGAGCGCGTCGAGGGCATGGCCGCCGGCCTGGAGAAGCTCGCCGAGCTGCCCGATCCTGTCGGCCGCGTGCTCGACCACCGCGTGCTTGCAAGTGGCGTAGACCTCACCCGCGTGAGCGTGCCGCTGGGTTTGGTCGCCATGGTCTACGAGGCGCGCCCCAACGTGACGGCCGACGCCGCGGGCATCTGCATCCGCACCGGAAACGCCTGCATTCTGCGCGGCGGTTCGCTGGCCTATCACTCGTGCGCCATGATTGCCGAGCTGCTGGCCGATGCGCTCGAGGCCAAGGGTTTCCCGCGCGAGGCCGTCTCGATGATTGAGTCTACCGACCGCGAGGCCACCGGTGAGCTCATGAAGCTCCGCGGCATCGTCGACGTGCTTATTCCGCGTGGCGGTGCGGGCCTGATTCAGCGCTGCGTGCGCGAGTCGCTTGTGCCGGTGATCGAGACGGGTACGGGTAACTGCCATATCTACGTGCATGAATCCGCCGACTTTGACAAGGCGCTCAACATTATCGTCAATGCCAAGACCCAGCGCGTGGGCGTGTGCAATGCCGCCGAGTCGCTGCTGGTCGACCGTGCCGTTGCCGATCGCTTCCTGCCCGCAGTCGTTGCCGTGCTGCACGACCGCGGCGTGCTGATTCACGGCGACGAGGCCACGTGCGCTGCATGCGCCGACGCTGGGCTTGCCGAGGGCGACGACTATGTTGCCGCGACTGAGGAGGATTGGGGCCGTGAGTACCTGGCGCTTGAGATGAGCGTGAAGGTCGTGGCGAACGAGGACGAGGCCATCGCGCACATCAACCGCTACGGCACCATGCACTCCGAGGCCATCGTTGCCGAGGACGAGGATGCCTGCGAGCGCTTCCTGGATGCAGTCGATGCCTCGGCCGTGTACGCCAACGCCAGCACGCGCTTTACCGACGGCGGCGAGTTTGGCCTGGGTGCCGAGATTGGCATCTCGACCCAAAAGCTCCATGCCCGCGGACCCTTTGCCGCCGAGGCCCTCACCACCTACAAATACAAGCTCCGCGGCACCGGCCAGGTCCGCCCCTAAACTCCGTATAAACGAAAACCACCACAAAGGGGACAGGCACCTTTGTGGTGGTTTTTGCTTGTTCGCGCGTTCGTTCGTTGCTCGAGTGTATCTAAGCATATTTTCGTTAAGCAATAGATGACATTTCGGCAGGTGGACGGCATAATCGGTGAGTAGATTCTCGCTGCTTTGCATGCGCTGCGGCGGTATGTTTTGATATGAGAGCAAGGAGATGCCCATGTCAAGAAAACCGCGGCAGAAATCGCAGATTGGCCTGTATCACATTACGATGAGAGGCAATGGCAAGCAGCTCCTGTTTGAGGATGATGAAGACAGGAAGCGGCTGCTGTCACTTGTTCGGTCCTCGATATTACGATTCAACATCAAACTTATCGCTTGGTGTCTGATGGGCAACCATGTTCATCTTGTTGTAAGCGATCCCGATGATAACGTGAGCGAGGCCATGCATCTTGTCATGTCTTGCTACGCGACATGGTATAACCGTCGGCATGGGCATGTCGGCCATGTTTTTCAGGACAGATTTTCGAGCGCTCCTATTTTGAGCGATGAGTATCTTCTCGATGCTATTCGATATGTGCATTTCAATCCGCAAAAGGCCGGGATTTGTCTGTTCGACGAGTATCGATGGAGCAGCCATCTGGATTATGTTGAACGCGACCCAGCTATTGCGACGGTCGATTTAGCGTTTGTTCGCTTTGCGTTTCCGCGCGTTCGTGACTATCAGGTTTTTATGAGCGCATCGAATGGTGTGGTCGTTCGTCCACCAACGGGTGGACGCATCGATGAGGATGAAGCCCTGGATGTGGGGTTATCTCTGATTCGCTCGTTCGGTCTGAGCGAGCTTTCCGATGTCAAGGCTCTCGATAAAATCAAACGAAACGAGATTTTGGCTGCAATGCGGAGGGCCGGCCTTTCAATCCGTCAGATCCAGCGCTTGACGGGCGTGGGGGAGTGGTCAATTCGCAAGGCAGGTTAGTTCCGATGCAAATAAAAACCACCACAAAGGTGCCTGTCCCCTTTGTGGTGGTTTTAGGTGGCGTGAGCGGTTAGGCCTGGAAGGTGTCGCGGTCGGGGGCGAAGGACTGCATGGCTGCGATGGTGCGGTCGAAGAGCTCGGGAAGCTCCCAGCCCAGCATCTCGGCACCCTGCGAAATCACTTCGCGCGAGCAGCCGGCGGCAAAGCGCTTGTCCTTGAATTTCTTTTTGAGCGACTTGGTCGTAAAGTCCATGACGCTCTTGCTCGGGCGCATGATGACGGCGGCGCCGATCAGGCCGGTGAGCTCATCGCAGGCAAACAGGATCTTTTCCATCTGCAGCTCGGGCTTGGGCAGCGAAGAGTTGAAATCGGACGTGTGCGTCTGGATGGCACGGATAAGCTCGGGAGAGGCGCCCTCACCTTCGAGGATCTCGGCAGCATAGATGGTGTGGTTCATGGGGTCGTCCTCATGCTCCTCCCAATCCAGGTCGTGCAGCAGACCGACGATGCCCCAAAACTCCTCGTTCTCGGGGTCGAACTCGCGCGCAAAGTAGCGCATAGTGCCCTCGACCGTCTCGCCATGGGTGATGTGGAACGGGTCCTTGTTGTGCTCGTTGAGCAGTTCGAACGCGCGGTCGCGGGTGATTCCGGCGGTAAGCGGCTCTGCCATAAGGGACTCCTTGTGCTCGTGGGTATCGATAAGAATGAATACTACTAGAACAAGAAAACCACCACAAAGGTGCCTGTCCCCTTTGTGGTGGTTTTTGGTGCGGATTGGTTAGTTGAGGGCGGCTTGGGCTAGGCGGGCTTCGGCGTCCTCCTCGGTGACGCCCAGGGCCACGGCGAACTCCTCGATGGAGCGGCGCTTGGCTTCCTTGAGTACGCGCATGTAGTAAGAGCTGGGCTTTTTATCTGCTTCCTCGGCCTGGCGAATACGGTACATCATGGTTTTTGCCACGCGGACCGTCTCGGGCGCACCCAGCTTAAGCTGCTGCTTAAAGTGCGTCTCCTCGAGCGAGCTGTTGCGCTCGGTAAAGGTGTCGCACTCGAGCTCGTGATAATGGCTCAGCAGATGCTCGGCATCTTGCTGGGAGATGGCGGCATGCAAACGGTCGGCCTGCGCCACGGGATACATGAGGATTGTCTGCGCATGCCCCTGCTTGGTCTCGAGCAACAGCATGGGCTGCGGTGTGTCGTCCCTAAAACCGACGACGGTGCAGACTCCCTGGCCCGGATGAATGACGTGTTGACCGATTGAGAACATGCTACCTCCAACTTATACGAATTTACGTATGTCTAGAATAACACGTTGACGTGCGCAAACTCTTACTTTATGCAGGAAAAGCACACAACTCTGATAGGTAAGAGTATCCGATAAATAGAACGGCTTTTTCATGCGTTTATGCATTTCCAGAACGTATATAAATTGCAGGCAAACCGCCAACTTTGTACCACCGCGCAAGAGCGGTAGTCATTTTTGTGCATATGCAATTTCGATTGGCTTTACCCTGCGACAGTGTGCGTCGCTTGTGATAGAGTGCTACAAACTCTGGCTTTTGCCCCACGAGTGACCAAGAGCTCGGGGGCTTTAACACAAGGAGGATCTATGCCCGAGAAGATTGAAGAGCTGGTACGCGCTGCGCTTGCTGCGGCCCAAGAGGCCGGCGACCTTTCCGCATTTGAACTTGACGATTGCGCCATTGAGCGACCGGCTGACACTTCTCATGGCGAGTGGACCTCCACCATGGCCCTGAAGTCCGCCAAGCTGGCCCACTGCGCCCCGCGCAAGATTGCCGAGGCCATCGTTGCCCATATGCCCGAGGACCCCGCGATCGAGAAGGTCGAGATCGCCGGTCCTGGCTTCATCAATTTCTACCTCTCCGTCGCCGTCAAGAACGCCATCTTTGGCGAGGCCCGCGAGAAGGGCATGGACTTCGCTAAGTCCAACGTCGGCGGCGGTCTGAAGACCCAGGTCGAGTTCGTTTCCGCCAACCCCGTCGGCCCCATGCACATTGGTCACGGCCGCTGGGCCGCGCTGGGCGACTCTCTCTGCCGTGTTATGGACCACGCCGGTTACGACATCCAGCGTGAGTTCTACATCAACGACCACGGCTCTCAGATGAACACCTTCGGCAACTCCATCAGCACGCGCTATATGCAGCTCGCCGACATCATCGCCAAGCAGGGCGTGGACATCGATGAGGCTCACAAGATTCTGATCGCCGACCGCGATGCCTTTGTCGCCGACGAGAACGACGAGCACCCCGAGACCCATCCGTACCAGGATAACTTTGCCGAGACTCTGGGCAAGGACTCCTACGGCGGCGACTACATCATCGACGAGGCCGCCGAGTTCTGGCGCACCGACGGCGACAAGTGGGTCGAGGCCGATTCGCAGGAGCGCATGGAGAGCTTCCGTGAGCGCGGTTACGTGAAGATGGTCGACAACATGCGCGACCTCTGCCACGCCGTCAACTGCGACTTCGATCGTTGGTTCTCCGAGCGCTCGCTGTATGTGAAGGACACCGAGGGCGAGACCGCCGGCACCTCCGCCGTCGACCGCGCTTTTGAGAAGCTCGACAAGATGGGCTATCTGTACACCAAGGACGGCGCCCTGTGGTTCCGCTCCACCGACCTGGGCGACGACAAGGACCGCGTCCTGATCAAGTCCGACGGCGAGTACACCTACTTCGCCTCCGACGTTGCCTATCACTGGGATAAGTTCCAGCGCGTCGACCACGTCATCGACATCTGGGGCGCCGACCACCACGGCTACATTGAGCGCGTCCGCTGCGTCTGCGACGCTCTCGGTTACCCCGGCAAGTTCGAGGTTCTGCTGGGCCAGCTCGTCAACCTGCTGCGCAACGGCAAGCCCGTCCGTATGTCCAAGCGCAAGGGCACCATGGTGACCCTGCAGGAGCTCGTCGACGAGGTCGGCTCTGACGCCGCCCGCTACACGCTCATCTCCAAGAGCTCCAACCAGATGGTCGACTTCGACATCGAGGCCGTTAAGAAGCGCGACAACTCCAACCCGGTGTACTACGTGCAGTACGCTCACGCCCGCGTGTGCTCCATCCTGCGTCGTGCCGCCGACGTTACGCCCGAGCAGGCTGACGAGATGGGCATGAAGGCCGTCGCCGCCAAGGCTATCGGTGAGAACGTCGATTACTCGCTGCTGACCGACCCGACCGAGCTCGCCCTTTCGCGCAAGCTCAACGAGCTCACCGACCTGATCGCCAGCTGCGCTCGCGACCGCGCTCCGTTCCGTCTGACGCACTTTGCCGAGGAGCTCGCCGGCGACTTCCACAGCTTCTATGCTGCCTGCCAGGTCCTGCCGAGCGAGGGCCGTCCCGTCGACCCCGAGCTTTCGCGCGCCCGTCTGGCCGCTTGCGACGCTGTCCGCGTGACGCTCGCCCTGGTGCTCACCCTCGTTGGCGTTTCCGCACCCGAGCAGATGTAATCTACGGTTCGTTTGACCGTGTAGGTTTGGCTTTGCTGAGCCCTATAAGCCCGATCTCCATGCGGAGGTCGGGCTTTTTGCGTTTGGCGGGGCTTTTTGGCGTGTTGGAAAATGCTACAAAAACGCAACTATACCGGTTTACGGGGCTGAATCGCCAACTGGCGACCATGGCGCCAATAGCGAAATTAAAACCGCAGGTAGACGGCTTATTGTTTCTTGAAAATTCAGGGTATGGTTGGCTTGCATCATTCTGGCCCCGTAATCCGGCATAGTTTTGAAAATGACCCCTTGGGGACGGAGGAAAACGGATCATTTTTGTCCGGGGGAGAGCGGTACGAAACCGTCCGCCACGAATCGGGGTTATCTACTACGTGTAGTCGTATACTCCGAACCATGTCGAAAGGTGCGATATTAAAACCGCAGGTAACGGGCTTGCGATTTTAGGAAGATCGAGGGAATGGTCAGGGGTCGAGGGTCAAACGTAGTAGATGGGCGCGATTCGTGGCGAGCCGATCCTGAGACCGACGATTCCGCTCTCGTGCCTCGTGGTCACCACGATCTTTGGGGGCTCGGCTGGCCTCTCCATGTAAGTTGCGGTGGAATAGTTCCTGTTTGAGAGGTGTTGGCCGGGATTTGTGAACTATTTCACCGCAACTTATGATGTGGCGATGGTGTACGCCGGAACTTTGTAAAGAGTGTCCCTTTAATATGAGAAAGCCATTGTCAATAGGCGTGTTTGTTCGAGCCCGGTTTTA
>CABQMF010000018.1 GCA_902465265.1 uncultured Collinsella sp. | reverse complement strand
CGGTGAACGGTAGTAAATACCGTTCAAGCGTATGTATGTATCGGTCGCCGAGCGCGGCACCTCAGTTGGGTTCGTCGGTAGGTAAGGTATATATCGTCCGCAAGTTGCGCGGGGGCAAGTCTAGGTGCTCCCGGGTAAGATTCTCTATTGATAGGAGAAGACATGGCCATCATCAACAAGGGTATGTCCAGGCGTTCGTTCCTCGGCCTCACCGGCAGCGTCGCTGCTGTCGCAGGGCTTGGTCTCACCGGCTGCGGTGGCAGCTCTAGCGACGAGGGTTCCGCTTCCGGTTCCACCGATTCCGCCAACCGTGGCGGCGGCGTGATCACCGCTGGTTCCGCTTACGCTCCGTCCAGCTTCGACCCCGCCAGCACCGGCTCCGCTGTGGGCCTGGGTGCTAACTGGCACGTCATCGAGGGCCTCTACGGCATCGATTACCACGACTACAGCACCTTTAACGAGCTCGCCACCGACGATCCCAAGTCCGTGGACGACACTACCTTCGAGGTCACCATCCGCAAGGGTGCCAAGTTCTCCGATGGTACCGAGGTCACCGCTGACGACGTCGTCGCCTCCTACACCGCCTGCGCTGCTTCCGCTACCTATGCTCCGTTCTTCCAGCCCTTCGAGTCCATCGAGGCCAAGGACGCCAGCACTGTAACGGTCAAGACCAAGGTCCCCAACTTCTCCCTGCTCAAGGATCGTCTGGCCATCATCCGCGTTACCCCGGCCACCCAGGCCGAGGAGGATCGCGCCAAGCAGCCGATCGGCTCCGGCCCCTGGATGTACGACTCTATCTCCGATACCGAGATCACCCTGGTTCCCAACCCCGAGTACAACGGTGAGTATGCTGCCGAGGACGAGAAGATCCAGTACAGCATCCTGACCGACCCCACCGCTCGCGTTACCGCTCAGCAGGAGGGCTCCACGCTCGTTATGGAGCTCGTCACCGCTGACGCCGTCGACCAGCTCGAGAGCGCTGGCTGCAAGATCGACAACGTCCAGGGTTTCGGCACCCGCTTCATCATGTTCAACGTCGCCAAGGAGCCTTGGAACAACGTCAAGGTCCGTCAGGCCGTCATGTACGCGCTCGACACCGAGAAGATGATCACCAACACCTTCGCCGGCCTTGCCACCGCTGCCAGCTGCTACCTGCCCAAGAGCTTCACCAACTATCATGAGGCTTCCACGGTGTACAAGACTGACGCCAAGAAGGCCAAGAAGCTCATCGAAGAGTCTGGCATCACCCCGGGCGCCATCACCCTGCGCACCACCGACAACGAGCAGATCAAGGGCATGGCCGCTCAGGTCAAGAACGATCTCGACGCTCTCGGCTTCGATGTGACCATCCAGACCGATACCTCGCCGGCCACCTACGCTGCCATCGACGGCGGCGAGGCCTACGATATCCTTCTCGCTCCTGGCGATCCGTCCTGCTTCGGCGCCGACCCCGACCTGCTGCTCAACTGGTGGTATGGCGACAACGTCTGGATGCAGACCCGTTGCCCGTGGAAGGATTCCGCTGAGTGGGCGAAGCTCCACGGTCTCATGGACGAGGCTCTTGCCGCCGAGGGCGACGAGCAGCAGAAGAAGTGGAACGAGTGCTTCGACATCATCGCCGACAACGCTGTCCTGTACCCCGTTGTCCACGTCAAGACCGTTTCCGCTTCCTGGGACGATCCGTCCACCGCGCCCAACGGCGAGGCCCTCGATGGCTTCAAGGGCATCGGCACGACGAGCATGTCCTTCAGGGGCGTCGCGACCGTCAAGGCCTAAGACTCGCTTGAGTCATATGTGGGGCGTCGGTCGTAAGGCAACGTCCTCATAGTTGAAACAAAGACCCGGGCGACCTCGATGTCGCTCGGGTCTTGTAATGAGTATCCATACTCATATACCAGTTGGTCCTACCGACAAAAGAAAGGGGAGAGAACGTGAACAACTTTCTACGTTTGATTGGAAGGCGTCTCGTGGCGCTGCCGATCATGGCATTGGGCGTCACCGTCCTGGTGTTCTTCCTTATGTCGTTCTCCAAGACCGACCCCGCCTATACGGCGTTGGGTGACGGTGCCTCGCCCGAGGCGGTTGCCGAGTACCATGAGAAGTATGGTCTGGACGACCCCTGGCCCGTGCGCTACGTGCGCTACATGGGCGATTTGATCCATGGCGACATGGGCACCTATGGTGCTGCTCGCAACTCCGTTGCCAAGCGCATCTCCACGGCCCTGCCCGTCACGATGCAGCTGACCTTCATCGGTCTTGCCATCGGCGCGGTCGTCTCGTTTTTGCTCGGCGTCATCGCGGCACTGTATCGCGATAAATGGCCGGACCAAGTGATCCGCGTCTTTTCCATCGCCGGCCTGGCAACCCCGTCGTTCTGGCTTGCCGTTCTGTTGATTCTACTGTTCTCTTCCTACCTTAAGGTGCTCCCGGCGTCCGGTGCTCTGCCTCACTTCACCACCAACCCGGCTGGCTATCTGGGACGTATGATCATGCCCGCCATCGCCCTGGCATTCCCGCTGACGGGTCAGATGACTCGTATCGTGCGTACGGCCATGGTCGAGGAGCTCGATAAGGACTATGTCCGCATGGCCCGTGGCGCCGGCGTTCCCGAGAAGGTCGTCGTCGGCATCAACGTTTTGCGCAACGCGCTGATTACCCCGGTCACCACCCTCGGTCTTAAGATCGGCTACCTTATGGGCGGCGCCGTCGTCATCGAGGTCATCTTCAACCTCCCCGGCATGGGTACTGCGATTCTGCAGGGCGTTCAGGGCAACGAGGCGAACCTGGTTCAGGGCGTCGTCATCGTCGTTGCTCTTGCCTTCATCATCATCAACATCGTGGTTGACATGCTCTACCTGCTCATCAACCCGCGCATCAGGACGGTGTAGATTATGGTAAAGATTCGAGAGAAGCAAACCGAGCAGCTCGAGAAGGCTGCCTCCAAGGGGCTCAAGCTCGGTGGCTGGAAGAAGATGACGCTGTCTTCTAAGATTGCCGCCGTAGTGCTGGTGTTGGTCGCCCTGACCGCGATTCTGGCGCCCCTTCTTGCCCCCTATAGCCCGGTCGAGATTTTCACTGCTCGCCAGGCTCCCGGCAATGGATTTATCTTCGGTACCGACGATAAGGGCCGCGACATCCTGTCGCGTATGCTTTACGGTGGCCGTTACTCGCTGATCATCGGCTTTGGCGCCACTGCCATGGCTCTGGTCTGCGGCTCGGTCGTGGGCGCCCTCGCGGCTGTTTCGCGCAAGTCCGTTTCCGAGGCGATCATGCGCATCCTGGACATCATCATGTCCATCCCGGGCATCGCCCTCGCTGCCGTCTTCGTCTCCATCCTGGGCAATTCCGTGCCGTCGATCATCTTCGCCATCGGCTTTATGTACACCCCGCAGATTGCCCGTATCGTGCGCGCCAACATCGTGTCCGAGTACGGCGAGGACTATGTCCGCGCGGTCATCGTTTCCGGCGCCAAGGCTCCGTGGATTTTGATTAAGCACGTTCTGCGTAACTGCATCGCCCCGATCATGGTCTTCACCGTTACCCTGGTCGCCGACGCCATCATCTTCGAGGCCTCGCTGACCTTCATCGGCGCTGGTATCCAGGAGCCCACCGCTACCTGGGGCAACATCCTCGCCGACGCCCGCGGCGGCGTGCTCGCCGGCCGTTGGTGGCAGGCACTGTTCCCGGGCCTGGCCATCATGATCACCTGCCTGGCGCTCAACATCCTCTCCGAGGGCATTACCGACGCCATGGCCGCTGCTCCCTCCGCTGCCCTGGATCCGACCGATTCCTCCAAGCGCCGCGAGGCCGACCTGCTGGTCTCCGACCCCGTTCGCGCCTACAAGGAGCAGGCTCAGTCCCTGTCCGCCCGTCTTGGCGCCCTGCGCGATGTCGAGCTCAAGCGTAACGACCGCCATGTGCCCGATGAGTCCGTTGAGCCGATCCTTTCGGTCCGCGATTTCTGCATCCAGTTTGAGCACCACGGTGACATCAACGTCGTCGACCATGTCAACTTTGATGTACGTCCTGGCCAGACCATGGGCCTGGTCGGTGAGTCCGGCTGCGGTAAGTCCATCACCACGCTGGCCATCATGGGCCTGACCGACGATGACGAGCATCTTTCCGGCGAGGTTCTCTGGGAGGGCCGCGACCTGCTCAAGATGAGCAAGAAGGAGTGGTTCGGCCTGCGCGGTACCGATATCGCCATGGTCTACCAGGACGCCCTATCTTCGCTCAACCCCTCTATGCTCATCTCTGCCCAGATGAAGCAGCTCACCAAGCGCGGTGGCACCCGCAGCGCCGAGGAGCTCCTGGAGCTTGTGGGCCTCGATCCCAAGCGCACGCTCGAGAGCTATCCGCACGAGCTTTCCGGTGGACAGCGTCAGCGTGTCCTGATCGCTATGGCCCTTACCCGCGACCCCAAGCTGGTCATCTGCGACGAGCCCACGACCGCTCTGGACGTTACCGTCCAGAAGCAGGTCATCAAGCTGCTCAACGATCTTCAGGCCAAGCTCGGCTTTGCCATGATCTTCGTTTCGCATGACCTGGCGCTGGTCGCCGAGGTCGCCCATAACATCACGGTTATGTACGCTGGCCAGGTTATCGAGCAGGCGCCCACCAAGGAGCTGCTCACCAACCCGATCCACGAGTACACCCGCGGTCTTTTGGGCTCCGTTCTGTCCATCGAGAGCGGCTCGGGCCGTCTGCACCAGGTCCCCGGCGCCGTTCCCAGCCCGCGCGATTTCCCCAAGGGCGATCGCTTTGCGCCCCGCTCGAGCCATCCGCGTATTGGTCTGGACACCCGTCCGGTCTTCAAGCGCGTTCCCGGCACCGAGCACTTCTATTCCGAGCTCCCCGACGAGGTGCTCAAGGCAAATGGTTTGACCCCTCACGCGGAGGTGATGTAGATGAGCGAGACCGCAGTCAACGGCGTCGAGCCGATCATCTTCCTTGATGACGTCCACGTCACCTTTAGGACCCGTACCGGTTCGATTCTGCACCCCAACCTGGTTCACGCCGTCCAGGGTGTAACGATTAAGCTCATGCCCGGTCAGACGATCGGCATCGTCGGCGAGTCCGGTTGCGGTAAGTCCACCACCGCCAACGTCATGTGCGGCCTGCAGGCCCCCACGAGCGGCAAGGTCTACTTTAAGGGCAAGGACGTTACCAAGCGTACCGCCGAGGACCGTCGCCACATGGGCCGCGTCATCTCGGTCGTGTTCCAGAATCCGGCTACGGCGCTCAACCCCCGCATGGTCGTTCGCGAGCAACTGCTCGACCCCATGCGCGTCCACAACCTGGGTACTGAGGCCGAGCAGGAGAAGCGCGTCAAGGAGCTCTTGGAGCTCACCGGTCTGCCCAGCTCCGCCGCCGAGGTTCTTCCCGGCCAGCTTTCGGGCGGCCAGCGCCAGCGCGTCGCAATTGCCCGTGCCCTATCGCTGAACCCCGATGCCATCATCGCAGACGAGCCCACCTCGGCTCTGGACGTTTCGGTCCGCGCGCAGATTCTGAACCTGCTGACCGACCTTAAAAAGGAGCTCGGCCTGGCCATGGTGTTCATTAGCCATGACATCCAGACGGTCCGCTATATCTCTGACGACATCATCGTTATGAATGGCGGCAAGATCGTCGAGCAGGGCGAGGCCAAGCAGGTCTTCCAGCATCCTCAGGACCCCTACACCAAGATGCTGCTCGGCGCTGCGCCGTCGCTGCTTCATCCCAAGCTCGGCGAGTAGCCTCGCTTTCCCTCCCGTGCGCCCGGTTCACTTACCGGGCGCACCTCCGTTGCGATTTCGAAAGGCTGGGTTCACGAGCCATGCCAAGTGCTCAGGAGCTACAACAGCAATTTGGTGAATATCGAGGCGCTATGCCCCGTCCATCGGATTTCGATCTCTTTTGGAAGGACCGCATGGCCGAGGCCGACGCCGTCGAGCTCGACTATGCGATTGAGGCGGCTTCGGTTGCGGATTCCGCGACCTGTCGGTTTTTCGACCTCTGGTATACCGGCATGTGTGGTGCACGCCTGCATGCCAAGTATCTCAAGCCGGTTTCGGACGAGCCCGTGCCGCTGGTGCTACAGTTCCACGGCTATCCGGGTGCAAGCCGCAGCTGGTTTGAGCAGGCGTCGTTTGCGGGCATGGGCATGGCGCTCATCGCTCTCGATTGTCCTGGCCAGGGTGGCCCCTCCGAGGATATTGGTGGATTTGAAGGCACGACGGTTGCTGGGCATATCGTCGCCGGTATCGACGGCGACCCGGCCAACCTCTACTATGTCCGCTTGCACCAAGATATTCGCATCCTGTGCCGCATCGTTCGCGAGCTCGAGGGCATCGATCTTTCCCGCGTATTTGTGAACGGCGCGTCGCAGGGCGGCGGTCTGGGCATTGCTACCTGTGCGCTTAACAGCGAGCTTATCAATCGCGCCGCCATCCTCTATCCCTTCCTGTCAGATTTCCGCTTGGTCTGGGATTTGGATGCCGACGACATTGCCTACGAGGGCCTGCGCTATTGGTCTCGCTGGTTTGACGAGGACTCGACTCGTATTGACGAGGCCTATGCCAAGCTGGCGTACTTCGATTCCAAGAACTTTGCCCCTATGGTCAAATGCCCCGTGCTGTTTGGCACCGGCACAGCCGATATCGTCTGTCCGCCAGCGACGCAGTTTGCGGTCTATAACAACCTGACCTGCGAAAAGCGTCATGAGTTCTTTGAAGGCTATGGCCACGAGGAGATTCAGGATTTTGACGATTTGATCATTCCGTTTTTCTGCGAGGGAGGGGAGGCTCATGTCTAAGTACGAGAGCAATGTCAATGAGCTGATTGTCCCCGGGCTCGTGGGAATTCCTGGAACGGTTTCGTCAAGGCTCGCAGAATATCGGGACTGGCGCGGTGATGTCCAAGCAGATGTTTCTGATTTAAAGACATGCGCTTCGAATCTTGAGATTCAAGGCCTGGCCATTACGGCGATTGACTTTGTTAACCCCTGCGCCCGTTACTCGGAGGTCTCCTTTGAGCTCGGTGACGATGCGATTCACGCTCGTTTGATCGAGCCTGTCGGTCGTGCCCGAGTATCTGAGCGCGTGCCGCTGTGCCTGATGTTCCACGACATCGATCGGCCTGTGCGCGGCTGGCATCACATGACGAGATTTGCCGCCATCGGGTATGCCGTCCTCGCGCTGGATGACGATGTTGCTGGTGCGGACGACCTGCAGCGGGGGATTTCTTCGCCCGCTTTTGTCGAGCGCGTCCGTTGGGGTTGCGCGCTGGCGAAGGTGGCGCGCAATCTTGATGGCATGGACCCCGACCGCATCTTTGCATGGGGCGAGGGACTTGGCGGCGGAGTCGCGCTGGCGGTTTCTGCTCTGGACGAGCGCGGACTTGCCTGCGCGGCGGTTGCCAATCCAATTCCCGGTGGCCTCGAGGCTCTGTCGTCTCGGGTGCGCGGATCGGTGCTCATGGGCACATCTCTCATGGATGCCGCGAGCGACCCCAAGGGCCAGTTTGCCGTGTTCAACGGTCTTGAGTGTGACCGGAGGCATATCATCTATGCCAAATACGCTCACGAGCGCATCAATGCGTTCGAAAACGAAGTCGTCGACTTCTTTAACCAAACGTTCTACCCGTGTTCTTTGGCCTAGACGGCCTGGACACTGTCAACAAGAGTGGGTGGCATAGGGCCGCCTGCCAGACAACTAAGGAGATTCTTGTGGCAACTCAGAAATTCACCGGCGTTATCCCTCCCGTCGTTGTTCCCGATACCGAAGATCACCAGCTTGATGTTGCCTCCTTTGAGCGCAGCATCAACCGCATGATCGATGCCGGCGTCGATGGTCTGTTCTTCTTGGGATCCTCGGGTGAGGTCGTCTTCTCCACCGATGAGCGCCGTCGCCAGATTATCGCCGAGGCCGTTCGTATCGTCGACCACCGTGTGCCTGTTCTGGTCGGCATCATCGATACCGAGACCGAGCGCATGATCGAGCACGGCAAGGTTGCTCAGGAGCTGGGCGCCGACGCCCTCGTCGCCACCTGCCCGTTCTATGCCCTGCAGGGCATGACCGAGGTCGAGGAGCACTTCCGCATCCTGCACGAGGAGCTCGACCTGCCCATCTTTGCCTATGACATTCCCGTGTGCGTTCACACCAAGCTCCCCTGGAAGCTCCTTGCCAAGCTCGGCGCCGAGGGCGTCCTTGCTGGCGTCAAGGATTCCTCGGGTGATGACATCTCGTTCCGCTACCTCGTTCAGG
This sequence comes from uncultured Collinsella sp., assembly GCA_902465265.1. Taxonomy (GTDB): domain Bacteria; phylum Actinomycetota; class Coriobacteriia; order Coriobacteriales; family Coriobacteriaceae; genus Collinsella. The sequence goes on along the minus strand of CABQMF010000018.1, from coordinate 22,588 downwards.
AGAACGAGAAGAACGGCCATCCGATGAGCATCCTCACCGGTCACGAGGTTGTTGTCGACGGCGCCTATCTCGGCGGCGCCGACGGTTCCGTCCCGGGTCTCGCCAACGTTGAGCCCGAGGGTTACGTGCGTCAGTGGAAGGCCGCTCAGGCTGGTGACTGGGCTACCGTCAAGGCCGAGCAGGATCGCCTCAATGAGATTTCCCACATCTGGGATGTCACCTCGGGCGTCCAGGGCTATGCCGGTGGCGTCGGCGCCTTCAAGACCGCTATGAACCTCATGGGCATCTTCGACAGCCCGACCATGCCGCGCCCGGTGAAGGCCATGACCGGCGAGAACGTCGAGGCGATTAAGAAGGTCCTCCAGGACAACGGCCTCCTTTAAAGCTTTCCCAGGCACCCGACCTCGCCGTTCAACCGTGCGGCCATGACCCATTAGGTCAATGGCCACACGGCTTCTCGGCGATCTCGGGCACCTGGAAAACCTTTACCGCGCTGTGACGGCTAGCCTGACGGCGCATTTCCTGTAGTTGTTTATATCTCCTAAGGAGAGCGACATGGAGAACAAGTACGTTTGCTCCGTCGATATCGGCGGCACCAAGATTGCGACTGCCATTATGGAGTATCCGGCTGATGGCGGCGTGCCCCATCCGGTCTTTGAAGCTGAGGTTCCCACCGAGGCCCAAGAAGGCGGCGAGGCAGTTTTCCAGCGCATCGAGGCGTCCATCAAGGCTGCTCTCGAGGCGAACCCCGATGTCGAGGTCCTCGGTATCGGTATTGGCGCCGCCGGTGTCGTCGACCCCAAGACGGGCGCCATCGCCTACGCCAACGAGATCATGCCCGGCTGGTCTGGCGTTCAGTTGGGGCCGCGTCTGCGCGAGGACCTTGGTCTTCCCGTTGCCGTGGTGGGCGACGTGCAGGCTCATGCTCTGGGCGAGGCCCACTGGGGCGTCGGCAAGGGCAAGTTCTCCGTCTTGTGTCTGGGCATCGGTACGGGCATCGGCGGCGCATATGTCGAGAACGGCCGCGTGATGCAGGGCTTCCACGGTGCTGCCGGTCATATGGGCCACATCGAGTGCTCGGCTGCCGCCGGCATTCCCTGCGCCTGCGGGCGTTCCGGCCATCTTGAGTCTGTTGCTTCGGGCACTTCCATTGGTCGCATGTACGACGAGCGCTTTGGCCGCGTCGACCCCAGCCGTCCTTCGGTCGGTCGCGATGTAAACGACCTGTGCCGCGCGGGCGACGCAAAGGCGACTGAGGTCATCCATGACGCCGGCTTTGCACTGGGCGCCAGCTTAGGCTCGCTCGCCAACATTCTGGATCCAGAGGTCATCGTGCTTTCGGGCGGCGTGATTCACCAGGGTCCCGATTGGCGTTCGCAGACGTGGAAGGACTCGGTGCACGAGGGCTATGCCAGCCAGGCACTCGACCCGCTTCAGGACACACCGATCCTCATCGGGTCTCTGGAGGGCGACGCGCCGCTCATTGGTGCCGCTGAGCATCTTCTTGCCTCGTTAAAGTAAACGTATCTGCTGTAGGAGCCTCTCGAGACAACACGCCTCGGGAGGCTGTTCTGAGAAAGGTTGCAGCCTTATGACCGTCGATCCTTTGATTCAATCCCTAAAGGGTAAGCTCGTCGTGAGCGTTCAGGCGTATATGGGCGAGCCGCTTCGTACGCCCGAGACCATGGCTCAAATGTCTCGCGCTTGCGAGCTCGGTGGCGCCGCCGCCATTCGCTGCCAGGGCCTTGCCGACATTGCCGCCATTAAGGGTCGCTGTGAGGTTCCCGTCATCGGCCTGTGGAAGGATGGGCACGAGGGCGTTTACATCACGCCGACGCTGCGTCACGCTCGCGCCTGCGTTGCTGCCGGCGCCGATATCGTGGCGATCGACGCCACCGATCGTCCGCGCCCCGATGGCAAGACGGTCGAGGATACCTTCCGCCCGCTGCACGAGGAGGGTGTGCTCCTGATGGCGGATTGTGCCACCATCGAGGACATTCGCCGTGCGGTTGATATGGGCTTCGACCTGGTATCCACCACGCTCTCTCACGGTGTCGCCGCCATCGACTGCACCATGGCCGATGGCCCCGACCTGCCGCTCCTGCGTCAGGCGACCGAGGAATTCCCCGGCCTTCCCATCATCTGCGAGGGTCGCGTGCACACGCCCGAGGAGGCTCGCGCCGCGATCGATGCTGGCGCCTGGGCCGTTGTCGTCGGCACCGCCATCACGCACCCCACGAGTATTACAAGTTGGTTCAAGGCTGCGCTTGAGGCGTAAGACGGGCCTCGTATCCGCTCGGGGCGGTATACTCAATAAAGGCAATTGACCGCGCGGGATCCGGGTTGCTGGGTCCCGCGCTTGTTTTCGGGAGGCAGCACATGCAAAAGGGAGATGCCATGGATGCGGCGGAGCGCTCGGAGCGCATCCCCGATATCGTCATCATCACCGGAATGTCCGGATCGGGCCGCACACAGGCCATGCACGTGTTCGAGGACATGGGCTATTTTTGCATCGATAACCTGCCTCCGCGTCTGATCGCCCAGCTTGCCGAGCTCGTCGGCATCAATACGGGCGTGGGCAGGCATCTCGCCGTCACCTGCGATCTGCGTAGCCAGGGACTGTTTGACGAGTTGCTCGATGCGGTCGCCGCGCTCGAAGAGCGCGAGATGAGCTGCGACATCGTGTTCCTGGAGGCTTCTGACGAGGTGCTGATTCGTCGCTACAGCGAAAATCGCCGCCGTCATCCCATTGCCAAGCCGGGAGAGACTACGGCCGATGCCATTCAGCGCGAGCGCCTGCAGCTACAGGGCGTGCGCGATCGAGCCGATATGATTATCGACACGAGCCGTCTGCGCACCTCTGCGCTGCGCAACAAGCTACGCATGGCATTTTCCGAACTGTCCGACCAGCAGCTCATGGACGTCCACGTGTTCTCGTTTGGCTTTAAGCACGGCATGCCCGTCGAGGCGGACATTATGATCGACGTCCGCTTCCTGCCTAATCCGTTCTACGATCCCGAGATGCGCACCATGACCGGTCTCGATAAAAAGGTCTCCGATTTTGTTCTGGACCATCCCAAGACGCAGGAGTTTTGGAAGGCTTGGACACAGCTGCTCGATACGGTGATGCCGGGCTATATCGCGGAGGGAAAGCCGCAGCTTTCTATCGCCATCGGCTGCACGGGCGGCCAGCATCGCAGCGTTGCCATTGCCGAGGCCACGGCCCGTTACCTGGAAGGCGCTCAGTACCACGTGAGCATCTCCCACCGCGACCTGTCGCGCGCCAACACGAAGGCATAGGCCTGCATGTCGTTTACCGCTGAGGTGCGCGACGAGCTTGCGCGCTGCGAACCCGAATGTGAATACTGCGACTTGTCGACGCTTGCCGCCCTCACGCGCGTGAGTGGTACGCTCTCGCTTACTGGCTCTGGGCGGTATCGTTTGACAGTTGCGACTGAGACGGGAGCCGTCGCGCGCACGATGATCACGCTGACGCATCGTATCCTTAAGCTCAAAACGGAGTTCACCGTCCGCAAATCTGTCTTGCATAAGGTTCGAAACTATCTCATCACCTTGCCCGATCAGCCCGATTTGGATAAGGCTCTGGTGCTGCTGGGTATCCTCGACCGTAGGGGAGGACTTGTCGCCGGCGTGCCCCGACATATCGTTGCGCGTCCTTGCTGTAGACTTGCCTATATCCGCGGCGCACTCATCGCGGGCGGCTTCGTGGCCGATCCACGCGGCGATTTTCATTTGGAAATTGCGGTACAGGGCGAGCAATATGCCAAGGGGCTTTGCGATCTGTTGGAGCAGATTGGGGTCCATGCGCGTGTTAATGCACGGCGGGGGTCATATGCTGTGTACATTAAGAGCGCCGAGGAAATCCAGCATCTTTTAAAGCTGATTGGTGCCAAGCGCAGCGTTGCCGAGATTGAGGAGGCGCGCGCGGTCAAGTTGGTTAAGAACGATGTGAACCGTCGCGTGAACGCCGAGCTCGCCAACCAGACCAGAAGCGCCGGTGCCGCCCAACATCAGCTTGCGCTTATCGATGAGCTCGAGCAGCGTGGCCTTCGCGATGCGCTTCCGGATGCCTTGGCGGTCTTTTGCGACCTGCGCGAGCGCTATCCCGATCTGTCACTGCGTGATTTGGGGGAGATGGCTGATCCCCCCTTGTCGAAGTCAGCCCTCTACCATCGTGTTTTACGGCTTGAAAAGCTCATTGAAGCAAACAAGTAGTTTACAGTATCGACGTATATACGGATTTAGCTGCTATTTTATTCTTTAAAACGTTTTAACGAAAATTTGATTTTCAATTTCGAGCATTCTCGTGAAATTCAAGTCAAAAAAAAGGTATATTAGGCGAGTGGTTAGTTTGTGGGCCTCAACGGCAGGCGCTGTAGCTTGCGGGGGCCTTACGAAAGGAGACACAATGGCAGTAAAGGTTGCTATTAACGGCTTCGGTCGCATCGGTCGTCTGGCTTTCCGTCAGATGTTCGGTCATGAGGGCTCCGAGATCGTCGCTATCAACGACCTCACCTCTCCCGATATGCTCGCTTACCTGCTGAAGTACGACTCCACGCAGGGCAACTATGCTCGCGATCACGAGGTCGTTGCTGGCGAGGATTCCATCACCGTTGACGGCAAGGAGATCAAGATCTACAAGGAGGCCGACGCCAACAACCTGCCTTGGGGCGACCTCGACGTCGACGTCGTTCTCGAGTGCACCGGCTTCTACACCAGCAAGGCTAAGGCTCAGGCTCACATCAACGCTGGCGCCAAGAAGGTCGTCATCTCCGCTCCGGCTGGCAGCGATCTGCCCACCATCGTGTACAACGTCAACCATGAGACGCTGACCGCTGAGGACAACATCATCTCCGCTGCTTCCTGCACCACCAACTGCCTCGCCCCGATGGCCAAGGGTCTGAACGACTTCGCTCCCATCGTGTCCGGCATCATGACCACCATCCACGCCTTCACCGGCGACCAGATGCCGCTCGACGGCCCGCAGCGCAAGGGCAACTTCCGTCGCTCCCGCGCCTGCTCCGAGAACATCGTCCCGAACACCACGGGCGCTGCCAAGGCCATCGGCCTGGTTCTCCCCGAGCTCAACGGCAAGCTCATCGGTGCCGCCCAGCGCGTCCCGACGCCGACCGGCTCGCTGACCAACCTCTACGCCGTCGTTGACAAGAAGGTCACCGTCGACGAGGTCAACGCTGCCATGAAGGCCTACGCCGAGACCATCTCCGATACCTTCGCCTACAACGAGGACCAGATCGTCTCCCGCGACATCGTCGGCGAGACCCACGGCTCCATCTTCGACGCCACTCAGACCATGTGCTCTGATCTCGGCAACGGCCAGACCCTCGTTCAGGTCACCTCTTGGTACGACAACGAGAACTCCTACACCTCTCAGATGGTCCGCACCATCAAGTACTTCGAGAAGTTCGTTGCTTAATTTAGCTTTTAGCGAATAGCTCGTTGAGCGTCTAAAGAAGGGCGCGGCCTCATAGGGCTTACACCCTAGGGTCGCGCCCTTTTTATAAGAAATCGTCTGCCGTAATGGGAGGCAGACACGTACGAAAGGTAGAAGCAAACATGGCCTTTACCAAGAAGACCGTCCGCGACATCGATGTCGACGGCAAGCGCGTTCTCGTCCGCGTTGACTTCAACGTGCCTATCAAGGATGGCGTCGTTGGCGACACCACCCGTATCAAGGCTGCCCTGCCCACCATCAACTATCTCGTTGAGCACAACGCTCGCGTCATCCTCATGAGCCACCTCGGCCGTCCCGATGGCACCGGCTTCCAGCCCGAGCTGTCCCTCGAGCCCGTCGCCAAGAAGCTCGCCGAGCTCTCTGGTCTCGACGTTGCCTTTGTCGCCGACACTTACGGCGAGAAGGCTGCCGAGGCTGTCGCTGCCGTCGAGCCGGGCAAGGTTCTCGTTCTCGAGAACGTCCGCTTCGATAAGCGTGAGAAGAAGAACGATCCCGAGATCGCTAAGAAGCTCGCTTCCTATGGTGACGTCTTCGTTCTCGATGCCTTCGGCACCGCTCACCGCGCCCAGGGTTCCGTCGTGGGCCCCGCCGCTTACCTGCCTGCCGTCGCTGGCTTCCTGCTTGAGAAGGAGGTCGACACGCTGACCGGCATCTTCGCCGAGCCCGAGCGCCCCTTCGTCGCTATCGTCGGCGGTTCCAAGGTTTCCTCCAAGATCGGCGTTCTCGATCACCTCATCGACTCCGCTGACACCCTGATCATCGGTGGCGGCATGGCCTACACCTTCTTCCTGGCTCAGGGCCTGACCGTCGGTCAGTCCCTCAAGGAAGAGGACTGGGTCGAGCGCGCTGGCGAGATGCTCAAGAAGGCCGAGGAGAAGGGTGTCAAGATCCTGCTCCCCATCGACAACCGCGTTGCCGATCACTTTGGCGAGGACGCTGTCCCCGAGGTTGTCGCTTCCGACGCTATCCCCGACGATCGTGAGGGTATGGACATCGGCCCCAAGACCGAGGAGCTCTACGCCGAGGCCGTCAAGGGCGCCAAGACCGTGTTCTGGAATGGCCCCATGGGCGTCTTCGAGTTCGACAACTTTGCTCACGGCACCCAGGCTATCGCCGAGGCTGTCGCCGAGGCCGACTGCACCTCGATTATCGGCGGTGGCGACTCCGTCGCAGCTGTCAACAAGTTCAACCTGGCCGACAAGATGAGCTGGATCTCCACCGGTGGTGGCGCTTCCATGGAGCTCGTCGAGGGTAAGGCCCTGCCCGGAGTGGAGGCGCTTCTCGATGCCTAATCGCACCCTTCTTATCGCTGGTAACTGGAAGATGAACAACGACGTCGCCGAGGCCGCCAAGCTCGCCGACGAGCTGGCCCAGGCTCTGCCTGAGGTTCCGGCTGGCGTCGAGGTGCTCGTCTGCCCTCCGACCATCGACATCACCACGGTTCATGACCGCATTCAGGCTGCCCCTATCGCCCTCGGTGCACAGAACGTGTACTGGGAGGCCAAGGGTGCCTTCACCGGTGAGTCCTCTTGCGACATGCTCAAGTCCGCTGGCTGCACCTACTGCATCATCGGTCACTCCGAGCGTCGCGACTACTTCCACGAGACCGACGAGGACCAGAACAAGAAGGCCAAGGCTCTCGTTGCCGCCGGTCTTGTTCCCGTCTTCTGCTGCGGCGAGTCCCTCGAGGTCCGCGAGGCTGGCACCTATGTCGAGCACGTTGTGAACCAGGTCAAGGCTGGCCTTGCTGGTCTTGAGATCACCTGCCCCAAGCAGGTCGTCGTCGCCTATGAGCCCATCTGGGCCATCGGCACCGGCAAGACCGCTACCGCCGAGGACGCTCAGGAGGTCTGCGGCGCTATCCGTGAGACCCTCAAGGAGATGTTCGGCGAGGAGCTCGCTAACGGCATCCGCGTTCTCTATGGTGGCTCTGCCAAGCCCGGCAACATCGCCGAGCTTGTCGCCAAGCCCGACGTTGACGGTGCCCTCGTGGGCGGCGCTTCGCTCAAGGCTGCCGACTTCGCCTCTATGGTCGTCAAGGCAGGCGAGTAGGACATATGGCACAGCGTCATCTTCCTGCACTCCTGATCATCATGGACGGCTGCGGCCTGGCTCCGGCCGATGGCGAGAACGCCGTCGCCGCTGCTAAGACGCCCTTCCTTGATAACCTGTACGATAAGTACCCCCACACCACGCTCGGCGCTTCGGGCGAGGACGTGGGTCTTCCCGATGGCCAGATGGGTAACTCCGAGGTGGGTCACCTCAACATCGGTGCCGGCCGCATCGTGTTCCAGGAGCTTTCGCGCATCAACAACGCCATCAAGGATGGCTCCATCGCCAAGAACGAGGTCTTCGTCAAGGCTATGGACGACGTCAAGGCTGACGGCAAGACTCTCCACCTCATGGGCCTTATGAGCCCTGGCGGTGTTCATTCTCACATGAACCACGTCGAGGCTCTGGTCAAGATGGCTGCCGAGCATGGTGTCAAGACCGTTCGCGTCCACGCCTTCATGGATGGCCGCGACGTCGACCCGCAGTCCGGTGCCGGTTACATGAGTGAGTTCTGCGCCTTCCTGGCTAAGATTTCCGAGGAGACCGGTTGCGACGCTCGCGTTGCCACCGTCTCGGGCCGTTATTGGGCTATGGACCGCGATAATCGTTGGGAGCGCATCCAGCGCGCCTACGACGTCATGGTCAACGCGTCCGATGCTGATACCGACCCCGTTGCCGGTATCAAGGCCTACTACGAGAAGGATCCGCGCGGCGACGAGTTTGTCGAGCCCTTCGCTGCCCACAACGAAGGCATCCACGAGGGCGACGCGGCCATCTTCTTCAACTTCCGTCCCGACCGCGCTCGTCAGATGACCCGCGTGTTCACGGACAAGGAGTTCGACGGCTTTGAGCGCGAGCAGATCAAGCTTTCGCACTTTGTGACGATGACCGAGTACGACCCGACGTTTGACGTCGAGGTCGCTTTCCCCAAGACGTTCCCCGAGAACGTTCTGGCCGACGTTATCGCCGCCAATGGCCTGAAGCAGCTGCACACCGCCGAGACCGAGAAGTACGCACACGTGACGTTCTTCCTCAACGGCGGCATCGAGGAGCCCAAGGAGGGCGAGGAGCGCGTGCTCGTCGCTTCCCCCAAGGTCGCTACCTACGATCTGCAGCCCGAGATGAGCGCTCCCGAGGTTACCGAGAAGCTTGTCGCTGCCATCAACGAGGATCGCGCTGATTTCTACATCGTGAACTTCGCCAACTGCGACATGGTTGGTCACACCGGTGTCTTCGACGCCGCCGTCAAGGCTGTCGAGGCTGTTGACGATGCCCTGTCCAAGGTTGTCCCGGCGATTCTCGCTAAGGGCGGCTTTGCGCTGATTACCGCCGATCACGGCAACGCCGATCACATGTTTGACGTTGCTTCCGACGGTTCCAAGCATCCGTTCACGGCTCACACCACCAACCGTGTGCCGTTCATCATTGTTGATGAGAAGGCGCAGCTCACCGGTATCGAGGACGGTCGTCTTTCCGATATCGCTCCGACCATGCTCACCATGGCTGGTATTGAGCCTTCCGCCGAGATGACGGGTCGCGTGCTCGCCACCGAGGCCTAAGAGAAAACTCCAAGCGTTTTCTTGCAGGGGGTTGCCCATATTCGGGCAACCCCCTTTTTGGTATTTCTGCCATTTCTGCCCCGTCCCCGAGTGGCAGGTAGGGGAGAGCGGGGGATTGTGGTACAGTACTGGAGTTTGAATTGTTCTATTAAGGAGCTTATCTATGGGTCCGTTCCAGATTCTTCTGTTTGTCGTTTGGGCTGTTTCTGCCGTGGCGCTGACGATTCTCGTCCTGATGCATTCCGGTAAGGGTACCGGCGTTTCGGATATGATCGCTAGCTCGCTGTATAACTCCAGCTCTGCCACAGGCGTTATGGAGCAGAACCTCGACCGCCTGACCGTCATCATGGCTGTCGTGTTTGCCGTGTGCGTCGTGCTGTGCATGTTCTTCTTCCCGCAGGGCATCGTGGGCTACTAATCACGAGCCGCATAAGTACTTGTAAAGGGTTCCGCAAGTGCGGGACCCTTTTTGTTTACATATTCGTAACAGAGTCAAAAATATCACCACATACTTCGCCCAACTAAAGAAATTCTTGACCGTTAACCGGAATTAGCGCCAAATCGTGAATAAAATGCGGTACTGTATTGCAAAACGTTGGCCTGTTGTGCATAACCAGCCATAGCAACGGGCGGCGTTTTGATGGTTCGGATCGGATTGTCTCGACATGTGTCCGACTGAACATTTCTTTGTCCTATCTCATAAGGAGGATGGCATGGCTGATTCTATGTTCCACCAGCCCGTTATGGGTCGTCGCGCCTTTGTTGGCGGCACCCTTGCTGCGAGCTCCATGGCTTTTCTTGCCGCATGCGGCAAGAAGGGCGGCGACGCTTCCGGTTCTGAGTCCGGTTCGACGCTGAACTTCTACATTAACAACCCGGTCTGCATCGACCCCTACAATGTCCAGGAGGACCAGGGCACTCAGGTCGAGTACCAGCTCTTTGACGCTCTGACCTCTTATGACGCCGAGAAGGGCGAGATCGTTCCGCTGGCTTGTGAGTCCTTCGAGGCCAACGACGACGCCACCGAGTTCACCTTCAAGATCAAGAAGGCCAAGTTCCACAACGGTGACGACGTTACCTCCAAGTCCTTCAAGCTCGGTTGGGAGCGTCTGGTCAACACCAAGTCGGCCATCGCTACCGAGTACGGCCCTTCTGAGGTCTCCTATCACCTTTCCATGGTCGAGGGCTATGACGACCTGCTTGCCGGTAACGCCACCGAGCTCAGCGGTGTTACTTGTCCCGACGATGAGACCCTCGTCGTCAAGCTGACTTCTGCTTACGCCGACTTCCCCTTCGTCGCCTCTCACCCGGCTCTGTCCCCGGTTCCCGAGTGCGCCGAGTCCGATGCCAAGAGCTTCTATCTTGCACCGGTCGGTAACGGCCCGTTCATGATGGACGGCAAGTGGGAGGATGGTCAGGAGATCAACCTCAAGAAGTTCGACGATTACTATGGCGACAAGGCCAAGATCGATGGCATCCACTTCCAGGTCATCAAGGACATGGAGACCGCTTACAAAGAGTTCCAGGCCGGTAACCTCGATGTCTGCGACGTTCCCGTTGCTCAGATCGATGCCGCCAAGAAGGATCGCGGCGTGTCCAAGGACGGCTACACCATGGGCGACGGCGAGCGCATGCTGCTCGGCGCCGAGCCTTCCACCTACTATCTGACCTGCAACAACACGGCCGAGCCGTTCAACAACGCCGACCTGCGCAGGGGTATCTCCCTGGCCATCAACCGTGAGGCCATCTGCAAGACCATCTTCAAGGGTACCCGTACCCCCGCCGACGGCATTGTTCCTCCGGGCATCGATGGCTACAAGGAGGGCGCATGGGAGTTCTGCGCCTACGACGTCGACAAGGCTAACGAGTACCTCGACAAGGTTGCTCCCGCTGGCGCTGACGGCGATCGTGGCATTAGCGTGACTCTGTCCTACAACCAGGACGGTGGCCACAAGGAGATCATGGAGTCCATCATCGGCGACCTCGCCAAGGTTGGCGTTACCGCTGTCTCCGATACCCCCGAGTGGTCTGCCCTGCTCGAGCAGTATCAGAACTTTAACTATCAGTTCGGTCGTCTGGGCTGGATTGCCGACTACCCGATTATGGACAACTTCCTGTATCCGCTGTTCCACTCTGACTCCCTCGGTGGCGACAACCGCTCCGGTTACAACAACCCCGAGTTCGACGCCAAGGTCGACGAGGCTCGCACTACGGTTGACGACGAAGAGCGCGTCGCTAAGATGCAGGAGGCTGACGCTATGGTCGCTGCCGACTGCCCGGTCATCCCGGTGATGTTCTACACGCACACCATCGTCGGCTCCGATCGCATCAAGCACCTCTATGTCGATCCGCAGAAGCATGCCGAGCTGGGTACCGCTGAGCTCGCCTAAGAGTTTGCAGCTTCCGTGAGGGTCAAGTATTTACGTAGACCTCATGGGAAACATACAGTTCCCCCTAACCTGGGGTAAACTGGCTGATGGTAATTTTGGGATGCCGGTCTGGCGATCGGCATCCCATTTAGGTTAATCCCTAGATAGGGGAGTGGTATGGGTAAGTACATCGTTAAACGTGTGCTTCAGTTCATCCCGGTGTTTTTGGGCGTTACGCTGATTCTGTTCGCCCTCCAGAATATCGTGCCGGGAGACCCGATCAAGCTGATCGGTGGAGACAAGGCTCTGTCCCCCGAGGTGGAGCTTCAGCTTCGCGTTCGCTATCACCTGGTCCAGTCGGACGAGGACGGCAACGCGATCCTTGACGAGAACGGCGACCCCGTTCAAACGTCGCTCGTTGACCGTTACTTGTATTACATGGACGGTCTGTTTCATGGCGATCTGGGCAATTCGTATCAGCGCAAGCTGCCGGTTACGGAAATCTTTGCCCAGAAGTATCCGTATACGGTCAAACTTGCCGCGTGCGCCATTGTGCTCGAGGCAATCATGGGCATCGGTGCGGGTATCATTTCGGCGGTAAAGCGTTATTCCTTCTGGGATATTTTGGTAACGCTCACCACGTCGATCCTCGTTGCCGTCCCGGCCTTCTGGCTTGGTATGTTGCTGCAGCTGTTCTTTGGCGTCATTCTCAAGGATGCCACGGGCGGTGCATTCTCCATGCCGATCTCGGGTGCCGGCGGTTCCAGCTCTCAGTATCAGGATTGGATGCACTATGTGCTTCCGACCATTACGCTGGCTTCGGTTTCGACCGCTTACGCCGCCCGCATTATGCGCTCGCAGCTGCTTGACGTCATGAACCAGGATTACATCCGTACGGCAAAGGCCAAGGGTCTCTCCAATCGCGCGATCATCATCAAGCACGCGCTTAAGAATGCACTCATCCCCGTCGTTACCTATATTGGTGTCGACTTTGGTGGCATGCTTTCGGGCGCCATCCTGACCGAGACGGTCTTTAACTGGCCCGGTATCGGCTATGAGGTCTATCGCGCCATTAGCATGCGTGACTGGCCCATCGTTATGGGCGGCGTTACGCTCATCGTCGTCGTCGTCATGGTGATCAACCTGCTCGTCGACATTAGCTATGCATTCCTCGACCCGCGCATCCGCCTTGGCGGTCCGTCGGATAAGGCCTAAGGGAGGTACGTCTCATGCAGGAAACTGATTCTCAGTCTCAGGAGCAGGCTACCGCCACCAAGGCCGCATCTGCTCCCGCCAAGTCCCGCACGCTGTGGGGCGACGCTTTTAAGCGTCTTCGCAAGAACAAGCTCGCCGTTATCGGTGTCTGCTGGATCATTATCGTCGTTTTGGTTGCCCTGACCGCAGATCTATGGGCTAAGCCCTGGCTCGGTTCCCCGACGGCTTCCGACTCGACCACCATGGCCCAGACGTCGCTGCTGGCTCCGTGTGCGGAGCACCCGTTTGGCACCGACGCCCTTGGTCGCGACATTCTCGTCCGCGTTATCTACGGTGCACGCGTTTCGCTATCCGTCGGTATTATGGCCACTGCGATCTCCACGGTGATCGGTCTGGTCATGGGCGCTCTGGCCGGTTTCTACGGCGGCATCTGGGATACGATCATCATGCGCTGTGCGGATATCTTCCTGGCGTTCCCGTACGTGCTGTTCGTTGTCGCCATGATCGCCGTTATCGGCCGTGGTCTTCAGAACGTCTTTATCGCCATCGGCATTCTCGGATGGCCTTCGATTGCGCGCGTCTTCCGCTCTGCAATCTTGACGGTCAAGGAAAACGACTATGTTGACGCTGCGCGCGCGATGGGTGCATCTGATGCTCGTATCGTCGTGCGCCACATCTTCCCGAACTCCGTCGCCTCCATCGTGGTCTACGCGACCATGAACATCGGTGGTGCCATTCTGACCGAGTCCGCTCTGTCCTTCCTCGGCATGGGCGTTATTCCGCCTACGCCTTCGTGGGGCTCCATGATTCAGGACGGTCAGCAGTATCTTCTGACCGCTCCCTGGATGATGATCATGCCCGGTCTGGCAATTCTCTCGACGGTGCTCGCCTTCACCCTGCTGGGTGATGGTCTGCGCGACGCCCTCGACGTCAAGATGAAGGACGCATAAGGATGAAGAAGAACAAGAACTATGTGGACCTGAAGGACCAGCCGGTTCCCGAGGGCCAGCATCTGCTCGAGGTCGATGACCTTAAGATGTATTTCCATACCGAGGATGGCGTCGTTCGCGCTGTCGACGGTGTCTCCTACACGCTCGATCGCGGCGAGACCCTGGGCGTCGTCGGTGAGTCCGGCTCCGGTAAGTCCGTGACCGCCATGACCATTATGGGCCTCATCTCGATGCCTCCGGGAAAGATTGAGGGCGGCGACGTTCGCTATCGCGGTCGTTCTATCCTCGAGATGACCGAAGAAGAGATGCAGCACATTCGCGGTAACGATATCGCGATGATCTTCCAGGATCCTATGACCTCCTTGAACCCGGTCTATAAGATCGGCAAGCAGGTGGGCGAGGGCCTTCGTCTGCACCGTGGCTACTCCAAGCAGGAGGCACTCAAGCGCGCCACCGAGCTTTTGGACCTCGTTGGCATTCCTGAGCCCGAGAAGCGCGTCAATGAGTATCCGCACCAGTTCTCCGGCGGTATGCGTCAGCGTGTCATGATCGCTATGGCACTTGCCTGCGATCCCGATATCCTGATTGCCGACGAGCCCACGACGGCTCTGGACGTTACCATTCAGGCTCAGATTATCGAGCTCATGCAGGAGATGCAGGAGAAGAACGGCAACGCCATCATCATGATTACCCATGACCTGGGCGTCGTCGCCGATATGGCCGATAAGATCATGGTTATGTACGCCGGCCGTCCCGTCGAGTTCGGTACTGCTGAGGAAATCTTCTACGAGAGCCGCCACCCCTACACCTGGGGCCTTATCCGCTCCATCCCGGAGCAGGCCATCGAAGAGAAGAAGCCGCTCACGCCGATTCACGGCAACCCGCCATCGCTCATGAACCTGCCTGAGGGCTGCGTCTTCTCTCCTCGCTGCCCCTATGCGACCGATAAGTGCCGCAAGCAGCGCCCCGAGCGCGTTGTCACCGAGTCTGGTCATTACTCTGCGTGCCACTACTCCGGTGACCCCGAGTTCCTCAAGAACGCTCCTGAGACGTCCCGTACGCGCAAGGATTCCAAGAAGGGAGGCGAGGCGTAATGGCAGATACCAACGAGCGTACTCCGCTGCTGAAGGTCGAGCACCTCTCTAAGGAGTTTCCCGCTGAGTCCGGCATGTTCGCCAAGCGCTTCTCCAAGCGTGTCGTCTCTGCTGTGAATGACATTTCGTTCGAGATTTATCCGGGCGAGACCTTTGGCCTGGTCGGCGAGTCTGGTTGCGGTAAGTCCACCACGGGCCGCACCATCATGCGTCTGACCAAGCCGACTGCCGGTAAGGTGTTCTTCCAGGGCAAAGATGTTGCCGAGATGAGCAAGCATGAGATCAAGGACATGCGTCGTGAGATGCAGTTTATCTTCCAGGATCCTTATGCTTCGCTCAATCCTCGTATGACCATCGGCGAGATCGTCTCCGAGCCCATGACCATTCACGGCGTGGGCACCAAGGAGGAACGCATTGAGCGTGTCCGCGAGCTTCTCGACGTTGTCGGACTGAACCCCGAGCACATTAACCGCTATCCTCATGAGTTCTCCGGCGGTCAGCGCCAGCGTGTCGGCATTGCCCGCGCATTTGCGTTGAAGCCCAAGCTGATTATCTGCGACGAGCCGGTTTCCGCTCTGGATGTGTCCATTCAGGCCCAGGTTCTGAACCTGCTCAAGGAACTCCAGGACAAGTTCGGTACCGCATATCTGTTTATTGCTCACGACCTGTCCGTTGTGCAGCACATCTCCGATCGCGTCGCCGTCATGTATCTGGGTAAGATGGTCGAGGTTTCGGACTGGAAGACGCTCTATAGTGAGCCGCACCACCCGTACACGCAGTCGCTGCTGTCTGCTGTGCCGGTGCCCGATCCTGATATCCAGAAGACCCGTAAGCGCATCATCCTTGCCGGCGACCCGCCGTCACCGTTGGATCCGCCGACCGGTTGCCGTTTCCACACCCGCTGCCCGATCGCGCAGGGCATCTGCTCCGAGAAGCTTCCCGAGTTTAAGGAAGTTGCACCGGGTCACTGCTGCGCCTGCCACTTCGCGGAGCCGTTCCCGATCAAGGAATCGCACATCGACCTGTAGTCGGTTGTTTGTCCGGGCCCGTGCTGGACTTAGTTTTCAGAACGTCCTCGACCATGGAAACCCCCTTATCCTGCTCCTTCGGAGCTGCGGATAAGGGGGTTTCCTGGTCTGCGGAATGTTCTGAAAACTAAGTCCAGCACGGGCCCTGCGGTAACTTGGCAGGGGGAGTGCGATTCCTCGATCGCTCACTTAATCTGATGAGAAATTGAGTGAGGCCGGAGCTTTAGCTCCGGCCTCCTCATATAAGGGCTCGGCAAAGCCGAGCCACCAAATTTGCATCAGCCCCCAGAACATGTTTGAGAACTGTGCCTAAAGCATGTGTTCCTAGGGCAGGAATGAGGTTGCCTTCCAACGCATTCCGCAGGGAGCGGCATTATTTTGTAGCGCGAAGCGCGGATCAAAATAATGCCGCATGCCCGAGGACGCGTTGGAAGGCAACCTCATTCCTGCCCGAACAGGTCAGTTTACCTGCGCAATTACAAATTCGTAAACTTTTTTGAAAAAAGTGCTTGCACAGTTCTCGAATCATAGGTTATTATCTTCCTCGTTGAACGCGCGGGTCCAACAAAGCGAACCGCAAATCAACAACATAGCATGTCGGAGTGGCGGAATTGGCAGACGCGCTAGCTTGAGGTGCTAGTGACCGCTTTTTGGTCATGCGGGTTCAAGTCCCGCCTCCGACACCATCGCATTTGAGAAGCCTCTTCGGAGGCTTTTTTGTTACCGATAGACGGTGAGGTCCACGATGGAAACGCTTGAGCGCAACGAGTGGGCAGACGTTGCCCAACTGGTCGAGATCACGAGCGATGCTGTCATCATTTGTGAGCTCGACGGAACCATTCTGCATGTGAATAATCGCTTACTTGGTTTGATGTGCGAGGAACGCGCCGATGTCATCGGTGGAGATGTTAAAGATGTCCTGTACTCGTCCGCTTTTGAACGTGCGACGGAACATCGTCTGCCATTTGAAACTGATGGGTCCGAGAGCGAGCTGATGCTCAAGCTGAGTGACGGCTCCTTTATCCCCGTCTTGGTTCGCGCGGGTTCCGTTACGCCTCCGCGTATCTTTGGACGCCGTGCGCCACGTGTCCTGGTGGCACTTCACAGTATCGAGGAACAGTATTCTCACGACCGTCAACTCAAGCGTGCGTTATCGGAGCTTAGAGTGGCGAACAAGCGTCTCTCTGGCACGCTTTCGGTCATTATGAGCACCGTGGGCTTCGATGAGTTACCCAGCCTGCTTGATACCGTTTTAAACCAGCTTGTCGGAACGCTCGATGCTTCTGGAGCTGCGATTTATTTTTCGGAGAGCGGCGGCTTTAAGCTCCGCGGTGTTTCTAAGGAGCTTGAGGATAGCTATCTGCCCGAGTTTTTGCCGTATGGTGCGGGCATTCCGACGTATGTGCTTCGCGAGTCGCGCGCTTGCCGCTTGTCGATTCAGCAGGATCTTGAGGGCGATCGTGTCGCCTCGGGCATGTTTATGGATTTGGACAATCGTTCTAAGCATCTGTTGCGCATGCAGGATATGCCTCCGTACCGCAGTGAGATCTGTCTTCCCGTTTTTTACGGTACGCAGATCCTTGGCGTGCTGGAAGTTGGTTGGAAACGCCCCCAGGCACCGCTCGCCTATGACGTTAATGTACTCGAGGTCATTTGCGATTACCTGTCTATCCAGCTGGTCGGCATGGCATCGAGCCTTCGCTCTCGTCGCACGGCCGAGCTTGGCCGCTCGCTCAATGTCTTGCGCGATGAGCTGTTTACCTTTCTAGACGATTTCGCCGCGGCTACCCAGGTGGTATCGTCCGAGATCTGCAATATGCTCAACTGCCATTTTTGCCCTGTTGAGTATGACGCCAGTCTGGACGCCTACGTCATAGATTTTGAAGGCGGCAGTCGCGTTGCTTTGCCGGACGATCCCGAGAAGCTTTTCTTTTCTACGACGGCGCCGGCGGCACGTCTGGGAGCTGGCCCTGATGGCTTTGAGGCCTCTGTTTTGGGCGGCACGAGTGCCGAGGATCTTAAACACGTCCGTATAACTCGCGTTGACGAATCGATGCCTATGGGAGGCTGGCTTAGGGCGCATGGTCTGCCTTGCCAGGGTCTCTACGTCGACTCTGGCATCGAGGCGGGGCACCCACGCTCTGAGGGTGATGGCAAGCACAGTAACGACGCGATTGTTCCTGCTTCTGTTGCGAAGGGCCCGACGACGCGCGCGCTGCTGCTTCGTGATGGCAGCCAAGAGCCGATTGATGACCTTGAATATGACTACTTGGTGCACTTGGCGCATGACTTTGAACTGATCTACGAAGGCGAATCTCAAAAGCGCGAGGAGCGCCATATCGCTCAGACCCTCCAGATCGGCATGAGAAATTCCCTGGGGGATGTTCCGGGTATCGCAACCGATTCGGTGTACCTGTCGGCCACGAACTCGGCGTTGGTCGGCGGCGATTTCTATACGCTCATCCGTCTTCCCGACGACTGCGCCGTCATGATTCTGGGCGATGTGTCTGGCAAAGGCATTGAGGCCGCATCGATGTCCGCGCTCGTCAAGACGGCCCTGACGGCATATGCCTGGGAGGGCGCTGGCCCGGCCCGCATGGCACGCTCCCTTAACAGCATGCTCATGGGCTTTTCGAGGGTCGAGACGTTCGTGACGGCCTTTATCGCCAAGATTGACCTTAAAGCCGGACGCGCAACGTATTGTTCGGCGGGCCATCCTCCGACCATGGTCATCAGGCCAGAGTCGATGCCGCTGGGCGGCGGCGGGGTCCGAGGGGGAGAAGTGGAGCTCCTTGGGTGCCAATCGGGCGTGATCGGTGCCTTCGAGAGCATGGTCTACGAGACGGGTGCCTTTACGTTCGCTCCTGGTGACATGCTGTTTATGTATACCGATGGAACGATTGAGGCACGCGACCGCACGGGGGCGTTCTTTGGCGAACAGCGTCTGCGCGATCTTTTGCTATCGGTATCGGGCGAGGGCGTATCGGGAATCTGCGGTAAGGTCTTGGGCGAGCTTGACCGCTTTACCGAGTCGGCGCTGGACGATGACATCGCGCTGGTTTCCCTTGAGTTTTTACAGGGTCGATCGTAGGCCGCGACGTTTGACGAGCAAAATCTGCGCGGTTGCAGATGCGTATGCATCGAGCGAGCACTTTTGGGGAACCATGGTCGTATGAATGAGTGGAATGACATAGCGGTTTTGACGCCACCAGGCGATATCGACATCGCCACGGTGCCTGCACTGCGTCGGCGGTTGGATGCTTTGATTGACCGCGGCGTGCGTCGTGTCGTCATCAACTGTCAGGCTGTTAGCTTTATCGATTCGACGGGCTTGGCATTCCTGCTTACGCGCGCTCGTGAACTCATGAGGCGAGAAGGCCTGCTTTCGCTCGTCAATGCATCAGGCGAAGTTGTTCGCTTTTTGGAGATTGCTCGTCTTGTCGATATCCTTCATGTCGCGGGTCCGGCACGGGAGTCTATTCCCGCCATTCCGGTGGGGGAGCTGCCTCGCTGGAGCAAGAGCGTCGAGGTCCGTCAGGGTATTGAGAATCTTCCATACTACCGACATCGCATCGCCGAACTCCTTGAATCGCTTCCGTTGCGCCGCGACGAGCGCTACGATGTCGCATTGGCGTCGGGGGAGGCGCTGGGTAATGCCTATGACCATGCGGGCGGTATCGGGTGCGTCCTGACGGTTCAGGCCTATGGCGATCGCGTCGTGGTTGAGGTACTTGATCGAGGTGCTGGCTATTCTATCGATGAAACGAGCGAACCGGTCGCATCTGAGGAGCGCGGCCGTGGTATCAAGCTTATGCGTTTGCTCGTCGATAACGTGGATGTTGCTCGTCGTACAGACGGCGCTGGCACGCGCGTGCAGATGGTGAAGCTGTTTAGCGGAGCGCTGGAATCGCGTGCCTAGCCAATCGCTTTAGCGTGTTTGGCTACCAAGAACATGCGGCCGGCAACTTTTTTGAAAAAAGTACTTGCGTCTTTTGGGCAACTCGCGTAAATTAATAACCCGCAAGCGGACATGGCTCAGTTGGTAGAGCACAACCTTGCCAAGGTTGGGGTCGCGGGTTCGAGCCCCGTTGTCCGCTCCATTGCATTTCCGGACCGTCTCAAGCGGTCCTTTTTGGCGAAGTGGCCAAGTGGTAAGGCAGAGGCCTGCAAAGCCTTTACCCCCGGTTCGAATCCGGGCTTCGCCTCCAGGCAACATCCGGGCGCTCCGGCGCCCGTTTTGTTTTACATATGCGGACATGGCTCAGTTGGTAGAGCACAACCTTGCCAAGGTTGGGGTCGCGGGTTCGAGCCCCGTTGTCCGCTCCAAGCACAACAGCCCGGCTACTACGGTAGCCGGGCTTTTTCGTACCCATCGCCTGGGCTCGAACCCGAGAGGGGGCGAGTGTTTTGGGGCGTGGCTGTGGTGTTATTTGCCGCGAATGTTAGCTTTGAGCGTATCATCGTGGACATCTCGCAAAACCTCGTTGCAAGGGAGGCACACCCCATGGCTACAGAAAAGTCCTCTTCTCGCTCATGGATGTCCGATGCCGCGATCTATCAGATCTACCCGCGCTCGTTTAAGGATTCGACTGGTTCGGGTCTGGGCGATATCGCGGGCATTACCCAGCAGATGGACTATCTTGAGCGGCTGGGTATCGAGGCCATCTGGCTGAGCCCGTTTTACTCATCGCCTCTTGTCGATGGTGGCTATGATGTGGCGGACTACTGCGATGTCGATCCACGTCTCGGCTCGCTTGACGACTTCGATGACATGATCGCTGCGGCTCACGCGTGCGGCATCAAGGTCATCGTCGACATCGTGCCCAACCATTCATCCAACCAGCACCCGTGGTTCAAAGCCGCTCTTGCCGCTGGCCCCGGATCGCCCGAGCGCGCTCGTTATATCTTCCGCGATGGTCGCGGCGAGCACGGCGAGTTGCCTCCCACCAATTGGAATGCCAACTTTGGCGGCCCCGCCTGGACGCGTGTCGCGGACGGTCAGTGGTATCTGCACATGTTTACGCCCGAGCAGCCGGACTTTGACTGGTCATGCCCCGAGGTTCACGCGTTCTTTTGCGACGTCCTGACGTTTTGGAGCGATCGAGGCGTCGATGGCTTTCGCATTGATGTGGCGCACGGTCTTGCCAAGGATCTCGACCGCGATGACCTCGACCGGTGGCATCTCGCCGAGGGCGATGACATGGTTGACGACGGCACCCATCCGCTGTGGGACCGTAACGAGGTCCACGAGATCTATCGCGAGTGGCGCCGCGTGTTCGACCGCTATAATCCGCCGCGCAGCGCCGTTGCCGAGGCGTGGGTGCTGCCCGAGCGCCAGTATCTCTACGCCCGCCCCAGCGAGCTTGGCCAGACATTCAACTTTGAGTTCGCCAAGGCCACTTGGACCTATGATGACATGCACACTGCAATCGAGAAGGGCTTGAAGGCAGCCGTCGAATCCGATTCCGCCTCGACCTGGGTACTCTCCAACCACGACGTGCCGCGCGTGGCGACGCGCTATGCCCTGCCGCAAATCAAGGCGACGCGCTACCACCAGATTGCGCTCGACTGGCTCTTACGCGACGGGTCGTCTTATGACGAGGACCGTGAACTCGGCGAGCGCCGCGCGCGGGCGGCCCTTTTGCTTGAGCTGGCGCTTCCGGGCTCGGCATACGTGTATCAGGGTGAAGAACTCGGCCTTTTTGAGGTGGCTGACATCCCGTGGGCTGTACTCGAAGATCCCACTGCGACCAATACGCACGGACCGAAGCGCGAGAAGGGGCGCGACGGCTGTCGTGTGCCCCTGCCGTGGGTGGCGGCGGACGATCCCGCGCAGGGCGGATCGTTTGGGTTTTCGCCGGCGGACGCCGATGCGGCGCCCCATCTGCCGCAGCCTGCATGGTTTTCCGATTACGCTGCCGATAGGGAAGAAGCGGACCCGACATCGATGCTTGCGCTCTATCGTGACGCCCTCTGGCTGCGGCGCAAGCTGCGCGGTTGCGCCAACGATCTTGCTTGGCTCGATCTTGACGGGCGCACCGGCCTTGCGGATGGTGCCGAGGGCGCTGAGGGCGGCGTCATCGCCTATCGCCGCGACAACGGCTGGGCGTGTGTGACGAACTTCGGCGCAGCGCCCGTGGAACTGCCGGCGGGCAGGGTCCTGCTCACCTCATCACCGCTTGCAGACGGCAGGCTCGCGCAGGACAGCTCTGCCTGGATCATGCTCGCTGAGTTGTAGGGGCCTTTTGCGGCGAGTTTGAGTTTGCCTGCACCTTCCGTGGCGGCTGATGTCTTCGCGAGGTTCGCGAGGGCGTCGCAAAACTTTTCAAAAAAAGTTCTTGCATAGGATGCGGGCATCACGTAAGATTAATCCCCGTAAGCGGACATGGCTCAGTTGGTAGAGCACAACCTTGCCAAGGTTGGGGTCGCGGGTTCGAGCCCCGTTGTCCGCTCCATTTGGGCGTTTAGCTCAGGGGGAGAGCGCTTCCCTGACACGGAAGAGGTCAGAAGTTCAAATCTTCTAACGCCCACCAAATGTTCGCAGCTCAGAGGCTATGTCCTCTGGGCTGTTTTGTTTTGGTCGACAAATACGTCACCAAATTACGAGTTTTTTGATCTTCCGGGATGCTTCTCAGTGGTCATCCGAGGAAACTCTCGTCTTTTCCGTTTGCATATACATATCTTTCAAGGATTCGTGCCGCGTTGCATGAGGCTCGGCAGGGCACGACCGCAACATGTTGGTCAAGCATAATCTTTTGGATTCTTTTGGCGTGAGCGGCTTGGTTTTGGTAGGATTTGTCAGCGGCTTGACTAAGGGGGTTTTATAA
>CABQMF010000017.1 GCA_902465265.1 uncultured Collinsella sp. | reverse complement strand
TAAAACCGGGCTCGAACAAACACGCCTATTGACAATGGCTTTCTCATATTAAAGGAAAAAGCATGCCGAGGAGCTGTTCGGGATGCTCAAAAACCAAGGACACGAACCCGTTCTCCTGACCGGGGAAATCGACGCCAAAGAAAGAAAAACGATACTGAGCAGTCTTCCCCGCTTCGAGCATGAACATCGAATCATCGTCGCTACCGAAAGCCTTTTGGGCGAGGGCTTCGATCTGTCCTACCTTGACACTCTACTCATTGCCACGCCAATATCGTGGGACGGCAGCATCACGCAGCAGGCGGGCAGGCTCCATAGAAGCCACGAGGGCAAGCGACGGGTTGAGATATTCGACTACGTTGATTTATCTATACCCATGCTCGCCCGCATGTACCAGAAGAGACTCAAGACCTACGCCAAGCTCGGGTACGAAGTCTACGTGACCGGTGGCAGCGAGCAGTCCGATCAAAACATTCTCATAGAACCGGCCAATGCCGTAGAGACTCTGGTTGAAGACATCGTTGGCGCCGCCAAGAGCATCTTCATTGCCGCGCCCTACGCATCCGCCGCCTGCCTCGCAAAGCTCGGCGATGCAATCAAAGGTGCCACCGCCCGAGGGATTGCTCTTGAGTTTTTCATTGCCTCGACTCCGCGCGAAGATGCAAGCGAGACTTTGGCAGAAATGAACGTCGAGCATGCCATTAGAGCAGAAGGACGTTTGTGTGCAGCGATAATTGACGAAGAAACAATCTGGTACGGAACGATCCCGCTACTAGCTTTCCCCAAGAAAGAAGACTGCAGCATCAGGTTCAAAAACAGCGAGATCGCAGCGGAGCTCTTAGACGAAATCAACCACAAGGGAAAGCCAGATGCCACGTCAACTGGCAGGACATCCCCACCACTTGCGGTGGAATAGGGACTGTTTTTTGGCGTATCAGCCGCCAATCAATCCCTATTCCACCGCAAGTTAAAAGCGAGTGGCTAGCTCAGTGGGCCCTGGAACAGTTCTTGATGCGAACCCATTCTGACCAGTCGAATCACCGGATTAGTTTTATGCGGCAGGTAGAGAACGACCACGTCGATCAGGCCGTCGGATAGATGGAAGTCGATGTGCCCGTTGTAGTTGCCGCCCGGGTTGGAGAGCTCGTGGGCACCGTACTCCGCCGGAAGCGAACCATGTGCCGCAAGCTCGGCAACTGCCGCCTTAAACTCGGTTTTTAGCTGCGGATGTCTCTGCATCGTTCGCTTGTAGTCGGCCTTAAACTGAGCCTCGACCTTAATCTCAAACATCGCTTAGCCCTCATCGAGGAATGACATAAGCTCATCGGCGTTGTTGAATGACGGGCTATCGTCCGGCAGGATTCCCAACTCATGAGCTTCGGCGATTACCATGGCACGCCTCGTTGCCTCGTTGGGCACTTCCGCCCTTCCTACAATCTCAAAAGGAATCTTTCGCTGATTTACCAGCTGCCGAACGGCAAGATTGAGATAGGAATTGAGGCTGAGGCCGACCGAATCCAAGAACTCAGTCGCCTGCTTCTTGAGCCCCTCTTCGATGCGAACCGTCGTAGGCTTAACCGTTGCAGTAGACATACGCAACCTCCTCGCTCTCGTCTTTTGCATCAGTATACCCAGTTTAGATGGCAGGCTGATGTTAAATGACATTAATCTGCCGTTCTCATTACTACAACAACAGGCACGCTCGCCCTACATCAACCCGCTCAGGGCAATGTCGACGGCTTCGTTGAGGTCGTCGGTGATGCGTACGAGCTCGGGATCGAGCGGGCTGATCATACCGGCATCCATCACCGGGCCGTTAAGCCAGTCGAATAAGCCCTGCCAGTACTCGCTGCCTACCAGCATGAGCGGCATGCGCTTGACCTTGTGCGTTTGCACTAGCGTGAGCACCTCGAACATCTCGTCGAGCGTGCCAAACCCACCAGGAAACACGATGGCGCCCGAGCTGTATTTGACGAACATGGTCTTGCGCACAAAGAAGTAGCGGAAGTCCATACCGAGGTTCACATATTTGTTGAGCCCCTGCTCGTGCGGCAGCTCAATGCCCAAACCAACTGACTTGCCGTTGACACTCGCCGCTCCCCTGTTGGCCGCCTCCATGATGCCAGGGCCGCCACCGGTGATAACCGCCACGCCGCGCTGGGCGATCTTGCGACCGACCGCGCGCGCCGCCTTGTAGAGCGGATCGGTCTTGGGCGTGCGGGCACTGCCGAAGATGGTCACCGCAGGACCAAGCTCGGCAAGCGCGCCAAAGCCGTCGACAAACTCTGCCTGAATGCGCAGCACACGCCACGGATCGGTATGCAACCAGTCGGTCGAGTCCTCGGGCGCCAGCAGGTTGGCGTAGGTGTTGTCTTTAGGAATCATAGGGCCGCGCATGACCACGGGGCCGCGGCGGTACGTCTCGTCGTAGGCCGGCTCGCCCTCAACATTCTCGTTCTTAATCATGGGTACTCCTATCGAGAAAAAGAAAACGGGCGGGGTTGACGCCATGCGCCAAACACCCGCCCGAACATCAACTATTCGGTATGGTACCCACGATGCATCAAGTGCTTGCAAGCTATCGGTCAGCGGTCGCGCAGACGGTGCTAGCAAAC
This sequence comes from uncultured Collinsella sp., assembly GCA_902465265.1. Taxonomy (GTDB): domain Bacteria; phylum Actinomycetota; class Coriobacteriia; order Coriobacteriales; family Coriobacteriaceae; genus Collinsella. Next base: position 28,455 of record CABQMF010000017.1, on the reverse strand, counting down.
GTGATGACCGGCCAGCGCTCGCCCCTTGCCGTTGCCCACGCTCTGCAAGCGCCTGCGCCGCTCTTAGTAATCCACCGCCGCAGGGCTGTTCATCCAGTCGCTCACGAACGCACCGTAGCGGCCCTCGATAATGGCCTGGCGGGCACGCTGCATAAGGTTGAGCAGGTAGTAGATGTTGTGCATCGACAGCAGAATACCGCCGAGCATCTCCTTCTGCGTGACCATGTGGCGGATGAGCGCGCGGCTGTAGCCGCCCGTGCACACCGGGCAGGTGCAGGTGGGGTCGATGGGGCCGTCGTCGTGCGCAAAGCGCGCGTTGCGGAAGTTAAGGCGACCCTCACTGGAGAACGCCGTACCCATGCGGCCGGTGCGCGTCGGCAGCACGCAGTCGAACATGTCGATGCCCACGCCAACGCCGCGCACGAGCGTGGTAGGGTTGCCGACGCCCATGAGGTAGCGCGGCTTGTGCTTAGGCATGTACTCGGAAACCAGCGGCGCCAGCGTCTCGAACATGGTCTCGTGATCCTCGCCCACCGAGTAGCCGCCGATGCCATAGCCGGGGAAGTCGCCGCACTCCTCCAGGTGGCGCAGCGAGCGCAGGCGCAGGTCCAGATGCATGCCACCCTGGACGATGCCAAAGAGCGCCTGGTCATCACGGGTGTGAGCCTTGTAGCAGCGCTCGGCCCACATGCTCGACAGCTCCACGGCGCGCTCAACGTAGGCGCGCGTGGCGGGATAGCCCGGGCACTGGTCGAGCTGCATGCAGATGTCGGAGCCAAGCTTCATGGCGATTTCCATGTTGTCCTCGGGCGTCCAGAACACGTGGCGGCCGTCGTAATCGTTGACGATAAAGCGCACACCCTCGTCGGTGAGCTTGACGGCGTCGTTGTGGCTGAACACCTGGAAGCCGCCTGAATCGGTGAGGATGGGGCCATGCCAGTTCATAAACTTGTGCAGGCCGCCCAGCTCGGCGATGGTGTCCTCGCCGGGACGCATGGACAGGTGGTAGGTGTTGGCGAGCACGATCTGCGCACCGAGCTGCTTAACGGTCTCGGTGGGGATGCCCTTGACGTTTGCCTTGGTGCCCACGGGCATAAAGATCGGCGTCTCGATATCACCGTGCGGGGTGTGCAGCACGCCGGCGCGCGCGTGCGTCGTCGGATCCTCGGCGATCAGGTCGAATTTAAAAAGGCTCTGGTCCATAAACTGGAACTCCTTGGTTGCGGTTCATACGCAAACCATTATACGGGCAACCCGCAAGGAGCACCGACTCGACAGAAACTGGTGCAAAGGGGTCATAGTCATTGGGGACGTTCTTTAGTCATTGGGGACGTTCTTAAACGACTAGCCGTCGGGGACAGTCTTCAGCGCCATCTTACAAAGGAGTGTCCCAATCTGCCGGCACTCAGGGACTGTCCCCAAGTGCCGGCAAGAGTGTCCCCTTCGACTAGTCATTTAAGAACGTCCCCAACGACTACATCAACAAAGGCAACGCCGATGCTCTGGCAACGTCAGCGAGCGGTCGCCAGAGCGAACAAGTTGGCATGAAAATGGGCGGCATAGACCTTCTGGTCATGCCGCCCTCTTTGAATGACAAATTGTCGCTCTGGTGACCGCGCAGCGTCGGCCCGTTACGGCGTTTGGTAAAACGCCGTAACCCCTAAGGCCGCTGGCCCATGCCACCCTCGAGGGTGACGGTCTCGCCGTTCATATATTTAAAGTCGGGGCCGCAGAGCTGAACGACCACGCGGCCGATCTCCTTCTCGACGTCGCCGTAGTGGCCCGCCGGCGGCATGTGAACGTTGGCCTTGAACGCCTCGGGATAGGCATCCTGGAAGTTCTCGAGCGCAGCAGTCCAGGCAAGCGGGCACACGATGTTGACGTTGATGCCGTCCTTGCCCCACTCGTTGGCGGCAACGCGGGTCAGACCACGGATGCCCTCCTTGGCGGCAGCATAGCTGCACTGGCCATAGTTGCCAAACAGGCCGGCGCCCGAAGCAAAGTTGACCACGGAGCCCTTGGTCTCCTTCAGGTGCGGATAGGCCTTCTGCATGTACAGGTAGGTGGCATACAGGCCAGAGTAAATGGCCAGGTTAAACTGGTCCATAGTGTGGTCGGCGATGGTCACACCCGAGGCGCTGGCCTGAGCGTTGTTGACGACGGCGTCGATGCGACCGAACTCCTCAATCGCCTTGTCGATAACGTTCTGCACGACGGCCTCGTTGTCCTGACCAGCCGAGACATCGGCCTGAACAGGCAGAACCTTGACGCCGTACTCGGCCTCAAGAGACTCCTTGGCAGCCTCGAGCTTAGCAACGTTACGACCGGTGATAACGAGGTTCGCGCCCTCCTTGGCAAAAGCGATATCGATGCCGTAGCCGATGGAGCCGGCGGAACCGTCCTTGAGCGTGGCCTTGCCGCCGCCGGTGACGATCACGGTCTTACCAGTGAAAAGTCCCATACAAAGTCCTTCCAAAATCGCGACGGGCACGCCCGCCGACTGCGCGCATCCAAAATAAACGCGCCAAAAGCTGAAATGCAACTTTAGCTTCTTCAAGTGAAAAATAAAGGACACAGCGGGCGAACGGCGCAACGTCTTTCGGCGAAGGGAATGTCAAGCGCAAACTGAATATAGAGGCCGAATTTTTGCTATCGACGCGAGCCATCGAACACGTTTTGAAACTTTGCTGCGGCGCGCGGGATGTCGGCGCGAGACTTTATCATAGGGTGACAAACAACGATGAGGAGCACATGCCTATGACAGACGAGCTGGACCCCCAGACTCAACAGCATATTGATGATTCCGCAAACACCATTGACGACTGCGATGCTTCTACCTGCAGCGATGGCGGCATTGATGCCGCTGTCGAGGAGGCTCCTGCCGCCGCAGACGAGGCCGCAGACGCAAATGTCGCCGCAAAGCAAGACAAAGAAGAGCAGCTAGAGCAGCCGGATCCGAGCGATACTGAGCCCAAGGCTGAGAACGCCCCGCAAGCAGCGGGCCCCATCGAGGTGTCTTCGGAAGAAGAGCTCGACGCCGTCATGGACTCCATGATGGATGCCGTCAAAGCGATGAAGGACGCTGTCGCCGATGCCGATGTCGACGCCGAGGAAGAGGAAGCCGCCGAGGCTGCCTCGACGTTTGTGCCCGGCGAGACCCCGGTTGCCGACCAGGGCAGCACCATGCCCTCGTTCCTGCAGCTCGAGCACCCCACGATCGGCGCCGACGCGGTCGACCCGCACGCAGCGGGCTTTTCCGTGATTGAAGGCGGCACCGGCAATATCGCCGCGCCGCAGACTGCCGATACGAATGCCGCCGAGGCCGCGCACCCGACCACCTCGCATGCTTCCGCCACGAGTCGCGACCTGGGGAGCGCCGTCTCAAACACCGCTAACGCCGTGGGCACTTTTATCGCCCAGGGCGCGTCGGCCATGCGCGAGATGAACGCCGCCAAGAAAGCACTCGCCGATGCCCGCGCCCATTTAGCCGAGCTTGAGCAGCGCATCGCCGACCAGACAGAGGAACTCGAGACGCGCCAGGACATCGCAGGCCGCTACGATCAGATCATCGCCGATCAACGCAAGGCGATTGCCGCGGCACAAAAGACCGCTGCGGCAGCTGAAATAAACCGTGATGCCCATGCCGCCAAAGCGACGGAGCTCAAGGGCCAGCTCGAGCAAATGAAGGCAGAGGACGATGCGACCGAGCTCCGCCTGAAGGCTGCACTCGACGCCGTGGAAGCCCGCGAGGCGAGCTCGCGCGAGACCGGCAACCGCCTGGTTCGTCGACTCGAAGATTCCAAGCGCATCCGCGACAAAGTGAAGGCTGAGCGCGATACCGGTGTCGCCGCCGCACGGCAAACCGCCGATGCTACGCGCGCACAGCTCGAAACCTTGCGTCGCGAGTATGCCGAGCTGCAGCGCAACCCTTCGGCAAATCCCGCCAATTACACCGTACGCACCAATGAGTTGTCTATGCAAATCTCCGACGCTGCCGACGCCCTCCGCAAGGCCGAGGAAGATATTCCGCGCGTGACCGCCGATCTTGAGCATTCACTCGCCGCCGCCGAGCAGGCCGTCGAGCAGGCACAGGCCCCCATCGCCGACGCTAAACGCGCGCACCAGGCCGTAACGGCTGAGGCAGATGCCGCGCGCGACGAGTTGCAGTCCGCAAAAACTGCCGCCGCGACGCGCCAGCACGAGCTGCGCGAAAAGATCGCCACGCAGGACAAGGCACGCCGCGAGCAAGAGCAGGCCATCGCCAACGCCCAAGCGGACGCCGCACATGCGCAGTCGATTATCGAGCAGGCGACCGAGGTGCACGACCATCCCGAGATCACCGAATCGCTCGCCGGGTCCTTGGCACGCGACAAGGCCGAGCATACCGAGACCGAGCGCGAAGTTGCCCAACTCGAGGCCGCCGAAGACGACGTGCGCAAGCGAACCCGCGACTCACGCATCAAATTCACCGGCGCCATCGTCTGCATCATCGCCGTGATTCTGGTAATCATCCTGGTCTGGCTGTTCGCAAGCAAGTAAACCAGCTGCCAATAGTCATTGGGGACGTTCTTAAACGACTAGTCAAACAAGAACGTCCCCAACGACTACAAAGGGGTCAGGCTACTTTGCACCAACTTGGTGCATATAAACCAGTCCCCATTGCGCCAACAACGTTTGCCCAGATAAAACCTGCCAAAATAAACCTGTCCCTTTTTGGCAGGTTGAACCACGGCAACGTCAATGTTTTGGCAAAGTCAGCGAAAACGCCCCTAAGTGAGCAAGGTGACGTGAAAGAGGAGGGCATTGACCTTCTGGTCATGCCCGACGATTGAACGTCAGATTGCCGCTTAGGGGCGTTTGCAGCGTCGGCCGGTTACGGCGTTTGTAAAACGCCGTAACCTACAAAATGAGCATCGCATCACCAAAGCTGAAGAAGCGGTAGCGCTCCTCGATGGCGGCGGCGTAGGCATCCATGATCTGGTCGCGGGAGGCAAGTGCGCTCACGAGCATCATGAGCGTAGAGCGCGGCACGTGGAAGTTCGTGATCAGCGCGTCGACCACGTGATAGGTCGAGCCAGGCATGAGGTAGAGCTGCGTCGTCGCGTTCTCGCGCACCACGATGTCACCGCGGCCGAGCGTGTCGGCGCCGTCCTCACGGCCCTCAAAATAGCGCGCCGTCACAGCCGGATCGGACACCGGCGCGTCCGCGTCAAACGCGCTCTCGAGCGAGCGCACCGCGGTGGTACCGACGGCGATTACGCGATGCCCCTCGGCCTTAGCCTTATGCACGGCGTCGACCACCTCCTGCGATACGTGGTAGCGCTCGGTGTGCATCACATGCTGCGTGGGGTCGTCCTCCTCCACCAGACGGAAGGTATCGATGCCGACCTCGAGCTCGACGGCGGCAAACTTCGCACCCTTGGCCTCGATAGCGGCCATAAGCTCGGGGGTAAAGTGCAAGCCCGCCGTAGGAGCGGCAGCCGAGTGCTCCTCCTTCATGGCGTAGACGGTCTGGTACTTCTCGGGATCGCCCTCGTAATCGGTAATGTAGGGCGGCAGCGGCACGTGACCGGCGGCGTGAATGGCCTCGTCGAGCGTGCGCGGGTCGCCGGCGGCATTGCAACCGGCCGGCTCAAAGCGCACCAGGCGGCCGCCACGGCTATCGGTGACAAAGTCGATGACCTCGGCCGTCAGCACCACGGGTGCGCCCTCGGGCGCATGGGCGCCACCGGCGCGATACTCAATCTGAGCACCGGGCTTCAGACGCTTGCCCGGCTTGACCAGACACTCCCAAACGTGACCCAGCGGGTCAACATCCTCGCGGCGCTTGAGCAGCAGCGTCTCGACCACACCACCCGAGCCGGCTTTGCGACCGATCAGGCGGGCCGGCATCACACGCGTCTTGTTGATGACGAGCACATCGCCCGGCTCGATATAGTCGATGATGTCGCGGAAGATGCGGTGCTCAACGGTACCGCCGTGCTCCAGCGGCGTTCCCGCCTGGGAGCCCTTGCGATCCACCACCAGCAGACGACAGGAGTCGCGCGGCTCGGCAGGCGCCTGGGCAATCAGTTCCTCGGGAAGGTTGTAGTCAAAATCATCGGTACGCATAGACACGTCGGATACTCCTTATATAGATAAAGTCCGCTCTACATCCTAGCAGGCTGACGTCCCAAATGAACTACTTTTTGGCAGCCTTGCGCTCGTCGCGAATGCGGGCGCGGTCCATGGCCGCCTCGACGGCCGAGAATCGGCAGCCGCAATAATTCTGCCGATACATGCCAAGCTCGCGCGAACGGCGTGTCGCCTCGGGGTAATACGGGCGAAAATCGCGAATCACCGGAGTGAGCCCGCGGGCGGCAGCCAAACGCCCCAACACATCATTGCAGGTGTCGAACAGCTGATACGGCGAGACGGCGAGCGTCGTGCCCACATAATCGAACCCGCGCTCCTGGGCCACACGGCACGCCTCGGCCAAGCGCAAGGCATAGCACACACGACAGCGGCGGGGTCGATCGGCGCCCAACGGGGCCACACCGGCCTCCCAGCGCTCGCGGTCCTCGCCTGCTTCAATGAGCTCGATGTCGCCATCAGCACACCACCGGCGCAGCTCGTCCAGGCGGCGCTGCCATTCATCGCGCGGCTGAATATTGGGATTGGTCCAGCAAATCGTGGGCTCAAACCCCTCCTCGCGCAGCAGGCGAACCGGCTCCAGCGAGCACGGCGCACAGCAGGCGTGCAACAACAACGGCCTCATCAACATCCCCGTCCCAGAAAAATCATCCCAAAAAGGCTACCTTGCGAAAAAGCGGACGCCAAAGGATGTGTCCTCGCAGGCGACAATGCGACGGTCGCGCAGAATGGTCCGCACGTAATACCAGTCGCCCACACAGCCTGACAAATGCAAGCCGGCCGCCAGGTAGCACAGCAGCGGATAGCCCGAGAACGCAAACCCCAGGGCAAACGCCGCCGTCACAACAACCGTCGGCGCCAGGCAAATGACCATGTACCGCCGGCGCGAATACACCACGCCCTCGGCGCAGGCGTAAATCATGCAGGTTTCGAGATTTGCCCCAAAGGTCACCCGAGCACCGGCGGGCGCAAACAGCTTAAAGAACACCGCATGCACCAGCTCGTGCACGGCAAATGACGCCGCCGAAACCGCAGTCAAACCGACTATCCAGCCCAAAACGGCCGTCCAACCGCCCGCGTCAGCCGCATCCAAGTCCGCGGGCCCACCCAGCAGCATAAACACCGGCACCAGGCACACGGCAAATGCGCCGAGCACGACCATCCCCCACACAAAGCAGGCATGCAGAAAATCCTCGTCCTCAAACGCATGTATGTTGGAAATCTCATTCATAGCATCTTAGGATAGCGCCCCTGCCACGTACCCGTCCGCATGTGCGATAATGTCGAACGATATGCACGAATTGACCACCGCGTCGCCAGGCCTTGCGCCCGGCCGCGCCCTTACTATATGCGAAGGAGTCCCATGGCATCCAAATACTCCATGAACGACCGTCCCAGCTGGCCTCGCCGCGCCATCGTTACCGCCGGCGAGCCCTACGGCAACAAGGGCCTTCACTTTGGCCACGTTGGCGGCGTCTTTGTCCCGGCCGACTTCTTCGCCCGCTTCCTGCGCGACCGCCTGGGCCGCGAGAATGTCATCTTCACCTCGGGAACCGACTGCTACGGATCGCCCATCATGGAGAGCTACCGCAAGCTCAAGGAGAACGAAGGCTACGACAAGTCCATCGGCGAGTATGTCGAGTCCAACCACTCCCGCCAGGCCGCGACCCTCAACAACTACAACATCAGCTGCGACATCTACGGCGGCTCGGGCCTTGAGCCGGCGGCCCAGATCCACAACGAGGTTACCGCCGAGATTATCGAGCGCCTGCACGAGCAGGGCACCATCTCCAAGCGTTCTACCCTGCAGTTCTACGACGCCAAGGCTGGCACGTTCCTCAACGGCCGCCAGGTGATCGGCCGCTGCCCCATCCAGGGCTGCAAGTCCGAGAAGGCCTACGCCGACGAGTGCGACCTGGGTCACCAGTTTGAGCCCGAGGAGCTCATCGCGCCCAAGAGCCAGCTCACCGGCGAGGTGCCCGAGCTGCGCCCGGTCGACAACCTCTACTTTGACCTGCCGGCCTACCTCGACTTTATGAAGACCTACACCGCCAAGCTCGCCCAGAACCCGCAGGTTCGCTCCGTGGTCTCCAAGACCATGGAGGAGTGGCTGCTGCCGGCACAGCTCTATATTCAGAACAAGTTCCGTGAGGCCTTCGACGCCGTCGAGGACCAGCTGCCCGAGCACACCGTGTTGGAGCCCGAGGGCAACAAGAGCAGCTTTACCGTCACCTTCCCCAGCTGGAAGGAGCGTGACGACGCCCACGCAGTGCTCGCCAACGGCGGCGTGCGCTTCCGCAGCGGCAAGGCGCTCGTGCCCTTCCGCATCACCGGCAACATCGACTGGGGCGTTCCGGTGCCCGAGGTCGACGGCGTGAACGACGTCACCTGCTGGTGCTGGCCCGAGAGCCTGTGGGCGCCCATCAGCTACACCCGCACCGTGCTCGCACGCGATGCCAAGGCTGCCGGCGTGACCGAGGGCGTCGCCGCCCAGGATGCCGCCCTTATGGGCGAGCCCGCCGCCGATTCCACGCAGGTCCCCGCGCCCACCTACCAGCACAGCTCGCTCGACTGGCGCGACTGGTGGTGCTCGGATGACGCACAGATCTACCAGTTTATCGGTCAGGACAACATCTACTTCTACTGCATCGCGCAGACCGCCATGTGGGAGGCCCTGGGTTGGAACCTTACGCAGAGCACCGTCAGCGCCTGCTATCACCTGCTCTACATGGGCAAAAAGGCCAGCTCGTCCTCGCAGACGCCTCCCCCGCCGGCAGACGACCTGCTCAACCACTACACCTGCGAGCAGATGCGCGCGCACTGGCTGTCGCTCGGCCTGTCCGAGAAGCCGGTGAGCTTTAGCCCCAAGGCATACGACACCCGCGTGACCGGCAAGGACAAGGACGGCAACGAGGTGCGCGCCTGCGACGACAAGCGCGTCATCGACCCGGCCCTTAAGGAGAGCGCCCTTTTGACCGGCGTCTTCAACCGCCTGGCCCGCAGCTGCTTCTACGGAGTCGCCATCAAGGAGGGCGACGAGAGCCCCTATCGCAACGGCTGCATCCCCGCCGGTGCCGCCTCCGCCACCGTGGTCGAAGCCGCCGAGCAGGCCGCCCTTGCCTTTGAGCAGGCCATGTACAAGTTCGAGACGCACCGCGCGCTCGCCGTGTGCGACGACTACCTGCGTGCCGCCAACAAACGCTGGAGCGACGCCTCCAAGGCCGCCAATAAGCTCGAGGGCGAGCCGGCAAACGCCGCCATGACGCAAGCCCTGGTCGACGCCTTTACCGAGCTGCGCGTGGCGACCGTGCTCATGCACGGTATCGTCCCGGCCGGCTGCGAGCTCATCTGCGAGTACTTCGACGTCGATCCGATCGCCTTCTTTAGCTGGGATAACATCTTTGCCTCCACGGACGAGTTTGTGGAGAGCCTGGGCGAGAAGCCCGGCGAGCACCGTGTGAAGCCGCTGCCCCCGCGCTTCGACTTCTTTAGCAAGCACGAGAGCCAGTACTAGGCAAACGCCAAGGCAGAGTAGTCAATTTGGGACGGGGCTATTTTAGCTACCCCGTCCCAAATTTAACTGCAACGCCTGCCGAAACGGACGGGTAGCTAAAATAGCCCCGTCCCAAATTGACTACTTTTAATGGAATGGGAAGGAAAGACGGATGTCCAAGCCGCGTCGTCGTAAGCAAAAAAAGCAGGTTAAGCCCGAGCTCAAGCTTAAGCAGTTTGCTGCTACCGAGCTTTCCGACCAGCTTGCCGCCCAACACTCCGCCGCCGACCTGCCGCGCTTTATGGTCGACACGGTCGCCGGCGCCTATGCCCCCACCGATGCCGAGCTCATAATCGAAGGCTTTGACGCCGCAGCCACACGCCCAGTCACACTGCGCGCCAACACGCTCAAGGCAACCGCCGAGGACATCGCCGCTGCACTCGACGAGGCCGGCATCGCCCACCAAACCGTTGCCTGGTACCCGGACGCTTTCATCCTGCCCGAGGCCCAGGTATCCGATCTGTGGGATCTCGACATCTACCGCGACGGCAAAATCTATCTGCAGAGCCTGTCGTCCATGATGCCGCCTTTGGTGTTAGGCGCTCAGGCCGGCGAGGACATCCTGGACATGTGCGCGGCCCCCGGCGGCAAGACGACGCAGATTGCCGCCCTCACCCAGGGCCAGGCACACCTCACGGCCTGCGAGATGAGCATTCCCCGCGCCGAAAAGCTCGAATCAAACCTCCATCGCCAGGGCGCCAAAAACGTGCCCGTCATGCGCATCGACGCACGCGAGCTCGACGAGTTCTTCCGCTTTGACCGCATCCTGCTCGACGCTCCCTGCACCGGCACGGGCACCGTCATCAGCGGCAACGAAAAGAGCCTGCGCGGCCTGACCGAGCAGCTGCTCGGCAAGTGCGCCCGCTCGCAGCGAGCACTTCTGGACCGCGCCATGGGCGCCCTCAAGCCGGGCGGCACGCTCGTCTATTCCACTTGTTCGATTATGCCGCAGGAAAACGAGGACGCCCTGCAAGAGGCCCTCGACAAGCACATGGACTGCGAGCTTATCCCCCTCGACGGCACGCCGAGCGAAAGTGAAACGCGCCGCGCCCAGGAAGCTGGCGAAAAGCCACGCGTCGAGAGCAACGCCCTCACCGAGGCCATCGCTGCCGGCCATGTCTCGGCCGTCGCCAACGGTATGCCCGGCACGCTGACCATTCCGCCCAGCCGCGACTTTGAGGGCTTCTACATCGCCCTGATCCGAAAACGCAGCTAGCGCACGGATTCAAAACTCAACAAACTATCTCCGTGCGCGCTTGTCCTGCTGGTCACGGTGCTGCTTAAGTGCCTCGCGTTCCTTTCGCTCGGCTCTTTTGCCCTTAATGGCCGTGACCACCAAGTAGATGACCGCGGCAGCAACGATTGCGCCCACGCACAGGCCAATCGAGCCCAACATTGCTGTGAATTCCATACCGCGTCACCTCTCTTTTAAACGGGACATTCAAGATAGCACCTCAATACCCGCCACCACAGCTCCTTCACGTTCGCCGGCCTTTCGGTCTAACGGATGGCACGGCGGGGAAAAATCAACTCGTCAAACGATTTAGCAAGCACAACGCTGTCGGCACCCTGCCAGCCACCATCGCATAGAATCGAGCCTCCATGGATACTCTCAACGATTTGAACGAGCGCGTCGACGCCTTTGTCGGCACCAGCTCCTTCGACGCGCCTGCCGCGACGAACGACCAGGCCCCCATCGATGTTCCCGCCGAGGTTCACGAGGACATCGTCGCCTCGGTCGATTTTTCCGAGGTCGAGCTCGCAGACGAGTTCACCGAGCCCCAGGTAGCCGTGACCCCCAACGGACTGCTCCCCATGGAGCCGCTGCCCATCGACGGGCGCCTGCGCAAGGCGGCCCTCCGCATGCCCGACGAGATCGAGGAGGCCAGCGGCTTTACGCTCTTCGGTCGTCGCATCAAGTCGCTTATCTACACCACCGACGTGGCGGTCATCCGCAACTCCAACGCCGATGCCGTCTTTGCCGTATACCCCTTCACGCCACAGCCTGCCATTACGCAGGCGCTGTTGACCGTCGCCGAGTGCCCAGTCTTTGTAGGCGTGGGTGGCGGAACTACGACCGGTAAGCGCTCCGTACAGATGGCAGCCGTCTCCGAGATGCAGGGCGCGGCGGGCTGCGTGGTCAACTCCCCAGCCACTGCCGAGATGGTCGAGCACATCACCAACATCGCCGACATCCCCGTCATCGCCACGGTCGTACGTTGCGACGATGATGCGCATGCCAAAGTGCGCGCCGGAGCCAAGATTCTCAACATCGCCGCCGGCAAAAACACGCCCCAGGTCCTACGTGAACTGCGCGAGCACTATCCCAACCTGCCGCTCATCGCACCGGGCGGCAAAACGCCCGAGAGCATCCGCGAGACCATCGCCGCCGGCGCCAACGCCATCATTTGGACGCCGCCTTCGGCCCAGCAGCTGCAGACCGACATGATGCAGCGCTACCGCAAGATGAAGGAAGACGCCACGCCCGTCATCTCGCACGACGATGTGCCCATTATCGACCAGGTTGCCGCCGCCGAGGTCAGTCAGGTCGAGAACATGAATCCCGATGTGCCGATTCCCGACGAGGTTATCGAACGCGTCGCTTCGATCCACGATCATATCGAGGAGCGTCGCGCCAACCGTGGACTCAAGCCCTCGCTGCACGGCTTCTTCTTCCGCGGAAAGAAACGCTAACCGCGAGAGCAAGGCCCGCCCCGCAAACAACGGGACGGGCCTTTTCTGTTATCGAATGTCAGGAGCGACGGGCGCTGCCGTTAAAACTGTCAGCCAGCCCACAAACGCTAATCCACGCGTTTGTCACCCATAAAGAAGAGCGCCACCGTACCAGGTCCGGTGTGCGAACCAATCAGAGCACCGATATTGTTGATCTCGATCTTGCCTTTGAGCCGCGGAACTTGTTCCTCAATCAGCGCCGCAACGGCCTCGGCATCCTCGCGGCACGCCGAATGGGACAAGATGCACTTACCCGAATAATCCACACCGTCCTGCACGTGTTTCATCATGGTCTTAGCCATCTCGGAAATCGCGCGCTTCTTGGTGCGAATCTTCTCACGTGGCGACAGCCCACCTTCGCAATCGACCGTCATAAGCGGGCAAATCTTAAGCGCTGTGCCGATAATCGCGCTCGCGGCCGAAATGCGACCGCCGCGCAGGTAGCTCGACAGATCGGTCGAGAAGAACCAGTGGTGAAGGTTGAGTTTATGCTCCTCAATCCAAGCGGCCGTCTCGTCGAGCGAAGCGCCGCTATCGCGAACGTCGGCGGCACATTCCGCCAGCAAGCCAAAGCCCGAAGACGCCGCCAACGAATCGATAACGCGCACCTTGCCGCCCTGAGGATAGCGATCCGCGAGCATCTGTGCCGCAACGCAGGCCGATCCATACGTGCCCGAAATACCCGACGACAACGCCAGGTGCAGCACGTCTTTACCCTCGGCAACAAACGGCTCCCAAAACTCCTCGTACTCACCCACGCTCACCTGAGACGTCTTGGGCATGGCGCCCGCGGCAATCTGGGCAAAAAACTCGTCCGGCGTAATCGACTGATACAGATCGTCCGTATAGACAACATCGTCGATCTCGTAATGAAAACACACGACAGGGATATTGCGCGACGCAAAGAACTCACGGGTTCGGTCGGCGGCGGATTCACAGGTCAGGACAAAATCACTCATATGAGGCTCCTTAAGTATTGCTGCGCAAATTATCGCACAGCAAGCCTAAATACGATACAAACGTCCACTATTTACCAATTCGAACCATTTGCATTGAATATCTTTATCATGAACATCCCCATCCCCGCCATGGGCCAACATGGGCAAAATCACCCCCTTCGTCTCCACTTAAACGACACATCAACCTCAACTAAATCGATTTACCAAACCGTTCAGCCGACAATTCAGCCGCCGGCGCAAAATCGAAACAAAGCCGGCGCATACTGATAAACGTTTGACGCTGTTTATCAGTTTTACCAACCATATCGGAAGGTGTTTCATGGTCGCATTCGATCGCAACCCGCAAGACTTTAAGTATCTGCGTCTGCTGTCGAGACAATTTCCCACCGAGCAATCCGCGTTTACCGAGATTATCAATCTCTCGGCCATTCTCAACCTACCCAAAGGCACCGAGCATTTTATGAGCGACGTGCACGGCGAGTACGAAGCCTTTATGCACATCCTCAACAACTGCTCGGGTGTCGTGCGCGAACATGTCGACGAGATCTTTGGTGACACGCTCTCCTTTGACGAAAAGGGCGAGCTGTGCACGCTCATCTACTACCCGCGCGAGAAGATCGAGCTGGTCCGCAGCCGGCGCGAGGACTCCCCCACCTGGTACAAGACAATGCTCGACCAGCTCATCATGGTTGCCCGCTCGCTTTCGAGCCGCTATACCCGCTCCAAGGTGCGCAAGGCCATCCCTCGCGATTACGCCTACATCATCGACGAGTTGCTGCACACGCATCCGGATGAGAACAACTACCGCGTGCGTTATCACGAGCGCATCGTTGAGTCCATCCTAGAGACCGCCAGCGCCGACGACTTTATCGAGTCGCTCGCCTCACTTATCAAGCGCCTCGCCGTCGACCACCTGCATTTGGTGGGCGACATCTTCGACCGCGGCGGCGGCGCGGCCAAGATTATGGACCGCCTGCTCACCTATCATTCGCTCGACATTCAGTGGGGCAACCACGATCTGCTGTGGATGGGCGCTGCGGCAGGAGAGCCCGCCTGCATCGCCACGGTACTGCGCAACAACCTTCGCTACGACAACTACAAGATCCTCGAGAACGACTACGGTATCTCGCTGCGCGAGCTTGTCGCCTTCGCCGACGCCACCTATACCGCCGGCGAGTCCATCAGCCCGCTAATCAAAGCCATTAACGTCCTGCTCTTTAAGCTCGAGGGTCAGATTCTCCAGCGTCACCCCGAGTTCGATATGGCAGACCGCCTGCTGCTCGACAAGATCGACCACGACACCGGCACGGTCACGCTTGCCGACGGCAGCGTGTGGCCACTCACGACCAACGACTTCCCCACCGTCGATCCGGCGGACCCCTACACACTCACGCCCGAGGAGCAGCACATCATAGACAAGCTCGTGTCCGAGTTTGTCACCGCCGATCATCTGCATCGCCATATCGATTTCCTCTACACCCACGGCTCGATGTACAAGGTCGCCAACGGCAATCTGCTCTTCCACGGCTGCGTACCACTCAACGAGGACGGTACCTTTAGCAGCATGAACTGCCTGGGCACCTGGCACGCCGGCCGCGATTATCTCGATTTTTGCGACCGCATCGCCCGCCGCGCCTGGCGCGTGGGCGACCGCGACGCCCTCGACTGGATGTGGTACCTGTGGATCGGCTTTAACTCACCCGCCAGCGGACGCCTGGTGCGTACCTTTGAGCGCGCCTATATCGCCGATAAGAGCACCTGGGTCGAGCCGATGGACCCGTACTTTACGCTTACCAAGTCGCCCTCGGTCTGCGACGACGTCATGCGCGAGTTCGGCGTTGCCCCCATGGCATGTTCGCCGACGGGGCACATCATCAACGGCCATACGCCCGTCAAGACCACCAAGGGCGAGCAGCCCATCCGCGCCGAGGGCAAGCTGCTGGTCATCGATGGCGGCTTCTGCCGCGCCTACCATCCCAAGACGGGCATCGCCGGCTACACGCTCATCTCGAGCTCACGCGGCTGCCGCCTCAAGTCGCACCGGGCCTTTACCACGGTTGCCGAAGCGCTCACGCGCAACGTGGACATCGAGAGCGAGACTAACCGTTTTGACCAGGCCGACCGCCGCCGCATGGTAAGCGACACCGATACGGGTGCCAAGATCCGCAGCCAAATCCAGGACCTGCGCCAGCTGCTCGATGCATATAGAAACGGTGCTATCGAGGAACGCATCTAGCTCCATCCGCGGGGATTGGCTAAACTTGCTGAGTTTGTCATCCCCGCAGCGCCCCGGCGCCACCCTAAGGCAGGTACCATGCAAAAGCTCCTTGCGCAGATCATGAAGTTTGGCGTCGTCGGCGTCATTGCCACGGTCATCGACTTTGGCATCATGAATCTGCTCCACTACGGCCTGGGCCTTAACATCCTGATCGCCAATACCAGCGGCTTTATCGTCTCGCTCATCTTTAACTACGTCGCGAGCATGAAGTACGTGTTTGCGCACAAGGAGGGCATGAGCCGCCGCCGCGAGTTCATCATCTTTGTCGTGCTGTCCGTGATCGGCTTGGCGCTCAACGACGGCATCGTGCTGGCGCTCAACGCCGGCCTGGGACTCGAGGCCAATATCGCCAAGATTTGCGCCACCGCGCTTGTTATGGTCTACAACTTTGTGACCCGAAAGATCTTCCTGGAGGGCGACGAGACCAAGTAGCTCGACCTCCTCGTTGCACTACGGGGCCCACGGACGACGCGCGTCGAGCGCTGCGTTGTTCGTGGGCCTTGCTCGTTTACGGAAGGATTTAGGACGTTTACGGATTGTCTCTTGCAAATTTGACGAGTTCGTATAGTTCTTGGCAAAGCCCTTACGTTTCCCATGCAAAAGCTCTAAAGTATCCTCTGCTCGATTCGTCAACGCATTGGATGTGATTACGTGCGCAAGGCACTGGCACAACCTCATACCAAGCAGTTCCTCAAATTCGCTGTCGTGGGACTTATCTCCTTTGGCATCGACTGGGGCATGCTCATTGCGCTCGTCGAGCTGTTCCATCTCGACTTTTTGATGAGCACCACGATCTCGTTTATCACGTCCGTCGTGGTCAACTACTGGCTCAGCATGAAGTACGTGTTCGACCACCGCGAGGGCATGAGCCGCAAGCGCGAGTTCACGATCTTCACCATCCTGTCGGTGATTGGTTTGGGCCTCAACGACCTGTACATGTTTGTGGGCGTCACGTTTTTGAGCATCGGCTACCAGGCCATGAAGGCCATCGCCACGTTCCTAGTCACCTGGTACAACTACTTTAGCCGCCGCTTCTTCCTCGAGGGCGCAAGGTCGTAGATTGCCGAACATATGCTTGAACGCAAAACGGGCTGGGACATCACGTTCCAGCCCGTTTTTTGTTTGCCGAGCTTTCTATAATTGCCGATAAGGGCGCACGAGACGGATCACGATGCCGAAATGGGACACGCTTTCCCATGGGCCTCCCCTGGGAAACCGCATCCCAGAATAGGACCTCAAAACGGGACACAGTTTCCCAATAGAACTCCAACCGGAAAGTGCATCCCAGAATTCAGCTCAAAAGTGGGATGCGCTTTCCGGTTGAGCCTTGATTGGGAAACTCCGTCCCATTCGCATCAAAAAACGGGCGGCCTGGATGTTTGTCCGAGCTGCCCGTTCCGTGCGTTATGTTGAGATCCCTAGCCTGTTACGTAATACCAGACGACGTTGTCGCCGTTGGAGAGAACGTAGTTGCTGCAGGCCGTCATGGGCGTCGAGCCGTTGACAGAGTACATCCAACCGCTCGTGCCGCCATACTGCTTCTCGGCCAAACCGCCGATCGCGGCGACATACGTGCCGTACGATGAGCCGTGTGCGTTGACGGAAAGCCCGAGCGCGCATAGGGCGTCGTAGACGGTGGCACCTTCGTTAAAGGTATAGGTGCCGCCGGCGGACACAGGATTGCCCACGGCGCTCGATGTGACCGCAACCGTCACCGTGACGTAACTGGGCTCCTGCGTGCCGCCCTGGCCGCCCGAGGAGGCGGTTCCGCCGTTAGAAGCAGAGGCGCCGCCAGACGATTGGCCGCCGCCCGAAGAGGTACCACCAGACGTGTTAGAAGTATCGGCAGTTTCGGTATTCTGAGCAGCCGATACATCGCCAGACTTCTTGCCACGCTGGTCTTCAGACTTTTTGCCATCCGAGTTTTTATCCGAGCTCTTGTTCGAAGACTCGGAATCGCCCTTGGCGTCACCCGAGTCCTTGGACTTATCTTTCGCATCGCCCGAAGCCTTGGAGTTCTTAGAGTCAGCTTTGCCAGAAGCAGCAGCCGAGCCAGCTCCCCTGGCGTCGTTGGCAACGACGCTCTCCCCCGTCACGGCCTGAACGATCCAGTCGATGGACCAGGCACCGCTTGTGGAGGGATGGACAAACCCCAGCGAGACGACAATCAGGGCAACGCAAGCAGCCGTAAAAACGCCGACAAGTGCCTTGCGCCGCGGGGCGGACGCCGCCGAAGCGGCGCCCTTTTGCTTTGCATCGTCGAGCTGGATAAACGAGGAGTCGGGCTGCTGCCCGTTGGTCTCCTTGGGCTTATCGGGCATTACCGTCACCCTTGCCGCGCTTGGTCAGCATGAAGACGGCGATGAGCGCGAGGCCGATCACGCCGGCCGCGATGCCGACAATAGCGAGCGGGTTGAGGCCAGACTCCTGCGCGGAAGCCTCAGTGGACTTCTTGGCAGTGGTCGTGGAAGCGGATGCCTTGTCGGACTTCTTGTCGGACTTGCCGTCCTTCTTGTCAGACTTCTTCTCGTCCTTCTTGTCGGACTTGTCGGAGTCCTTCTTGTCGGACTTGTTGTCCTTGGTCCCGGTCTTGGTCGACACCGTCGTCTTGGTCACCGGCTTCTGACCCGGGGCGACAGCGCCACCCTTCGAGCCGGAGCCAGTGCCCGCGCCAGCGCCCGTGCCGGTACCAGCACCAGTGCCGGAGCCGCTGCCACCGTTAGAGCCAGAACCGCCATTGCCGTCAGGGTTAACGGCGTTCTTGGTCCACTTGGCATACAGCGTCATATCGGCCGTCACCGGCGTGCTGAAGTCATACGCCTCCGTGCAAGCCTCATCGGTGTACCAGCCACCGAAGGTGTAGCCCTCACGCGTCGGATCGGCAGGCTTAACCAGCTTGCCGTCGGCCGTAGTCTGGAAATCGACCTTGGAACCATCGCCAGTCTCGAACGAGACCTTAACGCCACCATTCAGCTTGAACAACGTGCCGGAATCGTTGATGTAGTAGAGGTTGCCCTTGGCGTCGCAGGCAATCGGCGAGTCGCAGTAGTTGTTGTGTCCCGTTGCGCTAAACGCACCGGTCGCCTGCGCGTCACCCAGCTTGTAGCGATAGACACCGCCGCCCGAGGTGTAGTTCACATAGTCGGAAGTCGCACCGTAGTTAACCGTGAAGTAGACATACGTGCCATCTGCCTGGGCGCTCACGAGCGGTGCACCCTTGATGCCGCCGATGGGAAGCGCGGAGCCATCAGCAGATGAAACCAACGTCGTAGCAAAGTCATTATCAAGGTCGACAATCGCCAGCGCAGAGCCACCGGAAACCTCGCCGCCGACAATCAGCTTGTTGCCATACAGCGTAGGCATGCAGGCGCATCCCGTAAGACCCAGGTCGACGACGCGCTCTTCGGAAATGCGCGAAGCGGCATCCGCACCACGCGAACTACCGTCAGAAATCGCCAAAACGTGCAGCTTGCCATCGCGCGAAATCAGATAAGCATGGCTACCGTCGGCGGAGAGCACACAGGAGGAGTTAACGATAGCCCCAACGGAAACGCTTCCAAGCACAGCGCCCGAAGACTTGCCGAGCATCTCAACGGTACCGGCGCTGGTGGGAACCAGAATAAAGCCGTCACCCACGGTAGCACCCGTCCAGTAATAACCCTCATCGGCGTTGACGTGCTGCCAGGAAACGGCACCGGTCAGGATATTGATGCGCGTCAGATGGCCGTTGTTATACACGCCCTTACCATAGTCGACATCAACGGTGCCGACATAGAGATAGTTGCCATCGACCGTCAGCTGAGAATTCGACTGAGCAGTTTTGCTCACAGGGTCGGTAACCCAAACCGTCGTGAGCGTATCGGCCGTCAGAGCCTGGACCGCACCGCCATCGAGCGGGACGATGACCAAGCCGTTCGTATAAATCGGACGCGTCGTGTAGCCAATCGTAGTCTTAAGGTTCGACTCGGCAAGCACCTTGCCCGACTCTGCGTCGATCTTAAGCAAGCGCTTGTTGACGGCGAGATACACGTTGCCGTTTACGACAATCGGCTCGCTCGCGTTGGGATACGTGGCGCCCGAGTAGGCCTTCCAATCGAACGTCCAAGAGCTTGCCAGCGCGCCCGTAGGGGTGGACACGTTCTCGACCACCGCATTGGAATTGCCGTTCCAGTCGGCTTTCCAATCGGTCGGGCGCGAAGCGCTCGGATCCACGACGATTTCGTCAGGATTGGGCACCGTGTCGCCGGCAGCATATGCCCAGACGATCTTGTCGCCCGACTTGAGCGCGTAGTCACCATCGAGCTGAGTCCCGGGGTCCCCGTTTACAAAGAACGACCAGGAGCCCGTCAGCTTTGTGCCATCAAGCGGGGACACGAGGCTATGGACATTCCAATAGCCGCCATCATTGAGCATCACGGAATCAATGCCCAGGGCATCGAAATAGGCAGCAGATGCATCCTTAATCGTCGTGCCCTCAACGAACACCTGCATCGAAGGATCAGTCCAGCGCTGAGCCTTATCGTCCTTCTTGCCGATGATCTCCATCGAAACGGAGACCTGACCAGGCATGGTGCCGTCGGAGCCATAGACCCAAGCAATCTCGTCGCTTGCCTTAAGCGTATAGGCGCCCGCACCAACATCAACAGGCTTGCCATTGACAAAGAACTGCCAATATTTCCAGGTGTTTTCGTCAACCTTCTCGCTCGAGAGGGTCACGTTCTTTTCGAACGGCGAGGTCAGCGACTCGAGATACCAGCCAAACGAGCTCTCCCCCGTTTTGGCGCCAATGCCAGACTTTTTAAAGATCTGCTCGGAAAGGTCAGCAGCGGTTGTTCCCTCGTCCACGAGAGCTGTCGTAGGCTGTGCCCACGTCTGCCGGGCGCCCGAAGCATCCTGGCCGATAACGGTGCAGCTTACCGAAAGCTGATCGGCAGGAGCGGGGTCGTTGTACTTCGAGTAGTACCAGACGACGGAGTCGCCGGCCTTGAGCGTGTAGCCGCCGGCGCCGACCATGGAGGACTTGCCGTTGATGAACAGCTGCCAGTACGCTTCGGTCGTCGGGTCGTAGGCGAGCGTGCGGCCGGAGTCGAAGGGCGACGTGATCGAATTGAGCGCCCAGCCCCAGGAGCCGTTGGGGTCGTAGTCGGCCTTGAGGCCGGTCTGCTTGAAGAGCTGCTCGGAGAGGTCGGCCGCGGTCGAGCCCTTCTTCAGCGTAATGCTCTGAGCGGCGGCCCAGGTCTGCTGAGCACCCTTGGCGTCGGTGCCGACGACCGAACACGTCGCGGAAACCTGCGTGGAAACCGTGCCCGTGGGATCCTCGTACACCAGCTCGAGCGTGTCGCCATCGCTCGGGTAGTAGCCCGTGGCATAAGAGTTGGCAGCCTTGCCATTAATATCAAAACGCCAGTACTTATAGCCGGACGCCGTGTTTTCCATCGCGAGCGTCTGGGACTCATCGGGGTTCGTAACCGAATAGGGAACGCCGCCGTCCGTGCTATAGCTATAGCCGGCGTCGTCAAGCACCTTGGCAAAGATGTCCCAGGCAGACATTTTTTGGGTACTCGACCACTCAAACGAGGCCGTCGGCACCCAGTCCACAAGGTCATAGGACTGACCGACATCGTGCTTGCTTACGCCTACAACCCTGACGTTAACGGAAAGAGACTTTTCGTCGGAAGAATTAACGAGCCAAGCGGTGCTCTTGACATCGTTGTTGCCGGCGTTTGCCACGACATAGGCGTATTTGCCCTCAGCCGAGGCGGGAAGCGTGATCGCGCCGGTCGTTTCGTCGGCGCCAAACAGCTCGTGGGCATTTGTGCCCTCAGCGTCATCGGCGAGATACCAGCGGTAATCGACGAGGGAGCCCTCGGGGAGTGCCGTCTCGTAATCGCCCCAATCGCCCGTTGCCATGTAATTGGCAGTAGGGGTAAGCGTTCCGCCGACCTGTGCAAGGTTGCCGCTCGAAGCGACATTAACCGATGTCAGGGTATACGCCTTGGCATCTTCGCCCTTGACGATGGCATAACGCGTGGAGGCATAGTCGGTGTTGTAGCCACCGTCGACGATGCACTTGAGGTACTTGCCGACGTACTTTTGCGAAATTACGAACGACGGCCTGTGCGCGTTCTCATCCGTCAGCGTCGTGAACGGACCCTGGGCGCTATCGGCAATCTGCCACGTATACGTCAGTTGATCAGATGTAAGCTCGGCACCCTTTGTTCCTGCAGACGTCTTCTCGAATGCAGTAACACCGATCTTTTCGCCACTCTTGTAGACAAACTTGGCGTCATCGCTCTGATCGCCGACGATCTTTTTGAGATACGTCAGGAACAGCTCGTGCGAGCCTGCGGCCTTAACGGCCACAGCAGTAGTCGCCTCTACGGTGTTATCGCCCGCAGTGGCCGACACGCTCACCCAGCGCTTGGCGTAGTCATCGGGAATCGTAAAGCTGCTGTCGGTTTTGCCCTCGACCACATGCCAGTCGGTCTTCGCATCAAACGCAGAGGAAGACGGGTCGACAGAGGACCAACGCCACGTGTAGGTAACGCCCTCGGTAACCGGCTCAGACGAGTAATCGACCGCCTTGTAGGCGCACGCCTCAATCGTAGAGCCAGTGTCCTTGGCGCCCTTGCTCGCATTGGTAAATGCAACTGAATCGAGCGTCGTCGCGCCCTTGGGCAGAATGCGGCCCGCCTTGGTCTCACAGCTATCGGAGCCGGGGATACCCTTCTTGGCCTTAGCGACCACCTTGAGGTAGCGGTTCGCGCACTCCTTGGTAACCGTGAAGGTATCACCAGTTGCAACCTGCTCGAACGTGCCGTCAGCAGAATCGGCCACCCACCAAGAAAAATCGACCTTGTCGGAGCCATAGAGGTCAGTCGGCGTGTCGTAGTTAAGGTAGTAGGCGGCAGCCTTAATCGTGTCACCGACGTTAGCGTTGGGGACGTTCTCATAATCGTCGCCAAATTCGGCGCCGTTATAGGCGAGAACGATATGGCCTAACGCGATCTGGTCACTCGCGGCAACAGGACCCGGCGTATTGTAGCCAACAGACGCGGGCGTCCCGAAAGAGCTGCTCGGACCGTACAGCTCCTGGCCATCGCCGACAACCTTAACGCGAATGTACTTGCCCGCAAGTTGCGAAGCGAGTTCGTCCGTGATCGTCAGCGACTGGGCGGTCTGGCCCGGAATTGCCTGATAGGCGGAATCCTCGGCATCGCGCACGTCAGACGCAAGCCACTGATAGGTCCAGCCGGCCTGTGTCGCAATACGCTTATTGGGAACCGCTTCGCCGTCGTAGGCGTTCGCCCAAAGCGTAGTGCCAGGGTTCAGCATCTCGGCCTTAACAGACGAATACGAGCTCGAATCGTCTGCCGAAGACTGGATGAGGACATAAGACTTTGCATCCAGTGCCGTCTTGGTAGGAACGGGCGCCTTGATGGTGTTCGTCGCTGTCAGCTTTTGGTTGTTGGCGCCCTTAGTCGGGCCGTAGATGACGTTACCGCTGGCATCGGTAATGCGTACGCGCAGGCACTTGCCGTTAAGCTGAGTGCGCAGGGCATCGTCCAAAACGATCGATGCGCCCGTCTGACCCTCGACAGGAACAAACGCGGAATTGTCCGCATCGCTCTTGTTGCTGATGTCGGCAGCAAGCCACTGATAGGTGCAGCCCGAAGCGCTGGCGCGCTTGCTGGACGAAGTCCAAACATTCGCATAGAGCGTAGTATTGCTCTGGATAAAAGCGGTGAAGTTAGAGCCAGCCCAACGAGAAGGCGACTGGCTCTTTCCGACGCTGACACCATTATTCGAGGAAAACGTAGCAGCGGCACGAGACGCGGCCTTGGCAACACTGGGCTCGCTGGCCACCGCAGTCGCGTCGCCGGTCTCGGCGGTGGTGTCAGACGCCTCGCTCGCCGGGGTGGCCGAAGCAGGGTCTGACGCAGCGGGGTCGTCCGATGCATCATCGCTCACGTTGTCAGGCGCGGCCGAACCCGTATCCCCAGTTTCGGAGGAGCCACCTGCAGCCGAATCGTTTGCGTCAGCAGCAGCCGCGGTAGTATCTGCAGCACCGTCCGTGGCCTGCGCGCCCTCGCTCGGCGTTGTGGCCTGAGCCACGGCCTCGGCAATGCCCTCGGCGCCATCGGCCCAAAGCTGGGCCGGCGTGGTGCTGAATGCCATCGCGAAGGCCAGGAATGCCACCAGGCCGCGCTTGGCTACGCCGCGCGCGATCGCCCCATGGCGACGCAACGAGGCGCGCTTGCGCTCGTCCTCAAACATATCCATTTGTCCCCCATTGTCTGTACTTGAGGCGTTACCATGCGGCTGCCCCACGTCATCGCGCATGTTGCGCTCGAGTTCCCCCATCGGGGTCCTCCTTCCCTCCAGAGCCCAACGCGTACCGGCGGCATACGCCGCGGCCGCGTGCAAGATGGGAGGCGATCCGACTTAACCTTGCCGGCCCGGGCGCGTCGTCCGATCTGCGACACGATTCTCCCGAGACATAAGGAATTACGGTTACTGGTACAGCCGGGGATTTGCACCCCGATTCTCCCAAACGCGCAGGAAAGCCGCGCATTCGTGCGTCTCCGCACCACCATCTAGGCCATCGATTATTACTGTCAGTATGGTAGCACGCAAAAGGGCCCCGCACACAGGCGAAGCCCAAGGTAAAAGCTATTGTTTGCGATAGGAAAGGGTACGGACGGAACGCAAGGTAAAATGATCCGTTTTCCTCCGTCCCCAAGGGATCAATGCTTTCCGCCGTGGCTGTTGCGCCAGATTTCGCGGCCCAGCATCAGCGCCAGCACCAGCGCACTCACGTAGCCCATAAAGCCAATGACCGGGATACCAAACACAACCGGCTCGATGCGCGCGTAGTACACCACCGACGAACCGATAAACAGGCCGGCGATCACAATTGCCATCGACATGCGGTCGATAATTCCACCCAGCTGCCGCAGCGCCTTGTCGCTGCTCATGATCTGCGTGTTCACCTTAAGCTGGCCGCGTGTGAGCATACGCGAAGCCAAGCCCAGATACTCGGCCGCCTCGAGTGAACCTTTTACCGCGCGATAGCTGCTCGCGGCAAGATCGCGTCCCATTTCGCGGACGCGCGCATAGGTGCTCTTCTCGTTTTTGATGTGCGTCTGAATGATCTGGATCATGTTGACGTTGGGCATGTACTCGGTCAGCAGACCCTCGAGTGTCACCATGCCGCGGGCGAACATCGTCACCACGCTCGGCAGCTCAACGTCGTTCTTGCGCGCCAGGTTTAGCAGCGAGGTCAAAAACTCGCCGATATCCAGGTCCTTAAGATCAAGACCCGCAAAGTCGGCGACGATAAAGTCCAAGTCGGACAAAAAGGCCGAATGGTCGAGCTCGGCCGAGTCGCCGCGCGTCACGGCAAAGCGCATGAGCGAGTCCTTGAGCTTGGGCACGTCGCCCTCGGCCACGGCGAAAATCATATCCTTGACGATACCGCGGTCGTGGCTCGACATGCGCCCGACCATGCCCAGGTCGATAAAGTAGACGACACCGTCCTTGAGAATAATGTTTCCCGCATGCGGGTCGGCATGGAAAAAGCCGTCATCGAGCACCTGCGTCGAGTAGTCCTCGACAATCGCCGAGCCGATCTTTTCCAGGTCATAGCCCTCAGCCACCAGGCGCTCGGGATCGGCAATCGAGATACCGTCGATATAGTCCATGACCACGACGTGCTCAGTGCACAGATCAAGATGGGACTTGGGACACGACACGCCATGCACGCTTTTGTGGAAGTCGTAGAAATCGTTGAGGTTTTTGGCCTCGGCCAAGAAGTTGGTCTCCTCGCGAAACGAGGTCCACAGCTCCTCGACCACGCCGTGCAGGTCCACAAACTGGTCGGTGTTGACGAACTTGGAAACGATGCGCACCACCGAACGGATGATGTCGATGTCCTGCGCCATGACCTGCTGTGCGCCGGGGCGTTGCACCTTAACGGCCACGTCCTCGCCGGTCACCAGGCGGGCACGGTGAACTTGCGCGAGCGACGCGCTTCCGAGCGGATTGGGATCGATCGCGTCGAACATCTGCCCCAAGCGCTGGCCGTACTCCTCTTCCAGACAGCGGAGCACTACCTCATACGGCACCGGCTCTACGTCGGAGCGCAGGCGACGGAGCTCGTCGCAAAACCGCTGCGGCAAAATCTCGGAGCGGTTAGCCAGAATCTGCCCCATCTTGACGAACATGGGGCCGAGCTCTTCGAGCAGGCGGCGTAGGCGCACCGGCGTGAGGTTATCCCATACGCGGTACTTTTTGACCAGGCGAACGATCTGCCCAATGCGCTCACGACGACCTGCCGGCGTAAGCTGGTATTCCTCGTCCGGCGCCATCGCGTCGGGCTCCTCGGGGACCATATCGACAGCGCGCGGCTTCTTGCGAGCGCCCGAGACGGCGGCCTCGACCTCGTCGACAACCGCCGTCTCGTCACCCAAGGGATCTAGATTGTTGTAATCGGTGGTGGAATCTGCCATCTGCGCTGCTACTCGGCCTCTTCGGCGTCCTCTGCGTCGTCGGGCTCAACAGACTCGACGGGCACCGAGGTCACGTTGTCCTCGACCGAATCGACGATGTCGCGCACATGGGCCAGGAAGGCCGTGCGCTCGGGGCCGGTCATAACGCGGACGCGGGCCAGGATGAGCTCGTCGAGCACGCGCTGTGCCGCAGTCTCGCCCTGCATGCCCAGGCGCTCGGTCAGGTCGGAGATGGTGCCACCCGCCTGCTCGAACATGTCGGACACGCTGCGGGCGATATCGGGGGTGCCGGCATCCTTGCGGACCTGCTCGCCCTTGGTACCGAGGTCGTCGAGGACCTTCTTGCCGCCCTCGACGGCAACGGCGGCGGCGCCGAAGCCCACGTTGATGGCGCCGTTAACAAGCTGATCGAGTTTCATAACCATGGTTGACTCCAATCATGAACAATTGCATTGGCCTTCTTGTACCCAAGATTGGGCGAACGACACAAAATCGTTTTACCGCCGGGATAGAAATCGAGCGGGGCAAAGCCTTTGACGGCGTTTGCCCCGCTCGCTCGTTGCAAGGTCGTCTTTACCTCACGTTGTCGTTCATCGCGAAGGAGTTCTTCATGGCGCAGCTCGTGGTGTAGAGAACCTTGCCCAACAGAGCATCGGTCTCCACGCGCACAAGCTCGGCAAAGGCCTCGTTGGCGCGGGCGAGCTCGGCGGGCACCTCGGCCTCCGGCAGGGCGGCTACGACAGCGTCAACATCGTGAATCTGCTTGTGGCCCATGCCGCCGACCTTCTCCTGATAATCCTCGACCGCGCGACCGCACTCGTGGAAACGGACATCGGCCAGGGCGCCGATCAGGCGATTTGCCCAATAGAAATTCTCGGACGTCACGCGAGCCTGCGTGTCGGCGTAGTACTCGGGCATGGTCTCGACGTTGGCGTACAGCGGAACCAGCGCGTTAAACGAGTTGGAGCCAAACGCCATCCACTGCACGGCGCGATACGCCGGCTGCGCATAGGGACGCAGCTGCAACACGGCGAGCTGGCTGTTGCGGTTGATACCGATGGGACGATAGGCGCCGCGCGTGGCGGGCGTACCCTTGCTGCCGTAACAGTCGTACTCCGTGCCCTGGTAGTGGCTCGAAAGCACATACTTGATGTCCTCGATGGTCACCTTGCGCTCGGGCACGCGGCTCCAGGGGATGTCGTCGCTCTCGGGCGTGTAGTCGGCCTCGGGACCGTCCCACACATCGCTGGGGTTGAGACAGCGTTGCATGTACCAGGCGCGCGGCGTGTTGTAGACGTGGTCGCTGTCGCTGTGCGAGCCAAATGCCTCGCGCGGGTTAAAGACCGCCGCCGGACCGTCGCCCTCGACGCCCAGCGTCAGGTCCAGATGCCACTCGGCCATCCAGGAGCGCAGATCGGCGGAGCACATGTGGTCGGCCTGGGCGCCCTCGGCATCGTCCAGGTCAAAGCTGTCGATACCCAACTGGTTAGGCATGGTCACATAGGCGTCGTCGGGCACACGCTTGGCGATCCAGTGGTGGCCGCCGATGGTCTCGAGCCACCAGATCTCGTCGACGTCACTAAAGGCGATGCCGTTGTTCTCGTAGGTACCGTAGCGCTCGAGCAGGTCGCCCAGGATACGCACGCCATCGCGGGCAGACTTGGCGTACGGCAGCACCAGGGTCACCATGTCCTCCTCACCCAGACCGCCGGGCTGTGCCGGAACATAGCCGTCCTCGCCCTCGTTGCCCTTGGCGGGCACGTAGTCGACAAGCGGATCGGCGCCGCGGACGCGCTCGTTGGTGGTGAGCGTCTCGGTTGCGGACATGCCAACATTGAGCTCGTTGAAACCAGCCTCGGCCCAAATGCCGTGACCGGGAACGACGTCGGGGACGCTCGTGTAGCGCATGGGGTTGTCGGGCAGCTCAACGGTCAGGTGGCTCAGGACACTCGTGTAGACACGCGGCTGCTCGTCGGGGTGTACAACGCGCATGCGCTTGGGCTCAAACACCCCGTTGGACGAGTCCTCGTTGCGGGCGACAAGCGTCGACCCGTCGTAGCTCGCGTTCTTACCAACCAAAATCGTTGTGCACGGCATGCGCATCCTCCTTGAGCGAAGAAATCAAACGGTAACAGTGTATCGCTTCGGCGCAAAAAGGGCGAAACCGCGACTCTTCGAGACCCCTTCGGGACCCCTGTGTGCAAAAAATGCCAAATATGAGTACTGTCACCAATTTAGTAGTAGCAAATTTCCTTGTAACGATTGCCAGAAATCCCCATTTGTCCAAAA
>CABQMF010000016.1 GCA_902465265.1 uncultured Collinsella sp. | reverse complement strand
AGGGCACGAGCTGCTTGGTGAGCACCAGGCGGCCGAGCATGGCGAAGCCCATGGCAGGCAGGATGTTGGCGGCAACGCCAAAGCCAGCAAGGACAAAGGGCGGGATGAAGTCGAGCATGCCCTGGATGGCGTCAGCACCCAGATAGAACGACAGCGAGCACAGCAGGAACGCCATGATGATAGCGGTGAAACCGATCAGGAAGTGCATCGTATAGACACCCTTAAGGTTGCCCTGGCCGGCGAAGACATCGGCGCGGTCAACCAGGATCGGCAGGGCGGCGTTGAGGATGTTCTTGATGGCAAGGCACAGCGTGGCGATGGGCATGGCAAGCGCGATGGCTGCCTCGGTGCTCTGGCCCAGCTGGATAGCGAAGGCACAGGCGAGCACGCCGCCGATCGTCTCATCAGGCGGCACGTAGGCGCCGATGGAGATCGAGCCCATGAACAGCAGCTCCAGACTCGCACCGATCGCGAGGCCGGACTGCAGGTCCCCCAGCACCAGGCCCACGAGCGGGCACAGGACGATGGGGCGGAACGCATAGAGCGTACCGAGCTGGAAGTCGAACTTACCAAATGCGGCGATAAGTCCGATGAGGATTGCTTGGGTAAGCATATATCCCCCTTTCCTAATAGGACACTACGAAGAGCTCAGACTCTTCGAAATTGAACGCCTAGAGCACGCTGGCGCAGTCAACCTTGGGGTCATCGGCCAGGGGTCGAATCTCGACCTCAACGCCACGATCCAGCATCTCGCGCACATCGGCTTCCTCGGCCGCGGTCAGGAAGATCTGACGAGAGACCTGACGCGCATCGGGACGCTTCTCGTCCTTGGGCTTGGTGTTGCCCAGGTTGACCGACTTGATCTGCGGGCAGCCCTCAACAAGCTGCTTTGCCTCAGCAATAGTGGCGACACAGATGATCATCTTGTACTTGTCGGTCACGCCCGAGTTGATAGCTTCGATTGCATGCTCCATATCTTTGATGACGAGCTTGCAGCCGGCAGGCTTGCCCATCTTGAGCGTCGTCTTCCACACCGGGTCGTTAGCGACCTTATCGCCCACGCAGAAGATGCAGTTGGAGCCAAGGCCCTGAACCCAGGAAACTGCGACCTGGCCATGAAGCAGGCGATGGTCAACGCGAAGTAGCTGAATCATAATGTGACCCCCCAAAGGTCTTGTGCCGTCTTACGGCGTGTCAGTAGGTGCTGCGGATTAGAACTCTTCTTCCTCGTCGTCATCGACCAAAAGATCGTTGACAAACTTCACGCGCGTATCGTCCGCAGCGACGATGGCGCGAATCGTCTCCTCAACCGGCGCCGACTCGTCAGAGAACAGCAGCTGGATGAGCAGAGGAAGGTTCATGTTGGTAACGAGATATGTGCGGGGACGCGTCTGGACGATCTTGGTGAACTCGTTGTTAACGCTGCCGCCAAAGAGGTCGGTGCAGACAACGACATCATCGTCGGTAGACATGCCTGCCAGCAGTTTTTGGGCCTCCTCGGCCACGTCCATGCGGCCATCGACGAACATCGAAAGATCGTGGACGTTGTCGCGAGCGCCCGAGAGCAGTTCGACGCTCTCCTTGATGCCGGTAGCGAAGTGCGCATGGCTGGCGATGATGTACTGTCTCATTCTGTGTTCCTCTCAATAGCCCGGCACGTTCCCGCACCCGTTTTCTTTAGTAGTCGAACTGGTGATAGTAGCGACGATACTTGAGGTTGTGCTTGGTGACCGTCTCGTAGTAGCGAGCCAGGCGGTCGGTCACAAGCACCGTCAAAATCCACGGGGAGACGATGACGCGGAACTCGTCGTCAAGGCCGGGGATCGCGAACTCGGCGGTGTCGATGATGTTGATGTCGGTGTCGCCGGTCACGCCGCGGGTCAGGAAGGCGCGGACGCGCTCGTCGAGCTTGCGGTTCTCGTCCTCGCCCATGAACAGGAACACGGGGACGCCGGGCTCCACGAGCTCGAGGGTGCCGTGGAAGAAGTCTGCCGAGGTGATGTAGCGGGTGCGCTTCCACTGCATCTCCTCCAGGATGCACATCGAGAACAGGATCGTCTCGCCCCACAGGGCGCCGGAGCCGATGAACATGGTGTAGGGGGCCAGGGCGTACTTCTTGGCGAGCTCCTCGGCGCGCGGCTCGAAGCGCTTGCGGATGTCGAGCATGTCCTTCCAGATGTCCTTGGTCTGCTCGATAAACAGATCAAACTTGGGGAAGCAGCCACGGCGGTTGAGCAGGCGCAGGCCGAAGCAGTCGGCGAGGTAGTAGCCCTTCTCGCAGCCGCCCGAACCATGGTCGGAAGCCATGGCGACGCAGTTCTCGGCACCCACAGCCTGGCCGATGGGGCCCTCGGGCTTGGTCATGGCGTAGACGCGCACGCCCATGTCCTTCATCTTCTTGACGGCCTCGAGGACCTCGGGGGTGGTGCCGGACTCGGAGGCGGTGAGCACGACGGACTTCTCGGTCATGCGCTTGTGGCCCATGGCGTTCCACTCGGCGGCGTGGATCAGGTAGACCTCGAGGTCGCGGTCGCCGAACTTGTTCATGAGGTACTCGAGCTGCATGAGCTCGTCCCAGGTGCCGCCGACGCCCATCAGGAACACGGCGTCGTAGCCCTCGTCGGCGACCTTGTCGGCGAGCGCGGTCATCTTCTTGCCGGTCTCGTAGAGCGCCTTGCCGTCCTCGAGATAGCCCTCCTGGTCGAAATGCATGATCTCGATCTTCTCGGTTTCCTTCATTTGTCTCTCCTTTCTGGGGTTGTTTCCACATCCCCCATGCCAACGGGCATCAAAACCCGCTTACATTCCGTAACACTCGGCCGCTTTGGCCTTAAGCGCATTGACTGACTCTTCGTAGCCCTCTGCCTTGACCTCCATTTGCTTGGAGACGGCATCAAGATACGGGTGCACGTCCCATGACTTCAGACGCTCGGCTATCATGGCCGCAATCGTCTGGAAGAACACAAGATTGGGAATTGCGCTGAGCAGCGGAGCCACCTGAGGCACCGCAACCTCGTGAGCCCTACCCTTGGGATGGGCCGTGAGCAGCACCGTTTTTGTCGTAACGTTCGATAGCGCATCAGCGATATTCGCAAGACGCTCCGACCCCTGCGGATCGTCGACGATAAACACCAGATAGCCCGGAACGATTTGCATCTCGGGACCGTGGACGAACTCCTCGCCTTCGTGATGCATGGCAGGAATCTTGATGGTCTCGCTCAGCTTGAGGGCCGCCTCTTCGGCAACGCCATAGTTGGGGCCGTTGCCGACGACCATGGCGGGCGTGTGCTCAGAAAGCTCGAGCATGTGGTCTTGGACATATGCCTCGGCGGTCTTGCACATCACGGCATTGGCCTGGATGGCCTCGCGCAGGTCGTCAAGACGCGAGGCGACGCCCTTGGCGTCAATCGTTCCGCGCGCCTGACCGCCGTAAATACCAAAGAGCACCAGGTACTCAACGAGAACCTCGACGCCCAGAGTCACAAAGTCCACCGACTCGACGCCCACACCGTAGTCAAGAACGATGTCAGCGTGTTCCTTGATGGGTGCCTCGACGTTTGCCGTGAGCGCAACTGCAGCCATATCGTGTGCGCGCATGTAATCGAGCGCCGCAATCGTATTGGTCGAATAGCCACTCTGCGAAACGGCAATGTTGAGCGCATGCTGCGGATAGGTGTGTTCAAAATCAACGAAGGCCTCGGGCGTCACAACGGACACCTGCATTTGCAGGGCATCTTGCAGGTAATCGCGGGCGCAATCGGCGGCATGGCGCGACGAACCCGAAGCAACGATGCGCAGCGCGTCAAAAGAACCGGACTGGAAAATATCAACGAGCTGCGCTACCAGCTCAGACGAACACTCGAGGTTCTCCCCCATACGCACATGGGCAAGCTGAACGTAATCGAGCATCTTCATCGTCTCACCTCGTAACAAATCATTAGTATTTGATACCAATCACAGTTACAGGTTACGGCTTTTTGATACCTCTTTGTCGATTAATTTATCCCCATCGGCGAACGGTCGATTTTGAGCCCTGTAAGGTTGTATATACAGCTGACCCAACGATCAAAACTGGTTAGTTTCCCAGCCGTTATTCACAAAATACCAGCTAGTACGTATAGGTGTAGCCGCCCGTATCGCCACGATTGAAGGACTTTACATACTCGATAGCCTGACCGCTCGCGTCATAGCTCACGCATTCCAAAAGCAAAACAAGATCGCCCTGTTCCAGTGCAAGGAGGCCGGCATCTCGTGCGCCCAGCGCTTCGATATCGAGCTTTTCCTGTGCCATGACTGGCTTTCGGCCCAGCATCTCATAGGTCTCGTACAAACTGAAGACCGACACGTCAATATCTTCGATGGTTGGGAACAGCAGGCAGGGAATCAGCGCCGTCTCAATCGATACGGGGCTACCGTTTATGCAGTTCAGGCGTCGAACGGAATAGAGCAGGTCGTCCTCGGCGATGCCAAACAGGTCGGCGTAATATGGCCCCGCATAACGCTTGGAACGCGCGAGAATACGGACGGACGGCTCGCCGCCCGAAGCACGGACCGATTCACGGAAACCGACCGTGCGTTCAAAAAAAGCAGGTACTTTCTGCGCCACAAAGGCACCTTTTCCCCGAACACGGCGAATCTGCCCGCGCCGAACCAGCTCATCGACAGCGCTTCGGATGGTCAAGCGTGTCGTACCAAATTCCTCGGCGAGGTCTTTTTCGGACGGAATCATGGAACCCGTGGGATATATACCGCGCTCGATACGTTCCTCGATGCGGCGTCGAATGCGCTTATAAACCGGGGTGGCATCTACTGTTTCAGCCATTGTTCACCTGCCACGCTCCTCATGCCGTTCTCTTCGCCGTTATCGGCAAAGCGGAACTTTGTGGGCAAAATCACCGATTTGCAATGCTCCACAAAACGCATGTCCTTATCAAATTCGATCGAGCTCTCATAGAACACCGGCGTTCCCTCTTCTTGCTGGAGCAGCTCGGCCTCCTCGGCGTTCAAACGCGAGATGGAGATATGCTCACGTCCATGCTCAACACGCACGCCACCTTCTTTGAGCAAGACATCGTAAAGGCTCTCGCACTCAAAATCGTGCTCGATAAGCGATGGGCACAGGGACAGGTTAACGTGAGCCGTCTCGATTGACGCCGGCTCGCCCTCAATAAGTCGAACGCGCTGCATGCGGAGCAAAGGGGCGCCTACAGCCACCCTAAGCTTGTCGGCAAGCGTCTTATCCGCCTCGATGGTCCCGGTGGAAACCAGACGAGAAGAGGGGTGCAGGCCGGCAGTCCGCACAGCATCGGAGAAGTTATACGTTTCCTGGAAGATGTTCAGCGGCTTGGGAGGACACACATACGTACCCGATCCGCGACGGCTCTCGAGCGTTCCACACGAGATGAGCCGCGTGATACCGGCACGCAACGCCGTACGCGAAACGCCAATCTCTTCACACAGCACGCGCTCGGCCGGCAGGCGATCACCGCCGGCAAGCTGATGGTGCTGGATATACCAAAGAATTCCCTCAACAGCACGATCTTTGGGGGGAATTGCATAAGATTCGCCTGCCATTGCACAGACTCCTCATTCAGAAACGTATGCCGCCAAAATTAGGCCAGCCCTCCCATGGCATCAAATTCGGCCTTGATCTTCTCGGCGACATTCCGATACGACTTATATAGACTTGAATCGCGTTTAACTTCGTCGGTCATAACGGGAATCTCTAATTTGGAAACCTCGTCTTTTCCCGTCTGAACCGCCACAACAACGCCCATACCAAGACACATATTACGCTTGGCGGCATTCATTTTCGCCGCCTTGGCAGGATTTGCCAGGATACGCTGGGCAAATTCCTTTTTTGAGACCACTTCCTCGGCCTCCGGATCGCCCGCCTCGGCCACTTCGCACTGCAACACGTCCGCATAGTCAAAAATCTTCGGCTCGCCGCCGCGCTGATGCACGGCCCACTTGCGACGCGTGGCATCCTGGTAGATAGCCGGCAAAAACGTAAACCGCGGCGGGTCCAAAATCGTATCCGTGATGGTAAACACATCGGGATCAAAGGCATCCTGCGGGTTTTTCTTCTTGAACAGCCCCATATCAGCCTCCCGTACTAGCATTAAACAACTCAAGCCGAATATAGCACCAATTTCAAGCTCATGCTTTAGTAGATCGGTACGCGGCGTCTATGGCTCGCCCAGCGGAAAAGTTCACGGACGAGGGCCGGGGCGCCTGCCTTGTTTTGAGAAGTGGGCTTCGCGAACTTCTCAAAACAAGGCAGGCGCCCCGGCCCCGCCGGCAAATAGCGGACACTCCGCATGCAATCTATGCAAACAAACAAGTGCGCTTAGCTATATTCGGTAAGGTCAAGCACACTGCCCTTCACGATAAGCGCCGGCTCCAGAACGACCTCTTCGGCACGTCTACCGCCCCTACCGGCAAGACGCTTGGACATGCAGCCAAAAGCATGCTCCGCGAGGACACCGGGATCCTGCTCAATCGCGGTCAGCGCCGGCTCAAAGAGAACGTCGGCCGCCGAGTTGTCATAGCTTACGACCGAGATATCGCCTGGGATGCTCTTCCCCATCTCGTGCAAGCGCTTGAGCAGACCGAGGGCAATGTTATCCGAGCTTGCGAACACGGCGGTGGCATCGGTTGCAAGCACAGCCTCCGAGGCCTCATAGGCACTCGGGATGTAATATTCGCTCTCAAACTCCAGGCGCGCGTCGATGGGCAGCCCCACCTCGCGCAGCGCGCGTTCGTAACCGGCGAGTCGTTTGCGACCCGTATTGGAGCGACGCGCGTTAACCAGACAGGCGATGCGACGGTGGCCTTGCTCGATCAGATAGCGGGTGGCCATGTAGCCACCCATCTCGTGGTCGAACATCACCTTGTCGCACTCGAGGCCCTCAATGGCGCGGTCGACCATCACGGCAGGGATAGGCAGATGGCTCACTTCCTCGCGCAGGGCGCGATCGTCGGAGAACTCGTCGCCCACGACCAGGAACACACCATCGACGCCGCGCGTCACCAGCTGGCGTAGCAGTTCCAGATCGTCATCGGCGCTTCCACCCGAGCTGGTAATAAAGAGTGCATAGCCGTCCTCGCGACAGCGCTTTTCCAAGCTGCCGGCGAGCGAGGCAAAAAAGCGGCTCTCGATATTGGGAACGATAAGGCCCAGCGTACGCGACTCGCGCATGACCAGGCTGCGCGCGATCTGGTTAGGAACATAGTGGTTGCGCGCCGCAACCTCCTTGATGAGCTTGCGGTTTTCTTCCGAGATGCGACAGGGCCGATTATTGAGTACAAGCGAAACCGACGAAGGGGAAAGCCCCACCTCCTGGGCGATCTGCTTGAGGGTGACTTTGTTGGCCATCTCGCTCCTTCCGGGTTTACGCGCAATCTCTTGAAAGTATAGCGACTGCCCATCTACCTCGGTGATAAACACTTTACCAATCCGGTGGACGGCTGTTTTATCGCCGTCAGCGCACCAAATCCGTCCAGGTGGGGTATATTGCAATCGATTGATGACAACAACCACCAAAAGGCGGATATTCGTATGCACGAGAACGACTTTTTTAACGAGGACCTGCTTTGCGCGCTCGCCGGCGTTGCTGGCGAGGACAACGTGCTGATGAGCGAGCCCATGCGCGAGCACACCACGTTTAAGATCGGCGGCCCGGCCGACGTCTTTGTCACGCCCGATACCGAGCAGGGCCTCGTCGCCACGCTCGACACCTGTTATCGCTGCGACCTGCCGCTCACCATCGTGGGCAACGGCTCCGACCTGCTCGTCGGCGACAAGGGCATCCGCGGCGTCGTCGTGGCGCTGGGCGAAGGCCTCTCCGACATTACGATCGACGGCACGCACGTCACGGCGGCAGCCGGCGCGCTGCTTTCCGATGTCGCAGCCGCGGCAGCCGAGGCCTGTCTCACCGGCATGGAGCCCATCTCGGGCATCCCCGGATCGGTCGGCGGCGCCTGCTACATGAACGCCGGTGCCTACGGTGCCTGCATGGCCGATGTGCTGGAGTCCGTGCGCGTCTACAAACCCGCTCGCCAGCTCGACGACGGCACCCGCGGCAGCGGCAATATCATCGAGTTCGATGTCGACGAGCTCAACCTGGGTTATCGAAAGAGCCGCATCGCCGATGACGGCTTTATCGTGCTTTCGGCCACCTTCAACCTCGCACCGGGCAACGCCGCGATGATCAAGGCCGACATGGACGACTACCGCCAGCGCCGCGAGGACAAGCAGCCGCTCGACATGCCGAGTGCCGGCTCCACTTTCAAGCGCCCCGAGGGTTACTTTGCCGGCAAACTCATCATGGATGCCGGCCTGCGAGGACACGCCGTTGGCGGCGCGCAGGTGAGCGAGAAGCACTGCGGCTTCATCGTCAACGCCGACCACGCCACCGCCGCCGACGTCGACGAACTCATCCGCCACATCCAAACAACCGTCAAAGACCAATTCAACGTAGACCTAGAACCCGAAGTCCACCGAGTAGGCGAATTCCTCTAAAAAAAGAAGGCCCCGAAAGGGGCCTTCACCATATTTATTCAGATAACCCAGTCCGGTGTGTCGCGCTCAGGACCCGAGAGGGCCGGGACAGTCCGAGAGGCATAAGGTTGATCGCGAGTTCCGCACGAGCCGGAGAGCACTTAATGTGCTCTCCGTGCGAGCAGGACTGCCCGAGCAGGCAACCTTATGCCTCTCGGGCAGTCCCGGACCAAGCCGCAGTTACGACAGCGCAATACCGCCAAGCCAGCCCCAACGCACGCCAGAGCCAGTGCCATAGAAGCTAATAAACGAATCAAGCGACTTAGACGTAATGGCACCCTCGTTGCTCATAACGATACCGCCGCCAACATAGATACCCACATGACCGTAGATAAGGCCCGGAGCACCCGTGCCGCTGTGCGAGGAATCGGCCACGATCATGCCCACCTGCAGCGCCGAGCGGTCGGAGCTATAGCACCATGCGTTAAACATATCGCACGCGTTACCGCCAAAGTAGCCAACGCCGGCGTTACGGAAGACATTGGTAACCCACGCCGCGCACCAGTTCTGACCCGGCGAAGGCGTGGAGTAGCACGCGTTGACGACGGCCTGCTGCTTGCCCGAGCCGGCATTCTGCTGCGGAGTTCCCGGCGCGTACGATCCACCACCCGAGCTCGAGCCACCCGAGTAGGAATTGTTCTTGTTCGCGGCAGCCGCGGCAGCGGCAGCCTTCCTAGCGGCCTCCTCAGCCTGGGCAGCAGCGAGGATCTCGGAATCGCGCTGAGCCATGAGTTCCTTGACGTCGTCGGAAAGACCGTTCAGCACGGTCTGGACTTCTTGCTGCTTGGCCTGCATGTCCTGCATCTGGGCAGTCTGCTGGTCCTTGAGCTTCTCTAAGTCGGCCTTCTGCGACTCGAGCTCGGTCTTTTGCGCATCGAGCTCTTCCTGGATGGTCTGAATGTCCTCGATGGCGTCGCGGTCGCTCTTGTTGATCTTCTCAACGTAATGCGCGTTGGCGACGAGCTCCTCAAACGAGCCAGAAGCGAGCAGCAACGACAGGATGTTGGTGCCGCCCGACTTGTAGCTGGCGGCAACGCGATCGGAAAGGTCGCCGCGCTTCTCTTTGAGCTCGGTCTTCTTGGTGTCGATCTGAGCCTGCGTCTCGTCAATCTGGCCCTGGACGCCCTCGATATCGCTGAGTGTCTGAGCGTTCTTGTTGGCGAGCGTCGCGTACTCATTAGCGATGCTGTCGAGCTGGGCCTGGACCTCGTCGAGCTGGGCCTGGGCGGCATTCAGTTTGTCGGTGGTTTCTTGGCTGGCCTCAGCCGCATGGGCGCGAGCAGGCAGGCCAAAAAGAACAGCCGCGGAAGCAGCGCCGAAAAGAGCCTTAAGGGCAGTGCGGCGCGAAAGCTCCTGCGTAAAGATGGAATCGTTGTTTGGTGACATATGTACTCCGTTACATGCTTATTTATATGTCGCTCAACTCAAACATATTAACGCACATCGCGCTTGTCCCAACTATTTCCACGAACGGCTGGAAAAGCATGGTCAGCGGCTCGCAAATACGTCTCACACCAAAGGTAAGGATTATGCAAATAACACCCTATGAGTACGTTAACATCAATCCTCTGGTTTTCCTGCCCCGCGTGTTTTGGGTGCCCCCAGCTGCGCTATACTCCCCTCAAGAAGTGTTCCTGATTCGATAGGAGACTACATGTCCAAAGCACTCGACCCCAAAGACACCTGCGTCCTCGTTACCGGCGGCGCCGGCTTTATCGGCTCGCACACCGTCGTTCAGCTGCTCGAGGGCGGCTACCAGGTTGTCGTCGTCGATGACCTCTCCAACTCCAGCGCCGTTGCCATCGACCGCGTCAAGACCATCGTGGGCGACGAGGCCGCCAAGAACCTCACCTTCTACGAGGCCAACGTGCTCGACCGCGATGCGATGAACAAGATCTTCGATACCCACCAGATCGACCGTGTCATCCACTTCGCCGGCTTTAAGGCCGTTGGCGAGTCGGTGAGCAAGCCCGTCGAGTACTACCACAACAATATCGAGAACACCCTGGTGCTCATCGATGTCATGCGCAACCACGGTTGCAAGTCCATCATCTTCTCGAGCTCTTCGACCGTCTACGGCGATCCGGACAATCCGCCCGTCACCGAAGAGGACCCCAAGAAGCCCGCGACCAACCCCTACGGTTGGACCAAGTGGATGATTGAGCAGATCCTCATGGACGTCCACACCGCCGACCCCGAGTGGGACGTCGTGCTGCTCCGTTACTTCAATCCCATCGGCGCTCATCCGTCGGGCCTGATCGGCGAGGATCCCAAGGGTATCCCCAACAACCTGGTGCCTTACGTCGCCCAGGTCGCCGTCGGTAAGCTCGAGGCCGTTCAGGTCTTTGGCAACGATTACCCCACCCCCGACGGCACCGGTGTGCGCGACTACATCCACGTGTGTGACCTGGCATCTGGTCACGTGGCCGCCCTCAACTGGATGAACGGCAAGACCGGCGTCGAGATCTTTAACCTGGGCACCGGCACCGGCACCTCGGTGCTCGAGGTCGTCGCTGCCTTCTCCGAGGCGTGCGGCAAGGAGCTGCCCTACGTGATTCGCGAGCGCCGTGCCGGCGATATCGCCGCCAACTGGTGCGATGCCTCCAAGGCTGAGCGCATGATGGGTTGGAAGGCCCAGTACGACATCGCGGATATGTGCCGTGACAGCTGGAATTGGCAGAGCCACAACCCCAACGGCTTCGCTGACGCCGAGTAGCAAAAACCTACATAGCGTTCTTGCCCCGATCTCACGATGTGAGACCGGGGCTTTTTCATGGCGCGTAACCGTTTACCGAAAATGGGCCAGCTTTTAAATCTCGCCAATACATGTTTAAACAACATGTTCTACAATAGGGACATCGACTCTAAAACTCGGGACGGGCCGTTCATCCATCTGCAGGCCGATCCCACAACAAGAAGGTTGGTGAGCACATCCATGGAGCGTGCAAGCGGTGTTCTCATGCCCATCTCGTCTCTGCCCGGACCGTATGGCATCGGCGGCTTTGGCTGGAACGCCTACGACTTTGTCGATTTCCTCGCCTCGTGCAAACAACATTATTGGCAGATTCTGCCCCTTACGACGACGAGCTATGGCGACTCGCCCTATCAGTCGTTCTCGGCCCGTGCGGGCAACCCCAACTTCATCGACTTTGCCGAGCTTATCGAGGCCGGCTATCTGGAGCAGCGCGATATCGACGGCGTGTACCTGGGCTCCGATCCCAACAACGTTGACTATGGCGCCATCTTTGGTGGCCGTCGTCAGATTCTCGACCGCGCCGCCGAGCGCTTTGCCGCCGACAAGCCGGCCGACTTCGACGAGTTTGTCCAAGCAAAAGAAGACTGGCTCATCCCCTACTGCGAGTTCATGACCGTCAAGGAGGAGTGCGGTCTCAAGGCCTTTTGGGAGTGGCCCGCAGAGCTCCGTACCCGCGGTGAGGCTTCTGCCAAGGTCTGCGCCGCCCATCCCGCGCGCATGCTCTACCACCAGATGACGCAGTACTTCTTCAATCGTCAGTGGAGCCGCCTCAAGGCCTATGCCAACGAGCGCGATATCCTCATCATCGGCGACCTGCCCATCTATGTCTCGCGCGACTCCGTCGAGATGTGGGCCACGCCCGAGCTCTTTAAGATCGACGCCGCCGGTAATCCTGTGAGTGTCGCCGGCACGCCGCCCGACCAGTTCTCGGCCACCGGCCAGTACTGGGGCAATCCCATCTACGACTGGGACGCCATGGAAGCCGACGGTTTCTCCTGGTGGGAGGGCCGTATCCGCGCCGCCCTCGACATGTACGATGTCATCCGCCTGGATCACTTCCGCGGCTTCGAGGCCTATTGGGAGGTGCCGTTCTCCTCACCCGATTCGTCCTACGGTTCGTGGACGCAGGGCCCCGGCCTCAAGTTCTTCAAGACGCTCGAGGAAAAGCTCGGCACACTGCCCATCATCGCCGAAGACCTGGGCTTCCTCACCCCCGGCGTCATCGACATGCGCGACAACTCCGGCTTCCCCGGCATGAAGATCCTGCAGTTCGCCTTTGAGGGCACCAACTCGTACTACCTGCCGCACAACTACATTGCCAACACCGTCGCCTATGTGGGCACACACGACAACGAGACGGCGCGCGGTTGGTTTGAGGGAACGGCCACCCCGCGTCAGCGCGAGCAGGCGGCCCTGTACACCCACCAGCAGGCAGGCGAGCCCATGGCCGATGCACTCAACCGCACCATCGCCGCCAGCGTGAGCGATACCTGTATCTACACCATGCAAGACCTGCTCAACCTGGGCAACGAGGCGCGCATCAACACCCCCGCCACCCTGGGCGGCAACTGGACCTGGCGCATGCTAGATGGCGCCATCACCCGCGAGCTCGAGCACAAGCTCACTGACTGGACCGAAACCTACTTCCGCATCCCGTCGGAAGCCGAAATTGAGCTTCCCCAATAGG
Organism: uncultured Collinsella sp.; assembly: GCA_902465265.1. GTDB lineage: Bacteria > Actinomycetota > Coriobacteriia > Coriobacteriales > Coriobacteriaceae > Collinsella. Next base: position 18,334 of record CABQMF010000016.1, on the reverse strand, counting down.
AGCCACCGCACCCGACCCCATTCCATCGTGCGGACGCGTCCGTTTTCCCCGCGCGAGGCCATTCCAATCCCTCGCGCGGGCTTCTTTTGTATTTCTGACATGTAATCAACCCATCACAGGAGGAAACATGCCCCGTATCAATCTCGCAGAACTCGCCGAGCAGTCCTTCGGAACTTCGCTCGAGCAGCTCGATGACCGTCGTATTTATAAGCTGCTGGTCAAGCTCGTGCAGGAGCACTCTGCCGCCTGTCCTCTCAACAACGGCAAGAAAAAGCTCTACTACATCTCTGCCGAGTTTTTGATCGGCAAGCTGCTCATCAACAATATGATCGACCTTGGCATCTATGACGAGGTTAAGAACCAGCTCGTCGCCGCCGGCCACGACCTCAACAAGATCGAGGAGTTCGAGGTCGAGCCTTCGCTCGGCAACGGCGGCCTGGGCCGCCTGGCCGCGTGCTTCTTGGATTCCATCGCCACGCTGGGCCTTACCGGCGACGGCGTGGGCCTCAACTACCATTACGGCCTGTTCCGCCAGCGCTTTGTCGACAACCAGCAGAAGGCCGTCCCCGACGAGTGGCTTGGCGAGCAAGACATCCTGATCGACGACGACCGCTCCTACACCGTCGAGTTCGGTGATTTTGCCGTTACTTCCAAGCTCGTCAACATCGATGTGCCCGGTTACGGCCAGCCCACCAAGAACCGCCTGCGCCTGTTCGACCTGGCAAGTGTCGACGACGGCCTGGTCCCCGGCAGCTCCATCGACTTCGACAAGACGAAGATCGCCAAGAACCTCACCTTGTTCCTCTATCCGGATGATTCCGACGAGCAGGGCCGTCTGCTTCGTATCTACCAGGAGTACTTCATGGTGAGCAACGCCGCCCAACTCCTGATCGACGAGGCCGTCGAGCGCGGCAGCAACCTGCACGATCTGGCCGACTACGCCGTGGTCCAGATCAATGACACGCACCCTACCATGGTCATTCCCGAGCTCATCCGCCTGCTCACCACCGAGCACGACATCGAGTTTGACGAGGCCGTTACCATCGTGCGCTCCATGGTCGCCTACACCAACCATACGATCCTTGCCGAGGCGCTCGAGAAGTGGCCGCTCGCCAGCCTGCAGAAGGTCTCGCCCGCCATCGCCGACATCATCGTCAAGCTCGACGAGGTTGCCAAGGCCGAGCACGATGATCCGCGCGTCGCCATCATCGACGAGCACGACACCGTCCACATGGCTCACATGGACATCCACTTTGGCTTCTCCATCAACGGCGTCGCCGCGCTCCACACCAAGATTCTGGAGGACACCGAGCTTCACCCGTTCTACGAGATCTATCCCGAGAAGTTCTCCAACAAGACCAACGGCATCACCTTCCGCCGTTGGATCCACGGCGCCAACCCCGCGCTCGCCAGCCTGCTCGACGATGTGATCGGCACCGATTGGCGCAGCACCGGCGACCTGAGCAAGCTTGCCGAGTTCGTTGACGACAAGGACGTTCTTGAGCGCCTGGCTGCCACCAAGACCGAAGCCAAGGCCATCATGCGCCAGTTCATGGCGCTCGAGCAGGGTGTGACCATTCCCTCCAACGCCATCATCGATGTTCAGGTCAAGCGTATCCACGAGTACAAGCGCCAGCAGATGCTCGCGCTCTACATCATCTGGAAGTACCTCGACATCAAGAACGGTAACAAGCCTAAGCACCCCGTCACCATCATCTTTGGCGGCAAGGCGGCCCCTGCCTACACCATCGCTCAGGACATCATCCATCTGATCCTGACGCTTTCCCAGTGGATCGCCAACGACCCCGACGTGGCTCCCTACCTGCAGGTCGTCATGATCGAGAACTACAACGTCACCGCCGCCGAGCGCGTGATTCCCGCCGCCGACATCTCCGAGCAGATCAGCCTGGCCTCCAAAGAGGCGAGCGGCACCTCTAACATGAAGTTCATGCTTAACGGCGCCCTGACCCTGTGCACGCTCGACGGCGCCAATGTCGAGATCGCCGAGCTCGTGGGCGACGAGAACATCTATACCTTTGGCGCCTCGTCCAAGCAGGTCGAGCAACTCTACGCCGACGGCACCTACAACGCCGGCGCGCTCTACCGCAAGCCCGGCATCAAACTGCTGGTGGACTTCATCACCAACCCCGCCTTTATGGCGACCGGCAACGCCGAGCGCCTGCAGCGTCTACACGACGACATCAAGGGCAAGGACTGGTTTATGGCCCTGCTCGACATTGAGGAGTACATCCAGACCAAGGAGCGCGTGCTGGCAGACTACGAGGACCAGGACGCCTGGATGCGCAAGACGCTGATCAACATCGCCAACGCCGGCACCTTCTCGTCCGACCGTACGATCTCCCAGTACAACGACGAAATCTGGCACCTGGACTAACCCATTCCCCTTACCCATCCTCTTGAGAAACGGAGTCGTGGCAACACGGCTCCGTTTTTTTGTGCCCGTGTGTTGCCCGTGGCCCGCCTCGACTAAACCGTCTCAATCTGTAACACCTACTCGGCCAAAACGGTCCCACCTGTTACAGATCGAGACAAACCGGTCCTTTCCCCAGGGTTCATCTCAATCTGTAACATCTAATGTCCGAAATCCGCCCTTACTGTTACAGATCGAGACAAATGGATAAGCCGGCTAAAACAATCTCGTTCTGTAACAGGTAACTACCGAAATCAGTCCTTCGTGTTACAGATCGAGACGGAAGGACAGGCGGCTCAACTCAATCTCGTTCTGTAACATCTAAAGCCAATTCGATCCTCTACTTGTTACAGATCGAGACAAACGACCGACCAGACAACCCCGGCACAAAGAAAGGCTCCCCTCTCGCCCAGTGGACGGGAGGGGAGCCTTATATGTGACCACGGCAAAAGGATGGCAAAGCCGCAGTCGCCCAAAGGAAGGGCCTGGATGCACCGGGCCTAGATAAGGTTCTTACCAGACACCTTATCGAAGAGATGGGTCGCGTTCTTCTCGAACTTGAACCAGATGGTGTCGCCAGCCTTGAGCGCACCCTTGGCCTCAAGGTCGACAACGGGAATGATCAGGACAAACTGGCCATCGGGAGCGGTCACGTGGACATGCTCGGTCGAGCCCATGAGCTCGGTCACCTCGACGGTGCCCTGGAGTGCACCCTCCTCGTCCTTGTCGGCAAGCAGAATCTGCTCGGGGCGCACGCCGGCCGTGATCTCCTTCACGTCGCCGCCGTCCCAGTTGAGGGCAAGCTGAGCGCAGGTCTCGGGAGCGAGCGCCACGTTCATATCCTCGGTCTTGACGGTAAAGCCGTCGCCCGAGCGCACCAGCTGGGCATCGAAGAAGTTCATCTGCGGCACGCCGATAAAGCCGGCGACGAAGATGTTCGCGGGATGGTTGAAAACCTCCTGCGGCGTAGCGATCTGCTGGACGACGCCGTCCTTCATGACCACGATGCGGTCGCCGAGAGTCATGGCCTCGGTCTGATCGTGGGTAACGTAGATAAAGGTGCCCTTGATCTCGTGACGCAGCTTGATGAGCTCGGCACGCATCTGGTTACGCAGCTTGGCGTCCAGGTTAGACAGCGGCTCGTCCATCAGGAAGACCTTGGGGTCACGCACGATGGCGCGGCCGATGGCGACGCGCTGACGCTGACCGCCCGAGAGCGCCTTGGGCTTACGGTCGAGGTACTCGGTAATACCCAGGATCTCGGCAGCGGAGCGAACCTTGCGGTCGATCTCGTCCTTGGGGACCTTCTTGAGCTCAAGCGTAAACGCCATGTTCTCGTACACCGTCATGTTGGGGTACAGAGCGTAGCTCTGGAACACCATGGCGATGTCGCGGTCCTTGGGAGCGACGTCGTTGACGCGCTTGCCGTCGATGAACACGTCACCCGAGGTGATGTCCTCCAGGCCAGCAACCATGCGCATCGTCGTGGACTTACCGCAGCCAGACGGGCCAACGAGGACGACGAACTCCTGGTCGTGAACGGTGAGGTTAAAGTCCTCAACAGCGAGCACGCCATCCTCGGTAACCTTGAGGTTGTGCTTCTTCTCCTCGGTCTTCTTCTTTTTGCCAAAGAAGCCCTTCTTTTTGGACTCGGTGTTGGGATACACCTTCTGAACATGTTTGAGAACGATCTCGGCCATGTCTTTACCTTTCGATATGCGGCACCATGTTGAGGGCGCCGCAGAAACTTGCAAAACAGTTACGGCATCAGCCCTTGACGGCACCTGCCACCACGCCGTCGATGATGTACTTCTGGCAAAGGATATACATGACGACGATGGGGACAACGACCATCATGATGCAAGCCATCATGGGGCCGAGCTCGACGTGGCCGTAGCCGCCGCGGAAGTACTGGATCAAGATAGGAATGGTCTTGTACTTGGTGGAGTCGAGCGTAAGGTAGGGCAGCAGGTAGTCGTTCCAGACCCACATGGTCTCGAGAATGCCGACCGAAAGATAGGTGGGCTTCATGATGGGGAGGACGATCTTAAAGAACACCTGGACCGGGTTGCAGCCATCAATCATGGCCGCCTCTTCGATTTCGAGCGGGATGTTCTTTACAAAGCCGGCGAACATAAAGACCGCCAGGCCCGCGCCAAAGCCAAGGTAGATAAAGCAGATGTTGAACGGCGTGTTGAAGCCGATGCGGTCCGCCAAATTGGACAGCGTGAACATGAGCATCTGGAAGGGCACGACCATAGAAAAGACGAACAGATAATAGAAGAAGTTCGAGATCTTGCTGTTGACACGGACTACGTACCAGGCGCACATGGAGCAGCACACCAAGATCAGAACGACCGACGTGACCGTGATGATGAGCGAGTACATAAACGCCGAGGCAAAGCCCTGCTCGTTAAGAGCGTGCACGTAGTTTGCAAGGCCGTTGAACGTCTCGGGCGTGAGCAGATCGAATGCCGTGGTGGTGCTGATTGCAGTTGCCTTTTTAAAGGAATTGAGCGCAATCATGAACACGGGGTAGATCCACGCGAGCGACAGAATCGTAAAGAAAATCGAGAGCGCACGATTGATAACCTTATCGCGTTTCATTACTGCTGCACCTCCTTGGACCTCGTGGCCTTAAGCTGAATCATGGAGATGGCTACGACCAGGATGCAGAAGATAACCGCCTTGGCCTGACCGATACCCTGCCATGCGATACCGGCACGCGAATAGAACGTGTTGTAGATGTTCAGGGCGAGCATCTCGGTGGAGTGCGCGGGGGCGCCGCCGGTAAGGGCGAGGTTCTGGTCGAACAGCTTAAAGCCGTTGGTGATGGACAGGAACAGGCAGATGGTGATGGTCGGCATCAGGTTAGGGATCTTAACCTTCCAAAACGTCTGCCATGCCGTGGCACCGTCGACCTTGGCGGCCTCGATGTAGTCGGACGGAATGGACTGCAGACCAGCGATGTAGATAATCATCATGTAGCCGACCTGCTGCCACAGGGTCAGGATGATAAGGCCCCAGAAGCCAGCAGCAGAGTTAAGGGCGATGAGCTGGGCGCCCACGTTGGAGAGCAGGCAGTTGATCAGAATCTGCCAAATGTAGCCCAGCACGATGCCGCCGATCAGGTTCGGCATAAAGAAGATCGTACGGAAGATGTTGGTGCCTTTGAGCGCCTTGCGGGTGAGCGCCTGCGCGATGGCGAGGGCAATCACGTTGATGAGCACCGTCGACAGGAAGGCAAACGCCACGGTAAAGAAGAACGACGTGGAGAACTGCGGATCGGACAGCGCGCGCACGTAGTTCTCGATACCGACAAAGTGCGCGTTACTAATGATAATAAACTGGCAGAACGAGAGATAGAAGCCCTGGATAAAAGGGATCACGAACCCGATCATAAACGCCAGACACGTGGGCAGCATAAAGAGCGGCCACCAGCGCTTGAGTGCTTTGCCCATAAAAGGGTCCTTTCAATATGCAGGGGGCGGGCAAACCAACGTCTGCCCGCCCCCCTGTCGCTAATCAGATAGCTTGGGCAGCAACTGCTTACTCGGAAGCGGCCTTCTCGGTCTTCCAGCCATCGACGAAGGCGTTCTTGACGCCGTCCCACTTGCTGTTATCGGCAGCGTAGGCAATCAGAGCCTGCTTGAGGTTCTTCTTCCACTCCTCGGAGGGAATGTAGACGAAGTCCCAAGCGACGGTCTTCTTGCCGTCCTTGGCCATGGCAACGGCCTGCTGCGAGAAGACGTTGGTGGTCTCCTTGGCGCTCTTGAACGGAGCGGTCAGACCCATCTTGTCGGCGATGATGCTGGTCGGGGTGTCAGCGGTGACGCACCAATACATGAAGTCCTCGGTGGCCTTCTGGGCATCCTCGGAAGCCTGGGAACTGACGCACCAGTAGTTCTCGCCGCCGGAGCACAGGCCCTGGTTCTCCTCGCCGTCAACACCGATGTAGATGGGCATCATGCCAATCTGATCGTCGGTCATGCCGGCCTTGACGAGGTCAGAGTAGGCCCAAGAGCCGTTCTGGTAGAAGACGGCCTTGCCGGTTGCGAACTCGTTGGTGGCGTCGTCGCCGGTCTTGGAAGCAAGCTGCGAAGGATCGCAGGTGGAGTCGGTGATGTACAGGTCGAAGATCTGCTTGTAGTTGTCGAGGAACTCACCCTTGATCTCGTCGTCCTCCTGGTTGTGCTCCTTCTCAAACTCGTAGTAGAGCGGCATGTTGGCAAGGTGGGTGGTGTAGCGCCAGCTGGAGGAGTCGTCCATGCCGGCGGAAGTGAAGGCACCCTCGACACCAAGCTCGTCCTTGCGGGCCTGGATGTCGTCGGCACAAGCCTTCAGCTTGTCGAAGGAGTTGATGTCCTCGGCCTTGTAGCCAGCCTTCTCGAGCAGCTGCTTGTTGTAAATAATGCCGAAGCTCTCCTGAACCCAGTCGATGCACACATCCTTGCCGTCGGATTGCAGAGCCAGGGAGTCGTCAATGAGCTCACCGCGGAGCTTGGTATCGGACAGGTCGGCGCAGTAATCCTTCCAGTTCTTAAGACCGGTGGGGCCGTTGACCTGGAACAGGGTCGGAGCGGAGCTCTTGGACATCTCGGACTTGAGCTTCTCCTCGTAGGTGTTGGAGGCGGCGGTCACGATCTTGACCTCGACGCCCTTCTCCTCCTTGTACGCCTTGGCGATCTCCTTCCACTCCTTGTCGACCTCGGGCTTGAATTGGAGGAAGTAGACCTCGGCAGCGTCACCAGAAGCAGAGGAGCCGGAGCCGGCAGAACCACCACAGCCCACGAGACCCAGACCAAGAACCGCAGCCGCGGAACCAGCAAAGCCCAGGAACTGCCTTCTGCTCATTTCGTTCTTCATTACAATCCACCCTTTCACACCGTGGCGGCACCCTTTGCCGCCGCCTTCGGAGATTGGCTCGGGGACTTTGCCCCTTTTGCTGATTTGTACAATACGCTATTTGGCTAGTTGTTTGAACAAGTATTACTAGAGCGGTAGAAAAACTTCGGTGAACGGTAATTTCAACTTGATACTTGAGAGAAAACGCCCGGTCAAGCCGATGTATCGTCGGTTTGACCGGGCGTTTTCGCTTTGATGGCATGAGTCTCGTCAGGCTGCGAGCTAGCCGGCTATCGCTTGGAGTTGACGCGGTAGTGGAAGATCTCGGGATGCGTGCGGGCATGCGTGACCTCGAACAAGATGCCGTCCGAGGTGTACGACTGGCTCTCCATAACGGCGACGCAATTGTACTTGCCAAGGTCCAAGTAGCTGCAGTCCTCATCGTTGGCGAGCTCGACACTCACCGTACGACGGCTCGCCATCACCTTGACGCCGCGTTTGTGCTCCAGATAGTCGTAAATTGATTTTGCGGCGATCTCGGGCGTCAGGCCCTTGGCGATCGACTCCAAAAAGTAACCATGGTCTACTTGGCGTGCATTGCCGTTAAGGCTTCGGACACGCACCACGCGAATCAACTCCTCGCCCACCTTAAAGCCCAGGCGACGAGAGAGTTGCTCAGTGCAAATCAAATGTTCAAAAGACTTGACCTCGGTCGATGCGACGGCATTGTTGCGCTTTGCAAATTCGCCAAACGACTCGACTTCCTCGAGCGCGCCCAGCATGTCGGTTTCGCCCTTGAGCCAAATAACGCGCACGCCCTTGCCGTGTATGGGCTGCACAAACATCTCGTCTGCCAGCATGCTCAAAGCGCGGCGGACGGTATTGCGCGTGCAGCCAAATTCCGCGGTCAGCTCGGCTTCGGTTGGCAGCATCTCCTGAAACGCATAGGTCCCGTTAATGATGCGCGAACGGATCTCGCGGTAGATTCCTTCGTAAATCGCTTTTGGCATTGTTTCACCTCTGCATCTTCTTGCTGGCTAGGCACGATAGCATTTCTTAAAGTTGTTTAAACCGATTATCGGTAAAGCGACAATATTTAACCGTTGGCGGCTCCTGTCGTGCCCAAATCGGTTTCGCTCAAAACTGCCGGCACGGCAATCGTCCAGTCCTCTACAATGAATCCATTGTTTAAACGTTTCACCACGCGCAACGCACCTCGATATTCGGGAGGCAGAACATGCTGCAGAAAATCCAACGTTTTGGCGGGGCAATGTTCGCGCCCGCCATGCTGTTTTCCATATCGGGCCTTATGGTCGGCATCTCCGCTCTCGCAACAACCGCGGACATCGTCGGCGACCTCGCCGTATACGGAACCCCTTGGTACGTTTTCTGGGCTATCATCCAGCGCGGCTCGTGGACGGTCTTTAAACGCCTTCCGCTCCTGTTTGCCGTAGCGCTGCCCATCGGCCTTGCCCGAAAGCAGCCGGCTCGTTGCTGCCTCGAGGCACTCGTCGCCTATTTTGCCTACTGCTTCTTTTTGAGCGAGATCATTAAGCTGAGCGGAGACAACCTTGGGCTTAAGTACCCGTCATCTTTGACCCCCGCCAACGGTATCACCGTCATCGACGGCATCAAGACGCTCGACACCGGCATTATCGGCCCGCTGGTGGTATCGGCAACCGTCGTCGCCATCCATGACCGCTTCTACGATGCCAAGGTTCCCGATTGGCTCGGCACCTTCTCGGGCTCCTCGTTGGTCTACCTCATCAGCTTTTTTGCCGTGTTTGCCCTTGCCGCTATCTCGGCCGCCATCGTGCCCTCCGTATACGCAATGACCGAAACGCTGCGCCATGCACTTACGAGCGTCGGCCCCTTTGGCGTGGGCATCTTTGTGTTTTTGGAGCGAGCGCTCGAGCCCATGGGGCTGCACCACCTGCTCTACATGCCGATCTACTACGACAACCTGGTCATTAACGACGGCATCTACGCCACGTGGAGCAGCTTGCTCCCCATCCTCTCCCATAGCACGCGCCCCCTTAATGAACTTGCGCCGTGGGCCGGTTTTACCGCCACCGGCTGGGTCAAGCTCTTTGGCCTTCCCGCCATCGCAGCCGCGTTCTACTCCACCGCAAAACCAGAACGCCGCGCCGGCCTCAGGGTCATCCTTGTTCCCGCCATCATCGCCTCGGTGGTTTGCGGCGTTACCGAGCCACTCGAGTTTCTCTTTATGTTCACCCACCCCGGGCTCTTTTTTCTCTACGCCGTCTTATCGTCTTGCCTTGCCACAACCATGAATCTCTTTGGCATCGTCGGCATCTTCTCGGGCGGCCTCATGGAGATGGCAGCCTTCAACTTTATTCCGCTCATGCGCACGCATGCCGGTGCCTATCTTTTGGCGCTCGGTATCGGCCTTGCCTTTAGCCTCATCTTTTTTGTTAGTTTTCGAGCACTCATCTTGATCTATGACCTTAAGACGCCGGGCCGCGAGGATCATGTCGCCAATCGCGCGGCAATCGATCCTTTAACGGGAAGCGGCTTTGCCAAAGAGCAATCTCCCAATGACGAGGTCAATAGTCGATCCGATCAAGATCACGCCCTCGCTGAGCGGGTAATTCAGCTTTTAGGTGGCGTTGGCAATATTGTGGGCGCAATCAACTGCGCCACGCGCCTGCGCGTCGAGGTCGCAGACCCTTCCATCGTTGCAGATAACGCGTCGTTTGTCGCGGCGGGCGCCAAGGGCCTCATCATTACGGGCAAGACCGCCCAAGTGATCATCGGCATCTCCGTTCCCCGCGTTAAAGAGCATTTTGACCAGATCATGGGCCTCGAGCCGGAATTTGCGCCCACCACCTCGGCCTCCTCTGCCGCCGGCCCAACCCACAAGCACGGCGATATCTGCTTCTTCGACATCGACGGTACGCTCGCCTGGCAAGATCCCAGACTTGCCCAGGAGCTTCCCGAAGACGAGCGCGATCTGTCCCCCTATCCCAACGAGGCGGTTTCGCAGGCAATCCGCGAGTTTGTCGCCAACGGCAACATGGCCTTTATCTGCACGGGACGCACCCTGAGCTGCATCCACCCCAAACTTCTTGAGCTGCCGTGGACCGGCATCGTCTGTCTTGCGGGCGGTTACGCCGAGATCAACGGACGCGCAATTCGCGATCTGTCGATGACGCCCAGCATGCTGCAGCGTCTTGCCCCCTACCTTGAGCAATCGGGCGAGGTCATCCGCTTTGAGGGCCTCAACGGCGTCGTGCGCATGAGTGCCGATGCCCCCGATGCCCCCGGATACGCGCGCACCCTGGGCGACGCAGTCACGCAGCTGCAGCATTACAGTGCCTACAAGATCTTGATGTCTACATCGCTCGCCAACCACATCGCTCAAGATAAGGCACTTGAGCCGCTGCTGTGCTTTAACGAGCTCGAACTCGAGGTAACCGAAATCTCGCCCCGCGAATGCACGAAGCGCGGGGGCATCCAGTCTGTACTCGACGCCCTCGATCCCCACCACGGAACCGTATACGGCATCGGCGACGCCAGCAATGACGTCTCGCTGATAAACGCCGTCGATGTCGGTATCGCCATGGGCAATGCGCCGGACTATCTCAAAAAGCGCGCCGACTACATCACCGACTCGGTCGACAAAGATGGCGTCGTCAAGGCGCTCGAGCACTTTAGGCTTATATAAGCAGCCGGCACGCGCACGCGTCCCGTTTCCCCAAATCGCCAAAACAGACGCGCCGGCAACTCCAATGTGGCAATATGGTATCTGCACACCGCAACGATGTAACCTAAGAAAGAATGCGAGAGCCTGTGTCCAGTCCGTTTACCAGCTTTTTAGCCCAGCACTTTGACCAGATCAACGACTATCTGGCCACGTTCTTTGACGGACAGGCGACCTCTGCCGATATCGAGCGCTACCTGTACGCGCCGCTCTCGGCTTTTACCGCCAATGCCGGCAAGCGCCACCGCCCGCTCATCTGCATGCTCGCCGCCACCGCAGTGGGCGGCAGCTTTGAGAGCGCCCGCAGCGCCGCGGCGGCCATCGAGCATTTCCAGTCGGGTGCGCTCATCCACGACGACATCGCCGATAACGGACAGCTTCGTCGAGGCAAGCCCTGCATGCACCTTACCGAGGGTACAGGCCTTGCCATCAATTGTGGCGACCTGGCGCTCACCATGGTCACCAAGACGGTTCTCGACGACCCCACGCTGGAGTCCGACGTAAAGCTGCGCGTACTCCACGAGCTCACCGAGATGATCGTCCGCACCATCGAGGGTCAAGCGCTCGACCTGGGTTGGGTCCGTGACGGGCGCTTTGATATCTCAGTTGATGACTACCTGGACATGGCGACGCACAAGACCGCGTATTACAGCGGAGCCACGCCGCTTGCCACCGGAGCCATTATCGGCGGCGGCGGCGAGGAACAAATTGAGGCACTGCGTGCCTTTGGCCTGCATACCGGCCTTGCCTTCCAAATTCAAGATGATCTGCTCAACTTGATCGGTACCAAGGAGGCCGCCAACAAGGACTTCCGCACCGACATCACCGAGGGTAAGCGCACGCTTGTTGCCGTGCACGCTCTGTCAGACGAGCGCTATCACGACGAGATTGAAGCGATCCTCTCCTCGGGCACCGAGGACCCCGCGCAGCTCGCGCGCGCCGTGGAAATCTTCCAGGAGGCCGGCTCTATCGATTACGCCCACGCCTACGCACTGGACCTGACCGCCAAAGCCAAGGCCGCTATCGAGGACGTTGAGCTTGATTCGCACGCACGCGAGCTGTTCCTCTCCATGGCAGATTTCTTTGTGGAGCGACTCAACTAGCGGGGGTTGCAAAACCTGTCGGCAGCGCATTTGGGTACAAGTTGCTACACTGTTGAATGTATGTTTATGCATCCCTTTGCGTCGTCTATCCGACAGGCGCTCAAATAGTACGAATGATACGCCGAAAGGGGTTCGTTCATGGAACCTATTACAACGGGCATGCAGGGAGCAGCCGTCGAGGACGTGCAGTCTCGTCTCCTGCAGCTCGGCTACACGATTGATGCCACCGAGGTCGCCGACAAGCACTTTGGTGCTACCACCGAGCAGGCCGTTAGCACCTTTAGGCTCGACAGCGGTCTTGCCGCCGGCCACGCCGTTGACATCCCCTGCTGGAGTGCCCTGGTCGACGCCTCGTATAAGCTGGGCGACCGCACCCTCTACCTGCGTATGCCCAATTTCCATGGCGCCGACGTGCAGGCCCTGCAGAAGGCGCTCAACGTTTTGGGCTTTGCCTGCGGCGAGGACGATGGCTACTTTGGCCCTCACACCGAAGCGGCCCTTCAGCAGTTCCAGGAAAACGTCGGTCTGTTTGCCGACGGTATGGCTTTCCAGGATACCTACGCCTATATCAACCGCCTGCACCACGTGTGGGAGGGTAAGCCTTCGGTGACCGAGGCCGAATCGCGCATCGGCTTTGCCCGCGCGGCCAACGTACTCGAGCGTTTCCAGATTGCCGTCATTGGCGAGGACCCTATCGCGCGCAGCGTAGCATCGCGCATGTGGAACATCGCCACGGCGACGACCGACAACAGTGGCATGATGCTTTGCGACTCCGAGGTCCCGACCGACGTGGATCTGGTGCTCGAGATCGCAAGCGACGAGCTGCCCGCCGACGCCGCACCGCGCGCCACGATTGCCCTCGCCGAGTGCCACAACCTGGCCCAGCGCATCCGCACCGCCAATGTCGCCGCACAGCAAAAGCCGGCACGCATCCGCATTGAGCTCACCGGCATGACGCGCTACAACGGCACCTTCACTGCCAGCGACGCCCAGACGCTCGCGGTACGCCTGCTCGATGGCGTTTGCGATGCCCTCGCAGATTAGGTAAACTAGACGAGTTGCTTTTGGCAACACCCATACTGGGACGTAGTTCAACGGTAGAACTCCGGTTTTTGGTGCCGGCTGTTGGGGGTTCGAATCCCTCCGTCCCAGCCAAGGTAACTGAGCGCCCCAGGCTTTCATCAGCCCGGGGCGCTTTCTTGTGGGCAAGCGGAGGGATTCGAACCCCCAAGGGTGCGGAGCTGAGGAAACGCGAAGGCGCCCCAAGCCCATTAGGACCAAGAGCGCCTTACATCTAGAAAATATCAGCCAAGTTCCGAAAAGCGAGCCGCCATCTACAAAATGGCGCGTGGCCCCGGCGGGCCGGGCATTAAGTTTGTCGCGAGTTCCGCACGCAAAGAAGGCCACGTGACCTCGATGTTTTGGACGTGACAGCGAGAGAGGTCCTGGTATGGCAAGGTGACGTGAAACAAGGCGGCGCTGACCTTCTGGTCGCGCCGCCGAAGTTGAACGTCAGATTGCCGTGCCAGGGCCCCTCGCAGCGTCAAGAAGACCGCCGTTCGGTAGAACGGCGGAATTCAGTTGTTCAGCATGCGGTCGAAGCTTCCCGAGTCGCCATCCCGATAGTCGGCGGTCATCAGAATCTCCTGCGGAATTCGTCCACCCTCACGCAGCACGTTGCGGAACTGCACGCGCGTAACCATGGGCAGATCCTTAATCGTCGCCGCTAGGTTCTGCGGCACGCCCTGGTTGGCAGCCGCGGGCTCGCACGCGCCGCCGGCCTTCACGCGGCGCTTATGCTCGGCAAGCATGGCGCGATACATGCCGGCATGCAGGCGAATCTCAACGACGTTGGCGTTGCTGGCCTGCTCGACGATGCGCGCACCCTCGCGATCGATGTCGCCCACGTAGTAGATATAGGTAAAGCGATAGCCGATCTCGGCCAGGTAATCATCCAGTGCGTGCGAGACGCTCGCCTTGCAGCCGCCGCCAAAGATTACGCCGCCCACCTTGGTACCAAAGAGCTTGGCATGTTTACGTCCGCGCAGGAGCTTGACGATTTCGTCATAGGTGTCCAGGTTCTCGACCATAATGAACGGCTTGTCGGCACCCAGCGTAAAGAAGCCCGTAAAGTGCACCGGACGGTTGGGGGCGACCTTGATCGCCTGCATGCTGATGCCCTTTTCGGTCATACGCCTGATCAGGCGCTCGCCATGCTTGCCGTCAAAAGCCTTTTCGTCATTGAAGATCTGGTAGGCGCGCTGGCGGCGCGAGGCAACCGGAGTATCGGCACCGCGGTTTTGCTCGACCCAAGCCTGGATGATTGCGATTTCCTCGGCTATCTTGCGATTGGACATCTCATTGTGCTGGGCGCGCTGTGGAGCTTTCTTGCCGTCCTTGCCCTCGACCTTAACGATCTGGGTCTGCTGTTCCTTAATTTTGGAGAGCGCCGTGGGCGTGGGGACGACCTTGAGCAGCTGCCTGCCCAGAACACGGGCCAGGGCAAACGCCGAAACCTCGCCATGGGTAGTCGGCTCAGTCTGCTGGGCAGCCGTATCTGCTTCAGCAGACTCGGGCTTCTTCTGAGACTTGCGCTTAGAATCGCCTTGGACATTGCGCTCACGTTTCGAAGTAGACGTCTGCTTCTGCGAACGTTCGGGCTTGCCCTCCTTCGCCGGCTGACGCTTGGGCTGCTCCATCGGAGCATCCACCTTCGCATCTTCGTCGCGCGGCGCTATATTCTCGGCGGCATCCTGAGCGTTAGAGCCGCGGCCGCCACGATGACGACGACGGCGAGGCTTGCCCGAAGCACCCTCCCCCGTCTGTTCAACCGCGGGTTGCTGGCCCTGAGTCTCCGTATTGGACGCAGTCTGCTCATCAACAGGCTTCTGTTCACGAACTTCCGACTCGGCAGGCTTCACGGCCTTCTCGGCCCGCACCTCCGGAACCTGACTGACCTTCTCCGGACGCTTTGCGGGATACGCGCGACATGCAAAGCCGCGACCGGGACGACACGAGTCTGAGGCCTTCTTGGCCGGCTTCTCGGAATCATCCGCAACCTCGGCAGCCTCTTCGGCCTCGCGCGCAACATCCTGCTGCTCGGCCTTAAAATGCACACCGCGACGACGCTTGGGTTCCTGAGGCTCAGCGGACTTTTGCTCTTTCACGGGCTCCTGCGGCTCGGCGACAGGCTCGTTCTCGACAACCTCGGTAACGGCTCCATCCTTTTGAGCCACAGCACGACGGAAGCGTTCCTGTTGGGCGCGGCGCTGCGCATCACGCTTTCCGCCTCCGCCAAAGCCGCCTCGACCCGCCTTGGCGGTAAAGGCACGCACGACATGCTCATCGAGCAGCTCGTCAGTATCGATATGCTCACGCGGGGCAACTTCTTCCGCAGCAGGAACCTCAACGGAACCCTCGACAGGCTGCTCCTGGGCATCATGAATCTCGGCATTGATGGTATAGAACGCCGGGCGGCCGTTAATGCCGCTGCCCTCGATCTTGGTCACGATCTTTGCCGCGATAAGCTCATCGCGCATCGCCTTGGTATCGCACTCCTTATCCACGGAGCGGAAAATCTGTGCCAGCGCGCTCGACTTGATCTTGAGTGCCTTGCGGCAGAGCAGGTCGTAGGCAACCAGCTTGGCCCGCTCGGCAGAAAGCGACGTTTGTCCGCTCAGACGCTCAGCCAGAGCATCGACATTTTGTTGGTTATCGGAATATACCGTCTTGGCCACGGGGCCCCTTTCATATGCACACATATACGTCCATATGGTACAACGCGCGCCGCCATCCACGCAAAACATCTGCGAGAACACCCCGACATCACCCGTCTTTACAAAAAAGGCCGGGCCCGCGTTCTGCGGACCCGGCCTTTCCGAGTCATAGAGATGGAAGATCCAATCCGTCCGATCGGCTAAGCCTTGGCGGCCTCAGCGTCGGCAGGAGCCTCGGCGGCAGCAGCGCGACCATACTCGGCCTTGCCCATCTCGGACCACTCGGGCTCCTCGTCGGGCATGGAGCCGGCCTCCTTGCCGAAGAACTCCTTGAGGCAGTTGACGGCAACGATGAGGCCCAGGACCATCAGCAGGACGGCAAAGACGAGCTGCAGGCCCTTGGTTGCGGCGACGGAGACGGCAGCCGTGGTGGCGGTAGCCGGGATGGTACCGAAGAAGCCGTAGGCCTGGACGGCGGTCATGCAGCCCATGGCGCTCTGGACCAGCGAGGTGAAGGTGCAGCAGAGCAGAAAGGCGACGGGCACGTAGAGCATCCAACCCTTGCGGCCGGTGCACTTGCAGAACACGGCGAGGGTAATCATGGTCATACCGCCGAGCAGCTGGTTGGAAGCACCAAAGAGCGGCCAGATGTTGGCATAGCCACCAAAAGCGAGGGCGAGACCGGGAAGCAGGGTGACAACCGTGGCGAACCAGGGGTTGCCGAGGACCTTCATGTAGCCGGCCTTGGACTCGATGGCCAGGGCGTCGTTGGTCTGGGCAAAGAACTCAGAGAACGAAGTGCGGGCGATGCGGGCGACGGCGTCGAGCGAGGTCAGGGCCAGAGCGGAGACGTTCATGGTCATGAAGACGGTAGCGAGCGTGCCGTCAACACCGAAGGCCTGCATACCGCGGGAGATGCCAGCGGCGAAGATCTGGAACGGGGTGGAAGCGACACCGGCGTTGAGGGCGCCAGTACCGGCGGTATTCATATCGGAGAACATGATGCCGGCGACGATGATGGCAAGGATGCCGACGAAGGACTCGACAATCATGGCGCCGTAACCGACCTTGACGGCGTCCTGCTCCTTCTCGACCTGTTTAGAAGAGGTGCCGGAAGAAACGAGGCTGTGGAAACCGGAGAGAGCACCGCAAGCGACAGAGACGAACAGGACCGGAAACATCATGCCGGAGGCAGTGGAGAAGCCGGTGAAGACCGGAGCGGTGATAGTGGCCTGACCGTTGACGCCCAGGACGACGATGCCGAGGACAGCGCAGACGATCATGACGATCATCATGATGGAAGTGAGGTAGTCACGCGGAGTCTTGAGCATCTGGATGGGCATAGCGCCAGCGAAGACCAGGTAGACCATGACGACGGCGAACCACTGGAACTTATCCAGGTAGACCGGGAACTGCATACCGACGGCGAACATGAGAACCATGAGGACCACGCCGGTGACGAACTCGGCAGCGCCGGTGAGGTTGAACTTCTTCTGGGCCCAACCAAAGGCGATGGCGACGAAGGTGAACAGGATGGAGATGGTACCAGCGCAGCCGGCGGCATAGGACTTGGTAAAGTCGACGGCACCGGTAGCAGCACCAGAAGCGTCAACGGCCGGGGTGAACATGAACGTCTTGCAGACCATATCGGTGAAAGCGGCGATGACGATGATGCAGAACAGCCAGCAGAACAGCAGGAACAGACGACGGCCAGTCTTGCCGATGTACTTCTCGATGAGCTGAGCGAGCGACTTGCCGTTGTTCTTCATCGAAGCGTACAGGGCACCAAAGTCGTGGACGGCGCCAAAGAAGATGCCGCCGACGAGGACCCAGAGCACAACGGGCAGCCAGCCAAAGGCCATGGCAACGATCGTACCCGTAACAGGGCCAGCACCGCAGATCGAGCTGAACTGGTGCGAGAACGCGGTGAAGGCGGAGACGGGCGAGAAGCTGTTGCCGTCCTTCATGCGCTTGGCCGGCGTGAGGGCCTCTTTGTCAACGCCCCACTTGTTGGCCAGCCATCGGCCATAGCCCAGATAGCCGCAGGCGAGCACCGCCGCGGCCACAACCATGAGCAAAACTCCGTTCATTACATTTCCTCCTCTAAAAAGAACTACCCAGACATAAAAAATGAGGGCCGTCGGTTGCGCTCGACGGCCCTCATCTTCATCAGCCGCCCGTTATCGTACGGGCTAGCTGTATGTGCTAACCCGCATCAGATAATTACTACGCTGATAATGTTTAGCTGATGCGTGAACATGTCTAAGAAATCCTCTTCAATCATGATGCGAACGATCCGTGCGTGTTCACATCCCCCAGTGGTTGAAAAGGAGTATGAAACTTTAGTTACCTAAAGTCAACGCAAATATGTAATGAATTTTCAACTTTTTTTGAATTTCTCGGTATAAAACGCCACTGACCTCGGACTTTACCCCACGACAGTTTTTGCATGAGAGATGCCCCTGAGAGCCGCGGGAGCCGGGCGGCGCATATGAACTTTCCTGCTCTACAGTCC
>CABQMF010000015.1 GCA_902465265.1 uncultured Collinsella sp. | reverse complement strand
GGAAGCTTGGATACGCCTAGGCGCGGTCCAAGAAATCGTCCGCACCCCCCTTTTAATCCCTATTTCACCGCAACTCCGATAGATATCGCGTATTCGAATACGGCAGCGAGCGGCTGCCAGAGCGTCGACTAAGCTAGAGGCCGAGCATCGGCTCCAGAACAAAGAAGTAAGCGAGCACTACGATGCCCAGGATGATGCGGTAAACACCGAAGCACTTAAAGTCGTGACGACGGACGAATCCCATGAGCCACTTGATGGCGATGAGCGAAACCACAAAGGCTACAACGCAGCCCACGCCCAAGATGGCGACCTCGTTGGCGCCGAACGTACCGCCCTTGATGAAGTACTTGACCAGCTTGAGTGCACTCGCGCCAAACATGACAGGGATGGCCAGGAAGAACGTAAACTTGGATGCCACCGAACGCGTGCAGCCCAAAAGCAGGCCACCGATGATGGTGGAGCCGGAGCGCGATGTGCCCGGAATCAGCGAAAGCACCTGGAAGCAGCCAATACCCAGTGCGGTCTTCCAGCTCAGATCCTCGAGCGTAGTGATGGAGCCGAAGTCCAGGCTATCGTCATCGTCCTCATCCTCAGCGGTAGCCGCGGCGGGCGCCGCAAAGTGCGCACCGGCGGGACGCCCACCCGACACCACAGCACGAGAACCAAACGAACCGGCAAGAGCGGCCTGGTCGCGCTTGCTCGCGCGCCAGTTCTCAATCACGATAAACAGCACGCCGTACACAATGAGCGCCAGCGCCACGACGGGAGCATTGTAGAAATGCTCCTCCATCCAGTCGTTGAGCGGCAGACCGATCGCCGCGGCGGGAATGCAGCCGAGCACAATCTTGCCCCACAGCACCCAGGTGTCGCGACGGCCCTCCTTGCCCTTGCTGGGAGAAAACGGGTTAAGGTCGTAGAAGAACAGGACGCAGACGGCCAGAATGGCGCCGAGCTGAATCACGACCAGGAACATATTCCAGAACGTCTCGCTCACGTTCATCTTGACGAACTCGTCCACCAAGATCATGTGACCGGTCGACGAAACAGGCAGCCATTCGGTGATGCCCTCAACCAGGCCCATGAAGGCAGATTTTAGAAGCTCGATGATATCCAAAGGGACCCCCTCGTTAGACACCCGCCGGTAGATGTTCTGCGGACGATGCGGGCGATGTCCCATTATCAACCGTTGGCGGCACGCCTGCGCCTACCCTTACCAAAAAACTCGCCCGTTCACAGAATTGCGAGCGGTCAAACCGAAATCCTTGGGTATAACTGCAACAAGGTAAAGTGTCCGGCGGCCAACGCGCCGCCCGACGCACGAGTCCCGCGCCCGTGCGATAGACCAAGGAGGAAACCATGAACGAGGGCTATACCAAGGTATTTGTTTCACTCGACGGTACTGAGCAGCAGGATTTTGTGCTCGCACGCGCCATCAAGGTCGCCGCGAACAACGGCGCTAAGCTGATCATCGGCCACGTCATCGACTCCACCGCGCTCGAGAGCGCCGGTTCCTATCCGGTCGACCTGGTCAACGGCTTGGAGGAGGCCTTTAACAACTCCATCGCCAAGCAGCTCGAGGAGGCCAAGGCCAATCCCGACATTCCCGAGGTCGAGGTCATGATTCGTACCGGCCGCATTCGTGAGACGCTTAAGGATGAGATGCTCGACGTGGTCAAGCCCGATCTGGTGCTCTGCGGCGCCCGCGGCCTGTCCTCAATTAAGTACGCGCTACTGGGCTCGATTTCGACGTTCCTGCTGCGCAATACGGACTGCGACATTTTGGTCGTGAAGTAGGTTCCTTCCCGCCGGCGCAAGGCCTGCGGGGTTATCACGCCGACGTCCTCGCCGCTTCGCGGCTGCGGGATGTCGGCTTAGATAACCCCTCCCGGCCTTGCGCCTTCGTCACCGTACTTCAGCGAGTTGGCTGATAGAAAAATGGCGTGCCGCCCCTTTTGGGGCGGCACGTTTTTGTTATAGGAGATTCATTTGAGCCTCATGGCTATGTTCCCGTTCGGGAACATAGCGCCAGTTGCTTCAGCTATATTCCCGAACGTGAACATAGCCCAGAGAAAAACAGCAAGAGCGCGCCTATTCGAAGTATTGGAACTTGTTGGTTGAGAAGGCAAACGTGACGACGAAGCCTTCGCCGGGCTCGGACGCTGCGGTGACGTCGATGCCCATCTTGGAGCACAGACGTGCCACCAGGTAGAGGCCGATGCCCGTTGCGCGCTTGGTGGCGCGGCCGTTGTTGCCGGTAAAACCCTTCTCGAACACGCGCGGCAGGTCTGCCGCACACACGCCGCAGCCGTTGTCCGCGACGGTAAGCTCGATGCGCTCGCTCGCCAGACCCTCGTCCAGCAACGCGCCCGAAAACGTGATCTTCGCACCATCCTCGCGCGCATATTTAATGCTGTTCTGAATGAGCTGGCCCAGAATAAACTCGAGCCACTTCTCGTCGGTAAAGACCTCAAAGTCGAGGTTCTCGCACACTGGAGCCACGTGCGCCGCGATGAGCTCGCGCGCGTTAGCTTTAATCGCGCCCGTCACCAAAGTCCTGAGATCCCAGCGGCGAATCAGGTAGTCGCGCTCCACGACTTCCGAGCGCGCGTAGTACAGCGCCTGGTCGATATAGCGCTCCACGCGAGCCAACTCACGGCCCAGGTCATCCACGCGCGACAGGTCGTCTTCGCTGCCGTCCAGGTTTTCCAAAATCAGATGGGCCGCCGCCAGGGGCAGCTTGGCCTCGTGGACCCAGCTCTCGATATAGTCGCGATAGTCATCGGTCTGGCGCCGGCCTTCGGCAACCTCGTCGCAAGCGGCTTTGCCCACCCGGCGCAAGACCTCGTACTCGAGCTCGCCCTCGGCATAGGTCGGGCACTGTACCATCTCTTGCACCCATGCGGGGCTTTCCAGCTCCTCGGCCGCGCGCTCCAGCTGGCGCAGAAAACGGCGACGACGCGCGTACTCGATCACGATGCCCAGCATGCCAAAGATAAAGGACACGCCAACCGCCACGACCACGATAGAAACGGGTGCGCCGGCGACCGTCAGCACAAAGCAACTCAGCAGCACGCCGCACGTCCACACGGCGACGGGAAGCAGCGCGTCTTTAAAGAATTTGGCAAACGACATAACCGGCACCTAGACCGAATAGCCTTGGCCGCGGTGCGTCGTCAAATACCCCTTGATGCCGATTTTTTCGAGCGTGGTGCGCAGGCGGTTGATGTTGACAGTGAGTGTATTGTCGTCCACGAAGGCATCGGAGTCCCACAGGTCCTGCATGATGGCCGAGCGCGAGACAATCTTGCCCGCGCGGCTCAGGAGCAAAGAGAGGATGCGCAGCTCGTTTTTAGTGAGCTCGGTGCTGTCGCCGGTTGCCGTGTTGGTGACCGCGGAGCGGGCGAGGTCGAGTTCCAGCCCCTTGTGGACGACCGTGCTGCGCTCGCCGGCAGCCGCGGTGCGTCGTAGCAGCGCGTTAATGCGCGCCACAAGCACGCGGGCGCTGTAGGGCTTGGGGACAAAGTCGTCCGCGCCGAGCGTCATGGCCATGACCTCGTCGATCTCGGTCGTGCGCGACGTGAGGACGATGATGGGAACCTCGGATTCGCGGCGGACTTCGTGGCAGATATGCTGGCCGTCCTTGACGGGAAGCGTGAGGTCGAGCAGCACCAGGTCGGGCGCGGCGGCGAGAATATCGCGCGAGACATGCTCAAACGATTCGCAGGCCTCGACCTCAAAACCGGCACGCGCCAAAATGTCGGCGAGCTCGCGACGGATGGGCTCGTCGTCCTCAACGATATAGATTAGCGCCATGGATTCCGCTCCCCCTCTTGGTTGTCTTGCCACCATTATGGCCGCGAAACTGCAGGTGTGCACCGCGCGCGGTACCAAGGTGACAGAACTGTTCGCGAGCGGGGGCGTTTTGTCCGCCTCGCACTCGCAGCGGTGGCGGGGACCAAAATGATTCTTAATCCCCGTCCCAGAAAAATCATTTAGCGGCGGGCACGGAGCTTTTCGTAGCCTTCGGCGAAGAAGGCGACCGTGGCGGCGTCGGCCTCGGCGGCGTCCGTCTCGGTTGCGGGGACCACGCCGTGCTCGTCGCTCACTAGGAACAGCGCGCCCTTAAGCTGCGCGGGAATATCTACGCGCGTGACCGAGATGCCCTTGGTCTGGGCCAGCTGTTCGATGAGCGTCGCCGTGCCGCACAGGCACTCGTCCGCCGGCGCCACAAAGGCAAGCTCGCCGTTGTTGACGGCAGCGAGCAGCTCGGGCGCCACGCCGGTCTCGTCGGCCTCGGAGCGAGCCTCGGCAGAACGGGCACGCAGCGCCTTGGCCGACGTGTCGGCCAGCGGCTCGTACTCCCCCACCGTCATGGCGGCGTTGCCGTTGATATCGATCACCAGCATGAGCACGCCGTCGCGGGCGGTGTAGTCGCCCTCGGCAAGTGACCACTCAACGTGCTGCTTGGCCCAGCTGAGCATGTTATGGGTAAGTGGTTCGCCCTGCACCAGGCGCTCAGACAGCGCGCGGATGTGACGGTTGAGCATGGGCACCTTTTTGTTGGACATGCGCCAACGGCAGATGAGCGCGGGCTTGTCGAGCGTGAACTTCTCGACCGCCTCCTGATTGGCGCAAAAGTCCTCGTACGCACGCTGATCCTCGGCATTACCAAACAGTTCGGCATCATCAATCTGGGGCATGGTTGTACCTTTCGTGTTAGTCATTCCGTCCTCTTATACCAAAAAGACGGCCCTCCAAACGGAGCGACCGTCTTTTGCAGAGATTATTTTAGAAGCGAGGCCAGTCCAAGGGACGAGATAACACCCCATCCTCCCCAGTCAACCTAACAGGTCGGCGAGGGTTGCCCAGGTGCCGCAGATTGCCGTGAAAGAGGAGCGACGCGTACTTGGGTACGCGAGCGACGAATGAACGGCAAGGTGCGGTGGCTGGGCAAGCCGCAGCGCCGCTTCCCTACTTAGTGGCGGAAGTGGCGGGCGCCCGTAAACACCATAGCAATACCATGCTCGTTGCAGGCCTGGATACTCTCGTCGTCGCGTTTGGAACCACCGGGCTGGATGATGCAGGTCACGCCGTGCGCGGCAAGCACGTCGACGTTGTCGCGGAATGGGAAGAATGCGTCGCTTGCGCAGGCAAAGCCGCCCTTCTCCACGCCCTCGCGCTCGCAGAAGTCCTCGGCACGCTCGCAGGCAAGCAGCGCAGAGTCAACGCGGTTGGGCTGACCGGGGCCCATGCCAATGCCGGCCTTGCCCTTGGAGACTAGGATGGCGTTGGACTTAACACCCTTGCAGACCTTCCAGGCAAACTCGAGCTCGGCCATCTCGGCGTCGGTGGGCTTGCGGTCGGTGGGGAACGTAAAGGTCGCGGGATCCTCGGTCACGTGGTCGACTTCCTGCACCAGCATGCCGCCGTCGACGGAGCGC
Organism: uncultured Collinsella sp.; assembly: GCA_902465265.1. GTDB lineage: Bacteria > Actinomycetota > Coriobacteriia > Coriobacteriales > Coriobacteriaceae > Collinsella. The sequence continues at coordinate 26,308 of CABQMF010000015.1, read as the reverse complement.
AGCTCCACCTTGGCGCCGTGGTCCACGCCGCCAGTAGCCAGCACGCGCAGATTGGGGCGCTTAGCCATGCGCTCGAGCGCCTCATCGGTGTAGCTCGGGGCGATGATAACCTCGACGAACTGCTTGTTCTGATCGGCGAAGTGCTCAACCAGATCAAAGGGAACCTCGCGGTTGCAGGCGATGATGCCGCCAAAGGCGCTCTTGGGATCGCAGGCGAAGGCGCGGTCGTAGGCGGCCGTAATGTCCTCGGCAACGGCGGAACCGCAGGGGTTCTGATGCTTGAGGATCACGCAGGCCGGCTCGTCGAACTCGCGGACCAGGTTCCAGGCGGCGTCGGCATCCAGATAGTTGTTGTAGCTGAGCGGCTTGCCCTGAATCTGCTCGGAGCCCACGAGCGGGAACTGCGAGCTCGCAGTGTTCTCACAGCCCTCGGCAAAGCGGTAGACCGTAGCCTTCTGCTGAGGATTCTCGCCATAGCGCAGGTCGTCGACCTTCTCCAGCGAGATCTCGAGCTTGGCAGAGGTGTCCGCCACGTCGCTTGCCTGGGCGGCAAGCCAACGGGAGATAGCCGTATCGTAGGCGGCGGTGGTCTGGTAGACCTTCACCTGCAGGCGACGACGGGTGGAAAGCGTGGTGCAGCCACCGGTCTCACGCATCTCGGCCAGGACGGCATCATAGTCGGCCGGGTCGGAGATGACGGTAACGCTCGCGGCGTTCTTGGCAGCAGAGCGCAGCATGGAAGGACCACCGATGTCGATGTGCTCAATGGCATCCGCGAAGGTGACCTCGGGGTTGGCGACGGTCTTCTCGAACTCGTACAGGTTGACGACGACCAGGTCGATCAGCTTAATGCCGTGCTGAGCGGCCTCCTGCATGTGCTGCTCGGAATCGCGACGGGCCAGCAGCGCGCCGTGGACCTTGGGGTGCAGCGTCTTGACGCGGCCGTCCATCATCTCGGGATAGCCCGTGAACTCCTCGATGGGGGTTACGGGAACGCCCGCGTCCTCGATGGCACGAGCCGTGCCGCCCGTAGAGATGATCTCGACGCCAAAGTCGTCAACCAGCGTCCGTGCGAAATCGACGACGCCCGTCTTATCGGTAACCGAGATCAACGCGCGTGCGATCTTCACATCAGATCCCATGCAGTCCTCCTGTCTGGTACGCCGCCGTGCTCTGTGAGTCGGTGATACGTCGATCTGCAGCGCTCGCGCAGCGGCATTGAAAATACTGATTCAATGTAGCGCATCGAGCGCATCGATGCACCCCGCAACGGGCGCATGTGCAGAAAAAGCTTGCGGGCGGGGGTTGTAGGAGCGCCACTGGGCACGGTGAGTTGATGGAACACAGGGGCACCATAATTAGATGCCAATAGCGTGGTAGAACTGTGCTCGATATGCATCCGCAAAAGAAAGAGGCACCATGGTCTCGCGGGTTCTCTACCGACCGTTTGATACCGAAGACTTCGACGCCATCGCGCTGATTCTGCAGCAGCTTTGGCATAACAATTCGGATAACGATGAGTACAACCGCCTTGAGGCCGCGTGCGACCTCGCCTATTGCCTTTCGTCATCGACGTTTTCGCAGGTTGCCGTAATCGACGGTCAGGCGCGCGGCATTGCGCTCGCACGTGCGGGACAGAGCTCCGGCGCCACCGTTAAGGAACATTGGATGGATACCGAACGCGCGCTGCTATCGCAGATGCGCGAGCTGGAGCCCGATGCCTGTGCCGAGTATCTCTCGTTTGTGCGCGCAACCATCCGAACCAACAACCGCCTGCTCGAAAGCAGCCCGTTGCCACACGACAACGAGGTCACGCTGCTTGCCGTTGATCGCGATGTCCACGGACTGGGCGTTGGCTCGGTTTTGCTCGATGCCGCGGTCTCGCACCTGTCCTCGCGCGGGGCGACGAGGGCGCACCTGTATACCGACTCCAACTGCTCGTGGAAGTTCTACGAGCTGCACGGCTTTAAGCGCGCGGCCACGCACCGCGCCAACCGCGAAGAGCGCCGCCACGACATGCCACGCGAAAGCTTCCTCTACGAACTCGACCTAACCGCCTAGGCCCAGCAGCCATACCTAGTCGTTGGGGACGTTCTTAAATGACTAGTCGTTGGGGACAGTCTTCGTAGGTAGCGCATAAAAAGGGGATGGGCTTTCCCCGACAGCTGTCGAGAAAAGCCCATCCCATAGCTTACGACCGTTAGAACGTTCCGCCGCCGCCTCCGCCGACGCCGCCTCCGCCGCCGCCCGAGAAGCCGCCGCCTCCGCCGCCGCTCGAGCTATCGGAACTCGAAGCCAGCTCACGGATGCTCTCGTGATACACGTCGTTAAACGAATCGAGGGGGGACTGGTTTCCGTAATGATGGTAGTACCACCAGTAGCAGGGGTAATTGTCGTAGAAACCGTCGGACTCGCGCACCTCGGGAGGAACAGCCTCGGCAAGCTGACGCAGGACTTCCTTCGAAACGCCCAGCGCCACGCCCATCACCAGAAGTTTATTCCACAGGACCAGATCGCCGGGGACGGCTTCCTTTAGGCGCGTGAAGTCCTCGAGCCAATGCTTAAGCGCCTTGCAGTGCGCCGCCACCTCGGCGCCCTCCGGCGTAAAGCGGCGGAACGTAAGGCCCACGCCAATACCCACCAGCACAATCGGCACCGAGATAAGCGCGGCGATAATGTTCACCTGTGCGCCGTCGGTAAAGAAAATGGATCCCATGGGAACAAAGGCGATCAGAATACCGAGAACCAGGCAAAACACCATTGCAACGATGCCGTCCGAGGCAACGTACTCGCTATCGGCCAGCTTGCCCTTAACGGTGTTCTGATAGTCCTCGAGCTTGTCGCCCACGGGCGTAGCATGCTGCTTGACGTAGTGCTGCAGCTCGTCGAACGTGCGCGAGCGATCGCCGTTCTCGTCGGGCTTAGCACCGGCAAAGAAGACCTTGAGCACCATGCGGTCAATGCCCTTGGTGGACTTCCAGCCCGCATCACTCACTGTCACGCGATACGTCTGCTCTTCTTTTTCGCGCCCCAACAGACCCTTCTTGGCCTTGGTCACGGTCACCTGCTCCAGCTTGATCACACGGTCGTCAGTGAGCTTCATGAGCGTGGCGATATATGCCTGATCGGGCACCTCGTTCCAGCTCATAAGGGCCGAAAGCACGGCGGGATGGTCGGCCGAAGGCACATCGCGGAAATATTCGTCCTGGAAAAGCGGCTTGGGCTTGCGACGGCGCAGCTTGAGCGCAACGATTGTGCCGGTAAAGGCCACCGCCGCGACAATACTTAGCACGGCAAGTGCATTGGCAATCATGCGAGCGTGAGCGCGGCGGGCGTTAGCTTCGTCGGTCCACGCCTTCTCCTCGCTCAGGATTGTCGGCATGCGCTCCTCGCTCGAAGCGGAAAGCCATGGCACCCAGTCGCTGGGGAAGGCGATGCGCGCCTCGGCGAATTCGCCCTGATGCACGCAGGGAATGGTATAGATGACCATGGGCTCGTCCGCATCGAGCGACACGTCGCCCGTCAGCGGGCCGTGGCCCCATGCGCGAAAGTTATCGCCCTTGACGGCCGCCGTCCCGGCAGCAGCATTTGCGAAGTACACTTCCATCTCGACATCGTCGGAATCCGCGGACCAGCCTTCACCCACAAATTTCCAATAGAGCTCGGCGGTATCGGCCCAGTTCATAACCGCACCAGTCATGGTGTAGCTCACGTAATAGATCGCGCTGTCGCCGCTCTCGTGGGGGCTGAACACCTTAATCCTTACGCCGTCACCGGTCTGCTCGACCGTGTAGACGCCAGAGTCGCCCTTGTTCGCGCTATCGACTTTGTTAAACGCGGTGTCCTCTTCCTCGACACTCAGCACGTTGACGCCCGCCGCGCCGCCCTGCTGGTTGGTGCCCGTATTGATATCCCAATATACGCCGTTGATGTCGTCGTCGAAATCAAACTGGCGTCCCTCGACAACGGTCAGCGATCCATCGGCCTCGACCGTGGCACCGATGTAGGTTTGGCTCATGGAGTAGCCGTCGGCGTGTGCGGCGGCAGGCAGCAGCAACAACGCAAGCGCGACGAGTGCGCAGACGGAAGCGAATCGCGCGAATAGGCGGCGCTGCCGACAGGTCTTGGCAACGGGGGCGTTCATAGGCACATCCTTTGTCTGTGATACCAACAGCGTCATTGTCCCACGTTTACGGGCGCACATGACGAATATCTAGGCGACCGGAGCGCCAAACGGGATGAAAGTCACGCCCGCCGCCAGCAGCTAGTCATTGGGGACGTTCTTAAATGACTAGCCGTTAGGGACACTCTTTGGCACGGCCTGCGCCAACGATAGATACCATTTCACAGCTCCGTCACAGGTGTAGTGGCTTTGTGTTGCTGCGACGCGCTCTGATTGAGCCCGCGGGCAAGGGGCATAAAACAGTTGAGCGAAAACGGTTTGCCCCTTTGCCGTTCGCTCGAGGATCATGTCCCCCTTTTCCGCGGAAACCCCGGCAGTTGCGAAGAGCTGCCGGGGTTTCTGTCGTCTGAGGGGTTGGGCTGGCGGGCGGCGATCGAGCTGTCGAGCCGGTGGTCCGGCACGCGCAACGCGCGGCCTCGGCAACTTGCAGGCCACGGCAGCGTCTCCCCCATCGCGCCCCGCGCTATACTCGTCCGCATGGATATCAAAGCACGCAACATAGCAACGCTCGCCGCGGACGCACCAACGACGCCGCCCGCTTCCGCCCCCGCGCCCGTCGTGGGCCGCTTCGCCCCGTCGCCCTCGGGCCGCATGCACCTGGGCAACGTGTTCAGCTGCCTGTGCGCGTGGCTTTCGGCCCGCAGCCAGGGCGGCAGCATTGTGTTGCGCATCGAAGACCTGGACGATCGCTGCAAGCGCCCAGAGCTTGCCGCTCAACTGATTGACGACCTGACCTGGCTGGGGCTTGAGTGGGACGAAGGCCCCTACTACCAGCACGATCGCCTAGACCTGTACGAGAGCGCCCTGCGCCAGCTGCAAGACGCCGGCCTCACCTACCCCTGCTTTTGCACGCGTGCCGAGCTCCACGCCGCGAGCGCGCCGCATGCCAGCGACGGCACGCCCATCTATCGCGGCGCCTGCCGAGGCCTTTCTGCCGAGGAGGTTGCCCGCCGCAGCATCCTGCGCGCTCCGGCCACGCGTTTGCGCGTGCCCGCCGTCGATGACCTCGCGGACGACGTGATCGAATTCGTGGACCGCACGTACGGCGCCCAATGCGAAGCGCTCGCCACCGAATGCGGCGACTTTTTGGTGCGCCGCAGCGACGGCGTGTTTGCCTATCAGCTAGCCGTGGTGATCGACGACGCCGCCATGGGCGTCACCGAGGTCGTGCGCGGGTGCGACCTGCTGGGCTCCACGCCCCGCCAAATCTACCTGCAGCATCTGCTGGGACTTCCCACGCCGCACTACGCGCACATTCCGCTGCTCATGTCGCCGGACGGCCGCCGCCTTTCCAAGCGCGACCGCGATCTGGACCTGGGCGAACTACGCGCCCGCTTTGGCACGCCCGAGGCACTGCTGGGCTGGCTCGCCGGGCAAACAGGCATCGCGCCGGACACCACGCCGCGCTCTGCCGAGCAGTTGGTCGAGCACTTTGGCTGGGATGTCATCCGCGCGCACCGGGAGAACATCACTGTAACGGCCGAGTAGCCGCTCAGTCCGCCCCTACGCAACATCCCAGGGCTGGAGTTCGTCACCCAGGCGAACGATGCAGTCGTAGAGCACGGTGTGGCGTTCGGCCGGGTTGGCATCCCGATGGAAATGCCCGTAGTACCAGCGTTTGTAATCCAAGTGGTCTTCCAGCTCATCGAAAAATGCCGTAAGCCGATCAACGGCGGGGTAATTCCAGCCGGGTGCCGGATAAAGCGTGGGCGAAAGCATGCGCGTAGAGCAGGTGTGGGTGATCACGTAGTCGACCTTCCAGCCCACGCTGTCGAGCTTTGCCCGCGCCTCCTCAAAGTTGCGCTCGTCCGGCAGCTCCTGTGGCCACCAGCTGGAATAGGGAATGCGGTATTCCTTATCCACGCTCGTGGCGCCGCCCATGGTAAAGATCGTTGAGCCGTCGAGCTCAAAAACCTCGCCGCGCGTCAGGCGCCGTATGGGCGAAGTGTCCGACAGGCGCTGCGTCAGCCCACCGTGCCACAACTCCATGGGGCGCTCCGCCCAGTGATCGAAACGCTCGTGGTTGCCGTCGACAAACAGTACGGTATAGGAGCGCGACTCCAGCCAGGCGATGTCGGTGCATTCTTCGGTAGAGAAATCCCACGGAAAGCCAAAGTCACCCGCGACAATCAGATAGTCGTCGCTCGTCAGACTATCCCCAAGCTCCCAATCGCGCAGCTTTTGCATGTCGAGGCCGCCGTGAATATCGCCCGTCACATAGACCGTCATCGGATCACCACTCCCCTGTAAGTCGCTAGCCACATTCTGCACGATCACTAAGCCAACCGTTCCAGCCCTTCCATCCCTTAGGGCTTACCCCTCGTTCTTCCATCCAAACGGGTCGAGTACCCAAAAAACCAGATCGAGCACGCCACCGGTCATCATGGCGCCGGCAAGGGCCATGCAAACGTGCAGAGAGCTGGCGCTTCGAAGCATGTCGAACGGCCCCAGAACAGCCAGCAGCGCGACCGCTGCGCCGGCAAGGCACAGCACGAGGCACGGCCCCGCGTCCTTGACGCACTTCTTTGCGAGATGTTTGGTGTTGTCACTCATCGATATCGAACTCCTTAGAGGACCGTCGTTCAGATGCATGCCGCCGCGGCAGAGCAGGGCGGCAGGGAAAGTGTCACATGTCGTGCGGACATCAATGGAGAAACCGCCTGCACGACCAACCCTTGACGCCGCTTTGCTACCGGCACCCCATCCCCCGCTATTGAGGTCTAATACTTTTCCGCGAAGTGAACGGCTGTTTTTGGACCCCTGAAACATCCGCACCTTTCGGCGGCAAAATCGCAGGATTTCGGCATTAAAACCGCAGGAAGCGGCACCTCTAAAGTGTCGATGCTTCGGGGGTCCGTTTTCACTCGTTCACATCTCGGAAAAGTATTAGACCTCGCTATCAGCTGTCCCAAAGATCAGACCGCCCCTCCTTCACGCCCCGCAAAACCTGCCTTTTCTGCCCTTCCCCACCGCCACCCAAAAACTCATCCAACATTAATCTTGGCTCAAGAATCGCTTAATCTATAACCTGCACTATAGAGTTCGACCAAGGGCGGGGCGGCGCCGCGCAGCGCAGGCCGCCGAACGCAACGCTCGCGCCCGGGCAGATCGCCCGGCGTCGCGCCCATCGAACGAAAGGACAGGTCATGGACGATCTCGAAAAAGTTGAAACCATCCGCACCAAGTGCAACGTGAGCTACACCGATGCCAAGGCAGCGCTCGATGCCGCCGACGGCAACGTCCTGGATGCCATCATTTGGCTCGAGTCGCAGGGCAAGACCCATACCACGTCAGCGCACGCCGCCACCGAATCCACGCCGGTCGACGAGCCCTCGGCCGAGATGGTCGCCGCGCAGGCCGCCTACGAAAAGTCGAGCGAAAAGACCGATTTCTCCAAGAAGATGGACAGCGTGTGGGAGTACCTCAAAAAACTCTTCCGCCTGAGCCTGGACACCAAATTTATCGCCACGCGCCGCGATGCAATAATCCTCAACATTCCCATCCTGATTCCCATCGTTGCCTTGTTTGCCTGGGGCGCCACGATTTGGCTGATGCTGCTTGGCCTGTTCTTTGGTATGCGCTACCGCATCGATAGCGACGGCGACGTGCCCGGCAGCATCAACAACCTGATGGATCACGCCGCCGACGCCGCGGACGGCATCAAGAAAAATCTGAACGACGACAAGTAATCGCAGACGGGGGCACGCATGGCACGGATCCTGATCGTAGAGGACGAGGAGAAAATCGCCCGCTTTGTGACGCTCGAACTGGAGCACGAGGGCTACCAGGTGGAGCACGCCGCCGACGGCCGTACCGCCGTGGACCTGGCGCTGGAGCGCAACTACGATTTGATTCTGCTCGATGTGCTGTTGCCGCAACTCAACGGCATGGAGGTCCTGCGGCGCGTACGCAAGCACAAGGATGTGCCGGTGATCATGGTCACCGCGCGCGATGCCGTGATGGACAAGGTGGCCGGGCTCGATGCCGGCGCCGACGATTACCTGACCAAGCCGTTTGCGATTGAGGAGCTGTTCGCACGGATCCGCGTGGCGCTGAAGCGCTCGGAAGCCGTGCGGGCGGCTTCGGGCGTTGGCTGCGCCGGTGCCGGGGAGAGCGCTACGGGTGCCACTGCGATACCCCCGACTGGCGACTCGGCCCAGGCTGCTGCCACGCCCTCCCCCGCCGCACTCACCGCGGGCTCGGTCACGCTCGATCCCAACCGCCGCGAAGTCACGGTCGGCGGCTCGCCCATCGTACTGACCGCCCGCGAGTTCGACGTCCTCGCTCTGCTTATGGCACATGCCGGCACCGTGCTCACGCGCGAGCGCATCGCGCACGAGGCGCTGGGCTACGAATACGTGGGCGACACAAACAACGTCGACGTGCACATCGCGCACCTGCGCGCCAAGATCGAGGACGCTGGCGGCGCCCGCATCATCCAGACCGTGCGCGGGGTGGGCTATGTCTGCCGCGCGTAACGCCGAGACCAAGCGCGTCACATCCATCGCCCGTGCCATCAACTGGAGCTATATGTGGCGCCGCCTGATGAGCTATGTCTGGCTCGATCTGCTGCTGATGGTGATTGCAGCGGCGATCCTCGTCTATGGATACAACCAGACGCTGCCCGACAGCGCGTTTACCGCGGGATGGATCCCCAGCGCCGCCGTTCGCGGCATGTCGCTGACGCCTGCGCGTGGCTGGGACCTGGCAACACTCACCTATACCGTCGAGCTTGCGCGCACCATCAAGACCTTCCCCCTCGCGCAGGACCTCGTCACGCTATGGCCTCTCTACCTTGTCGTTGTAGGTTGGCAGGTCATCAGCGTGCTCAACATGCTCGGCGGCGCCCGACGCGTACGCCGCACCATGGCACCGCTCAACGACCTGGCCTTGCGCGTGGACGAGCTCGGCCGCATGCAGCTCTCCGGCGGCAAGATGGAAACGCTGGAGCAGGCCATCGAGCGAGCAAGCGTCGATTCGCCGAGCGTCACCACTGGCGACGCCGACCTGGCGAGCATCGAGGTCGCACTCAACCGTCTGCTGCGTCAGATGCAAGAGGCCAAGCTGCAGCAGATGCGCTTTGTCAACGATGCGAGTCACGAGCTGCGCACGCCCATCGCGGTGATTCAGGGCTACGTAAACATGCTCGACCGCTGGGGCAAAGACGACCCGGCCGTGCTGGCAGAGTCCATCGCCTCGCTCAAGGCCGAAAGCGAGCACATGCAGGAGCTCGTGGAACAACTGCTGTTTTTGGCACGCGGAGATGCCGGCCGCACCGTGCTGCGGCGCGTGAATACCAACCTGGCTGCACTGGTCGGCGAGGTGTGCGAGGAATCGCAGATGATCGATACCGAGCACACATATCGGCTGGCTTTTGACGCTGCGTTTGCCAGCGACCCGCGCTGCGACGCGTCCGTCGATGTCGCGCTCGTGAAGCAGGCTCTGCGCGTGATCGTGCAAAACGCCGCCAAGTATTCGGACGCGGGAACGACCGTCACATTTGGCATAACACCCGATGCGGGCACGGGCACAATCGACATAGCCGTTGAAGACGAGGGCATCGGCATGAACCAGGAATCCGCAGCTCACGCGTTCGAGCGATTCTACCGTGCCGACAACGCACGCGATGCCGGCGCGCAGGGCTCAGGCCTGGGGCTCGCTATCGCCAAGTGGATCGTCGACAGCCACGGCGGCGTCATCGGTGTGACCTCAGTCGAGGGCGTCGGCAGCCGCTTTACGATTCGCCTGCCGCGGTAGGGGCGCCTCTCACGAATCGAAGGTGAATGCTTTTCCGCGAAGTGAACGACCTATTTTGGACCCCCCGAAGCATCCGCACTTTTTGGCGCCAAAATCGCAAGAAAAACCTGACAAAACCGCAGGAAACGGCGTCTCCAAAACGTCGATGCTCCAGGGGTTCGATTTCACTCGTTCACTTCGCGGAAAGCCATTCACCTTCGATTTACGTTAGCCCGTCAGTCACCCTCTCGGTATTAAAAATGGGGCAAGGCCACGCGCCTTACCCCATTTTTTGCTAACTAAAGCAGCTTGTGCGCTACTCGCGGCACAGGTGCACGGCGAAACCGGCGAACTCGCGCTTAAAGTACACGAGCTTGGTGCCGCCGTCGGGCAGCAGTACGCGCGACCCCTCGTTGACCTCGAGTCCGCGCTCGGCAAACCACTTCTCGGCCGCATCGATGTCGTTGACGGCAAAGCCAATGTGGCCCTTGGTGCCACGACCGTTCTGCTTCATGATCTCGACCAGCGAATCGTTAAAGTACGAAACCGGGGTCTCGATAACGGGCAGGCCCATCATCGTCGAGAACAGCTCCGCGATCTCCAGGGCGTCTGCCGGGTCGGTGGCGTTGATGCCCACGTGAGCGACGCGCATGCCAAAGAGCTCTACCGGGTTGGCGTTCTGCTCACTCATACAGCCAGCGCCTACTGAGCCATGACGTCGAGGACGGCCTTCTCGGCGGCGACGCGGTTCATGCCGGTCATGAAGGGCACGCCGCTCACGTACGGGCAGGTGAGGCCCTCGGGGGCAACGGTGGTGGCGATCAGCAGGTCGGCGCCCTCGTCGCAAACGTCCTTGGCCTCGGAGATGGCGCACTGCACGATCTCGTACTTGTCGGCGTAACCGTTGGCGTCGAGCAGGGTAGCGACCTTCTGGGCAACGAGCGTGGAAGTAGCAGCGCCAGCACCGCAAGCCAAAACGATCTTCTTCATAGGTAATGTCTCCCTTCGTGGTTTACTTTAGGTAAGTGTACCGCAGCGAGCGATGGCACTCAGCCTCGATGAGCTTTTATGCCAGTTTGCTTGCGCGCTGCGTATAATACATCTAGTACGTGTTGTCATACCGCTCGCTTTATGAGCGACTAAGGACCCTAATATGCCCGATTCCCGCACACTCTGGACCACCGTCGTTATCATCTGTATCGCCGTGTCGGTGTTCTTTAGCGTCAAAAAACGCACCACGTTTAAGCGCCTGCAGCAGCTTATGGCTGCCAAGCAGTGGGACGAGTTCGATCGCTTGCTCGATGGCAAACTCACCAGCATGCTGTACCCGCGCTATAACCGCGACTACCTGCGCCTGAACTCCTATCTGCTGCGCGAGGACCACAAGCGCGCCGACGAGATGTTCGATTTGCTGCTGGGACTCAATCTGCCCAAGATGCAGCGCGTCGACCTGGTGATTAAGGCCTTTAACTACTACGTTGGCCAGGAGGACCGCAAAAAATCCAAGGAGCTCCTGCACGAGATCAAGGGCTTTGAGGGCGGTCAGGCCGAGGCAGTCGCACACGAATGCCAGCTGATGTACGACACGATGATCTTGAAGCGCCACAACGACATTCCCGAGCTGGAGCGCATGCTCAAGGAGGCCGGTGACGACAAGGTCAAGAGCTGCCGCCTGGAATACCTGCTGGCCCTGCAGTACAAGAACAAGGGCGACGAAGCCAAGTTCCAGGAGTTCCTGGAGAAGTCGGGGCAACACTCGATGGCCGTCAACGCGTAACGGACGGCTTGTGCTAGACTTCTAGTCTCACGGGGGCGTGGCGGAATTGGCATACGCAGGAGACTTAAAATCTCTCGCCGCAAGGATTGTGGGTTCGAGTCCCACCGCCCCTACCACGTATTGTTTACGAGCCCGTGTCCCCCAGGGATGCGGGCTCATTTCTTTTGGACGCCGATGGGGCTTTAAGTTGCGGTGGAATAGTTCCTGTTTTGGCCGTTTACCGGCCCATTTAGGAACTATTTCACCGCAACTCAGAGGGAGACGGTTAAAGAGCGCTCAGACTCGGGGTCCAGGCGATGGTGGGGGTTGCACCGTCGAGAGTCTCGTTGATGGTGGCGGCCATGCCGGCGAGTAGGCTATTCTCGCTTACGGTGAGCGTCTTGTAGCCGCCGGCACGCATGAGCTCGCGAATCACCACGGCGCCAGCCAAGATCACGCCCGCACGCTTGGGCTGCACGCCCGGCAGCGCGGCAATGCCCGCAACATCCAGCGCGGACATGCGCTCGATAGCAGCCGAAATCTGTTCCATCGAAAGCTCGCGCAGGTGCACAAAGCTCGAGTCGTACGGCTCCAGCTCGTAAACCAACGCCACGAGTGTGGTGACGGTGCCACCCACCGCGACCAAGCGCTCGGCACGCTCAAAATCGACGGGCAAGCTCCCAAAATAGGCAGCGAACTGCTCGCCCGCCCAGTTGGCAGCGGCAGCAAGCTCGCCGTCCGCAGGCGGCAGTGCCGAGAAAAACCGCTCCGTCACGCGGCGACAACCGATGTCCAGCGAACGCGTGCCCTCCAGCGCAAAGACCCCACGCTCCGGTGCGTACACGCCCGTCGCGAGCTCCGTAGAGCCGCCACCCGAATCGGCAACAATGATGCGCTCGCCGGCAAAGTCGTGCGCCACGCCAAAAAACGTCAGGCGCGCCTCGACCTCGCCCGGAATCACCTGCGGTTCGAGCCCCAGCTCGCGCAGGCCGTCCAGCAGCAGGGCGGCATTGGACGCATCGCGCGCGGCGCTCGTGCACGTGGTGCAGATGCACACGGCCCCAAAGGCACGGGCCTCGTCCACAAACATCCGGCACGCAGCGAGCACACGCTCAACGGCCGCCTCGCAAAAGCGACCTGTCGCGTCCACGCCCTCGCCCAGGTCGGTAATCTCGGTGTGCTTGGACGATTCCACGATCGCCCCGCCCTCGACCTGCGCCAGCACCAGTCGCGACGACACCGTTCCCAGGTCGATCGCGGCTACCTTATAGCGTTTGCAATCTGCCATTGCGGGCTCCCCTCCGGGCGCTATTTGCCGTTGGACACGACCGTCTGGCCCTCGACACCGTTAAACCCAAACAGCATGTCGAGCACCTGGATGTACCACGGCGCGTCCTTACCGACTTCTTCGATTTCCTTGGCAACTTCGCTGGCCTTCTTGGCGTTCGACGACTTCTTGCTCGACGACGAGTCCGAATCGTCATCCAAGCCCAGCACGTCAATCTTGGTCTCGCCGGGCATCACCAGGCCCAGGTCCTCGGATGCCGCGTCCTTAATGCCCTCCTCCGAGAGCAGTTTGTCGACGCTTTTTTGCAGCTCATCATTGTATTGCTGACGAATCTCGACCTGCTTGGCCAAGATATCGCTCGAACGCTTTGCCACGTACAGATCGCGCACGGGGAAATACAGGCTCACGAGCACCAGGGCAACGACAATGCCGATGAATAGCCCTCGCTGAGGACCGTGGGTAAAGTCGTAAATCGCCTTGACCACTGCGTTGTCGTTGGCGTAGTGCATGAAGTCCGAGCCCGAAAGACGGTTCGAGGGCCTGGTCGACTTTTCGTGCGTTTGAGCCGAGGGGCGCTGAGCATGCGTCGGGCGCGCCGAACGTGGCGGGCGGTCCGTCGACGTATTCATTTGAGCATGGGAGTGTGGGGCACTTGTCGGTCGCTGCGTGGAGCGGTCGGCACCGGCGTAATCGGACCCGCCGAGCTGCACCGTGCGCGCACGGCGAGGTGACGGCTCACGCGAACCGGCGGAATAGTACCTGTTGTCGTAAATCTGATCCATGTGCGCCTTGTGCGGTTGAGGTTTGTTTGCGCTAAGTCCTTTAGTTATAGCACGAGCGCCTGCACCGCCTTCGCCAGCCTTTGCTCGACATAAAAAAGGCGCTGAGCCATATGGCCCAGCGCCCAATGGTGCTCAACAGTGCCCGGCGGAAGCGAGGCGAATCCGAGTCAGCCCCGCCGCCGCACACGCCGCTGCCTAGCGGATGTTGTAGAACGCAGACTTGCCGGCGTAGCGCGCGCTGCCCTCGAGCTCGTCCTCGATACGGATGAGCTGGTTGTACTTGGCAATGCGGTCGCTGCGGCACGGGGCGCCCGACTTGATCTGGCCGGCGTTGACGCCCACGACCAGGTCGGCGATCGTGGAATCCTCGGTCTCGCCGGAACGGTGGCTCACGATGCAGGCGTAGCCGGCCTCCTTGGCAGTCTCGATAGCCTCGAGCGACTCGGTGAGCGTACCGATCTGGTTGACCTTGACCAGGATCGCGTTGGCGGCGCCTAGCTCGATGCCCTTCTTGAGGCGCTCGGTGTTGGTGACGAACAGGTCGTCGCCCACCAGCTGCACCTTGTTGCCAATGCGACGGGTGAGCTCGACCCAGCCGTCCCAGTCCTCCTCCGCCATGCCGTCCTCGATGGAGATGATGGGATAGGTGTCGACAAGCTTCTCCCAGTAATCGACCATCTGAGCGCTCGTGTACTCCACGCCCTCGCCCTTGAGCTCATACATACCGGTCTCGGCGTTGTAGAACTCGGTGGACGCCGGATCCATGGCGTACATGAAGTCGACGCCGGGCTTAAAGCCGGCCTTCTCGACGGCCTTGGTAATGTACTCGAACGGCTCGGCATTGGTCTTGAGGTTGGGGGCAAAGCCGCCCTCGTCGCCCACTCCGCCGCCCAGGCCGGCCTCGTGCAGCACGCCCTTGAGGGTGTGGTAGACCTCGGCGCACCAGCGCAGACCCTCGGCAAAGCTCGGGGCGCCCACCGGCATGATCATGAACTCCTGGAAGTCAACGTTGTTGTCGGCATGCACGCCGCCGTTGAGGATGTTCATCATGGGCGTGGGCAGCAGGTGAGCGTTGACGCCGCCCAGGTACTGGTACAGCGACAGGCCCGCCGACTCTGCCGCAGCGCGGGCAACGGCCAGCGACACGCCCAGAATCGCGTTGGCGCCGAGCTTGGTCTTGTTGGGCGTACCGTCCGCAGCGATCAACGCGGCATCGACAGCGCGCTGGTCGAAGGCGTCGAGGCCCACGACGGCATCGGCACACTCGTTGTTGACGTGCTCGACGGCCTGCAAGACGCCCTTGCCCAGGTAGCGGCCCTTGTCGCCGTCGCGCAGCTCGCACGCCTCAAAGGCGCCAGTCGAAGCGCCCGAAGGCACCATCGCGCGGCCGAAGCTGCCGTCCTCGAGCACGACCTCGACCTCGACGGTGGGATTGCCGCGGCTGTCGAGAACCTCACGACCGTAGACGTCCAAAATATCGCTCATGTTGTCTCCCTCTCACTTGGAAACGGGTTGAATGCTTGGCGACACGGCATTGCGCCAATGTGGTACTTTGGTTTGCAAGTTAGCCATGTCGCACTTTTTGCATTATGCCCTAAGTTAGCCGAGGGATACAATTGTTTTTCGAAAAATTTAGCGGGAACGATGAGGCATGTCAGCCCGTCGCTCCCGCAGTCTTACTCCTCTGCCTTTGCGGCATCCCAGAGGTCATTGAGGCCGTGGGTCGAAAGCTCGGCCAGATCCACGTGGGCGTCGGCCGCCATCCGCTCCATTGCGGCCCAGCGGCGGCGGAACTTTGCCGTGCTGGCACGCAGGGCGCTCTCGGCGTCGATTCCCTCCTTGCGCGCAACGTTGACCAGGGCAAAGAGCAGGTCGCCAAACTCCATCTCGCGCTCGGGCGTTCCGGGGGCCTCGGCCTCAAACTCGGCACGCTCCTCGGCGACCTCGTCCCACACATCCTGGACCGTCTCCCACTCAAAGCCCACGGCAGCCGCCTTGCGCGACACCTTCTGCGCCTGCATCAGCGCCGGCAGATGCGTGGGCACGCCGTCGAGCAGGCCCTCGGGCGCAGCTTCGCCCGCTGCCACGGCCTTGTCCTTGGCAGCCTTCTCGGCAAGCTTGACCTCGTCCCAGATCTTGAGCACCTCGTCGGAGTTGTCGGCATCCGCATCACCAAACACGTGCGGATGACGGCGAATGAGCTTGGCGTCGATATCGCGCGCCACGTCGGCCAGCGTAAACTCGCCGGCGTCCGCCGCGATCTGCGCATGCAACACTACCTGCATGAGCACGTCGCCCAGCTCCTCGCGCAGGTGCGCCGCATCATCGGCCTCGATGCAGTCGAGCGCCTCGTAGGCTTCCTCGATCATGTTCTTGCCAATGCTCTGATGCGTCTGTTCGCGGTCCCACGGGCAGCCATCGGGCTGACGCAGGCGCCAGATGGTCTGCACCAGATGCTGCAGCTCGGCCGACGCGTCGACCAGCGTGGACAGGTCGCGCGAACCCTCGTCATTTTGCTGAGCCATATGCTCGGCCATGGTTAGTCCTCCTCCAGGATCACATGGCGGAACGCGCCGTTCTCGTAGATGCCGTAGCTGTGCGTGCCATCCTTGGGAATGCTCACGCTGCCGGGGTTGAAGAGCCACAGGCCCGGGTGCGCGGCGCTTTCCTCGTTAACCTTGATGTGCGTGTGGCCGTAGACGAGCGCGGAACCCTCGGGCAGCGCGGGCGCGTGGTCGACGCTGTTGTGCATACCGGCGCCAAAAACGTGGCCGTGCGTCAGGAACAGTTCACGTCCGGTCTCGTCGAATAGTGTGGCGTAGTTGGCCATGACGGGGAAGTCGAGGACCATCTGGTCGACCTCGGCGTCGCAGTTGCCGCGCACCGCGATGATGCGGTCGGCCAGGGCGTTGAGCAGCGGAATCACGCGCTTGGGGGCATAGTCGCGCGGCAGGTCGTTACGCGGGCCGTGGTAGAGCAGGTCGCCCAGCAGCACAATGCGGTCGGGCTGTTCGGATTCGATGGCAGTGCAGAGGTGCTCGGCCCAGTATGCCGAGCCATGGATGTCGGAAGCGATGAGGTATTTCATGGGGAGTCCTTTCGAAGCGAAGTTGATGGGGCTGAAAACGGGGCCCGGCGGATGTGGAGCCCATCTACCGTGTTACTCGAATCGCAGCGCCGCGCTCTGAGCCGCCTGCATCACGCGTTGGAGCGGCACGTCATGTTCGCGGGCAAGACGGGCGCAATCCTCGTACTCGGGCGCCGTACGCTCGCTGCCGTCGGGCAGAGTGGCCACTTTGACGGCCACCTCGCCCCAAGGCGTCGCCACCTGCTCAAAGCGGCGCGGCAGGCAGACGCGCTCCATAATCTGGCGCCGGATACCGTTGGTCGTGGTTTCCAAAAAGATGATCGTCTGCAGACGGTCAATGTCCTCGCGGACGCAGATTACCTGCAGCTGCCAGCCGGGACGACCTTTTTTGCAGTAGAGAGGCAGCCAGTGCACTTCGCGGGCGCCCGCCTCGCGCAAGCGGTCGGCGGCATAGGCGAGTACCTCGGGCGACGCATCGTCGATGTCG
This sequence comes from uncultured Collinsella sp., assembly GCA_902465265.1. Classification (GTDB taxonomy): domain Bacteria; phylum Actinomycetota; class Coriobacteriia; order Coriobacteriales; family Coriobacteriaceae; genus Collinsella. The sequence goes on along the minus strand of CABQMF010000015.1, from coordinate 8,988 downwards.
CACTCCAGCTTGACGATGGTTTCGGGCGCATCGGTCTCGCGGGACAGCGGAGATGTACTTCCACGTTGCATACGGTCCGGATCCTTTCCGCACGGGCTCGTTTTATTCACCCAAACGCTAGCACATCGCGGGCGGCGCAAGTGTGGCGGCGCGCGATGAACGCGATTTTCCTTGTCCGCAAGAAACCGACACTCCACCGCCTCACCCAAACATGTACGCCAGCCTCCAAACATGTCATTTTTTGCAGCTTTTGGAGGCTGACGTACATGTTTTGAGAGCAAGCGAGGCCGCACCACACAGTGCGCAGCCTTTCCAATCGATTTCGAGCTCCGGCGTGCCCGGCGTTTTGAGAGTTGCGCCATTACAATGGAGCGGATTCGCCAAATGCAAAGGAGTCGCCATGCCCGCATGCCCGCTGGTCGATTGCCACACCCATACTTCGTTTTCGGACGGCCGTGCCTCGTTTGAGGACAACGTCCGCGCTGCTGCCGCCGCCGGCTGCCGCGTCATGGTCTCGACCGACCACCTCACTCTGCCTGCCAGCATGGATGCCAACTGCGAGGTGCAGGTCGTCGAGGGCGACTTGCCGGCACATCGTCTGGCCTTTGAGGACGCCCGCAAACTCGCCGCGCAGATCGCGCCGGAGCTCGAGCTTATCTATGGCTTTGAATGCGACTGGTACGAGAGCTGCGAGCCCTTGGTAGAGCGCTGGTCCGATGGCGCCGTGGTGCGCCTGGGCAGCGTGCATTGGATTGGCAACCCCGGCGATATCATGGCCGGTGCCGCGGGTATGGCGGGAACAGAAAACGTCGCTCGTCCCGATACGCCCGATTCGCGCTGCGGCTGGATCGACGATGACACCAACCTGCACGTCTGGAAAAACCTGGGCGTGCGCGGCGTGTGGGAGCGCTACGTCGACGACTGGTGTCGCGCCTGCGAAAGCCCGCTTAACTTTGATGTGATGGCTCATCCCGACCTGGTCATGCGCTTTTCGAAGGAAGGCTTTGCGCCCGATTTTGACCCCACGCCGCTCTGGGAGCAGATGGCAGAATACGCCCACGATACGGGTCGCCGCGTTGAGGTCTCGACCGCCGCACCGCGCAAGGGCCTCGACGACTACTATCCCGCGGCCGGATTGCTGCGTTGCTTTGCCCACGCCGAGGTGCCGATTACTTTTGGCTCGGACGCGCACCGCGCCTGCGATATCTGCTGGAACATCCGCGAGACCCAGGCCCACGCCTACGACTGCGGTTATCGAACCTTCGACATCCCCCACCTCACCGGAGAATGGGAGCCCACGCCCCTCGCCTAGCCATCCCTTCATAAGTTGCGGTGAAATAGTTCCTGTTTATAGCCCCAAGGCCGTCAAACAAGAACTATTCCACCGCAACTTCTATTTGATCCGTTGGGGACGGAGGAAAACGGATCATTTGGTGCAAAGTATCCTGTCCCCCTGCACCAAAAGCTCGACTAGTGGCGGCGGGCGTTGAGTTCGCCGGCCAGCTCGTCGAGGGTAATGCCGTAGCGCTCAAGCGTCACGAGCAGGTGGTAGACCAGGTCGCCGGCCTCGTAGCGAATGTGATCGTGGTCGTTATCCTTGCAGGCCATGATGACCTCGCTCGCTTCCTCGGCAAGCTTCTTGAGCAGTTCATCCTCGACGTCGGTCAGCAGACGAGCGGTATAGCTCTCCTGCGGCGACGCGTCGCGACGACCATGAATCACCTCGGCCAGCCCCGTCAGCGTCTCGCCGATATTTCCATCCTGAACATTCGCGGTGCGCACACCCATGGTTCAATCCTTTCTGGTTGGCCAAGCGCTTAGCCGAGCGCCCGCCCTACGCGAGTTTCTTAAAGAAGCAGGTGCGGTTGCCGGTGTGGCAGGCCGGACCCGGCGAGTCGACCTTGACCAGCAGCGTATCGCTATCGCAGTCGGCCCAGAGCTCCTTGACCTCTTGCATGTTGCCACTCGTCGCGCCCTTGTTCCAGAGCTCCTGACGGCTACGGCTCCAAAACCACGTGGTACCGGTCTTGAGCGTCAGCCCCACCGACTCCTCGTTCATCCAGGCAACCATAAGCACCTCGCCGGTGTCATATTGCTGAACCACACAAGGAATCAGCCCCCTGGCGTCGTATTTGAGCTCGGACGCAGTTGTCACTTGCTCCATTTAAAAATCCAATCTCACGGGAATTCCCTGCGATGCCATATACTCTTTGACTTCGCGGATGCTGAAGGTTCCAAAGTGAAAGACGCTCGCCGCCAGCACGGCATCGGCTTCGCCCTCGATCACGCCCTCGGCAAAATGCTCGAGCGTGCCCACGCCACCGCTCGCGATGACGGGAATCGGCACCGCGCGCGCCACGGCACGGGTGAGTGCCAGGTCAAAGCCAGCCTTGGTGCCGTCGCGGTCCATGCTGGTGAGCAGGATCTCGCCGGCGCCGCGGCGAGCCGCCTCCTCGGCCCACGCCACCGCATCGATACCCGTGGCGTTGCGACCGCCCGCGGTAAAGACCTCCCACTTGTCGGCACCCGGCTCCCCGGGCAGTCCCACGCGCTTGGCATCGATCGCCACGACCACGGCTTGGCTACCAAACGCCGCAGCGGCTTGGCTGATCAACGACGGATCGCGCACGGCCGCCGAGTTGAGCGACACCTTGTCGGCACCGGCGGCAACCATGGTGCGCATGCCCGCCAGGTCGCGAAAGCCGCCGCCCACGGTGTAGGGAATGGCCAGCTCCTCGGCCGCGTGCGCCGCCATCTCGATGGTCGTCGCACGGTTGTCGCTCGTCGCGGTAATGTCCAAAAATACGACCTCGTCCGCACCCTCGCGGTCGTAGGCACGCGCCAGCTCCACCGGGTCGCCCGCATCGCGCAGGCTCACGAAGTTGACGCCCTTGACCACGCGGCCGTCCTTAACATCCAGACAGGGAATCACACGCTTGGTAAGCATGGGCTACTCCTCCCCTCGGGCGGCGGCCAGCGCCTGCACCAGCGTAAAGTTGCCCTCGTAGAGCGCGCGACCGGTAATCGCACCTTCAATCGTGCCCTCACCCACCGCGGCCAGCGCACGGATGTCGTCGAGCGTCGAGATGCCGCCCGAAGCCACGACGGGAAAACCCGCGACCTCGGCCACATGGCGATACGCCGCCACATCGATGCCCGTCTGCATGCCATCGCGCGCGATGTCGGTATACACCAGATGCCTAAAGCCCAGCTCGGAAAGCTGCGCCACGGCATCGTCGAGCGCCACGCCCGCGCCGTCGCGCCAGCCGTTCACCTTGACCTGGCCGTCGCGCGCGGCAATGTCAGCCACCAACAGCTCGCCAAAACCTTGGGCTGCCACCTCGGCAAAACCCGGCTCGGTCACCAGCACGGTGCCCAGCGCAATGCGGCGAGCACCATAGCCGGCCAGCTCGTCGATGCGCGCGAGCGAGCGGACGCCGCCGCCTACGTCCACGGACAGACCGTCGACGCCGCAGATGGCCTTGATCGCCGCCGAGTTGGCAGCGCATGTGTCCTCGTCCTCACCAAAGGCAGCGGACAGGTCGACGACATGCACCCAGCTTGCGCCCTGCTCGGCAAACGAGCGGGCGACGGCCACGGGGTCATCGGAATATACCTTGCAGCAGTTGCGGTCGCCGCGCTCCAGGCGCACAACCTTGCCGCCGATCAGATCGATTGCGGGAAACAGGATCATCGGCCAACCTCCTCGACGATGTTGACGAAGTTCTTAAGGATGCGCTGACCCAGCGCGGAGGATTTCTCGGGATGGAACTGGCAGCCCCACACGTTGCCATGGCGCACGATGCACGGGAAACTCCGTGTATAGTGCGTGCGCGCCAGCACATCGGCGGCATCGACGTCGTCGGCCACCGCGTAGCTGTGGGTGAAATACATGTTGGCGCCCTCGGCAAAACCGGCGAGCAGCGGATCGGCCGCGCCGGCAGGCGTCATGTGCACCTGATCCCAGCCCACGTGCGGGACCTTCAGACGGCTCGACTCCAGGTGCGTGCACGAGCCACGCATGATGCCCAGGCCATCGACCCAGGGACCGCCGGCCTGCTCGGAGGCATCGTCGTCCGCGTCCACGCCCTCGTCCGCAGGCACGCCCTCGTTGCCACGCTCAAAAAATAGCTGAAGACCCAGGCAGATGCCGAGCAGCGGAGTTCCGGCGGCAACGGCATCGAGCACGGCCACCTCCTCGCCGCTCTGGCGCATAAAGGCGATCGCGTCATAGAACGCGCCCACGCCCGGGATGACCAGGCCGTCGGCGTTGCGGATCTGCTCCGGATCGTCCGATGTGCAGGCGGCGGCACCGGCGCGCGCAAGCCCGCGCACGACGCTCGACAAGTTGCCCTTGTGGTAGTCGACCACCACGATCTTCGGTTCGCCCACGCGACCCCTCCACTTCTCATCATCCAAAACCACCACAAAGGTGCCTGTCCCCTTTGTGGTGGTTTTTGCCTTTGTGGCGGTTACAGCGAGCCCTTGGTGCTGGGGATGCCTTGCACGCGGGGATCGAGCTCGCAGGCGCGGCGCATCGTGCGGCCCACGGCCTTAAAGGCCGCCTCGATAATGTGGTGCGAATTGCCGCCCGCCAGCTCGCGCACGTGCAGCGTGAGCTTGGCGTCGCGCGCAAAGGCGTAGAAGAACTCGACGGCCAGCTCGGTATCAAAGGTGCCCACGCGCTCGGTCGGCACGGGCAGCTCGCAGTAGGCCTGCCCGCGGCCCGAGATATCCACGGCGGCCATCACGAGCGTCTCGTCCATGGCAATCGCCGCGTCGGCAAAGCGCGTAATGCCCGCCTTGTCACCCAGCGCCTGGCAGAACGCCTCGCCCAGCACAATGCCCGTATCCTCGACGGTGTGGTGCGCGTCGACCTCAACGTCGCCCACCGCGTGCACCGTCAAATCAAACAAACCATGGCGGCCAAAGGCGTTGAGCATGTGGTCGAAAAACGGCACGCCGGTCGAGATATCGCACGTACCGGTTCCATCCAGGTCGAGCTTGACGGCAATATCGGTCTCCCCCGTCTTACGGGTTACCTCGGCATAGCGGCCCATCTACATCTCCTCCTTCACCAGCGCGGCAAACGCAGCCAGCACCTCATCATTTTCCTGCGGGGTACCCACGGTGATGCGCAGGCAGTCCGCAAGCCCCGGCGCATAGCTAAAGTCGCGCACCAAAATCGAATACTCATCGCGCAAACGCTCGCGCACGCGCGTGGCATGCGGCGTGCGCACGAGCACAAAGTTTGCAGCGCTCGGCCATGCCTCCACGAGCATGCCCTCGGCAGCCATCGCGTGCAGGGCGCACAGCTCGCGCTCGCGCTCAGATGCGACCTGCGCCACCACGGGCGCATAGGCATCACGGGCACGCACACAGGCAAGTGCTGCCGCCTGGCTCAGCACGTTGACCGAATAGATCTGGCGAATCGCCGCGAACACGTCGATGACCTCGGGCGCCGCGATCACGTAGCCCAGACGCGTGCCGGCGGCGCCGAACGCCTTGGACAGCGTATGCAGAATCACCAGGTTGGGATGCTCGGCAATAAGCCCCTGCGCCGTGGTGGCCGCGCCAAACGAATCGTCGGCAAACTCAACATAAGCCTCGTCGACCATCACCATGCCGGGGCATGCATCGCACAGGGCCGCGACAAAGTCGAGCGGCGCCACATCACCCGTGGGATTGTTGGGCGAGGTCACGATTGCCAGGTTGCACTCGGGCGCGGCCGCGAGCACAGCAGCTTGGTCGAGCTCAAAGCTCGCCGGATCACGCCACACGTCGCGCACCTCGGTCTGGCACAGAGACGCAAAGAACGCGTACTCGCTAAAGCACGGTGGGCAGTTGAGCAAAGTCCTCCCCGCGCCGCCAAACGCCAGCAGATAGTTATAGAGCAGCTCGTCGCCGCCGTTTCCCACGCAGATGTTCTCGCGCGTCACGCCATGCCAGGCAGCAAGCTCGTCGCGCAGGTCGTTGGACATGGGATCGGGATAGCGGTTGAGCGGCGTGGCAGCCAGGGCGGCGTCGACCGCCTCGCGCACGCCGGCGGGCACGGGATAGGTGTTCTCGTTGGCCGAAAGGTTGATGCGCGTGGGCGTAAAGTTAGGATCGTAGGGCTCAATACCGGCCAAGTAGGGCTGGACGAGCTCCTTCATGCGCGGCGTGAGTTCGGCCATATTAGGCCTCCTCGACGACCGCGCCAACGGCACCGCCCGCAGCCGCCAGGTCCACGCCCTCGGCGACCGTCGCCACGGCGTCGCCCGGCCAGGCAACCTTAGTCAGGTCGGCCGCGGCCAGCGACGCGGCGCTCACGGCATCTTCGCCTTGCTCCAACATGCGGCGACGCAGAGCGGCGGAAAGCGCGTGCGCCCACAGGCCCTCGGCCTCGGCCAGGCGCTGCGTAGCGGGAGCGTCGGAGAGCAGGCCCTCGGGCGTATAGCAAATGACACTCGAGCGCTTGACGAACTCTTCGACCGAAAGCGGGTTGGAGAACATGGCCGTGCCGCCGGTCGGCAGCGTGTGGTTGGGGCCGGCAACATAATCGCCGAGCGGCTCGGAGCTCCACGCACCCACAAAGATGGCGCCGGCGTTGCGGATGCCGCCAAGCAGGCCCATCGCGTCCTTGCAGTGCAGCTCCAGGTGCTCGGGCGCCACGGTGTTCACCGCCTCGACGGCGGCAGCCATATCGGCGGCCACCACGATGGTGCCCTCGTTATCGAGCGAGGCACGCGTGATCTCGGCACGCGGCGACTGCGCCACCAGGATGTCGATACCCGCCTCGACCTCGCGCGCAAACTGCTCGTCGCAGGTCACCAGATAGCAGGCTGCCAGCGGATCGTGCTCGGCCTGGGCCATCAGGTCGGCCGCGACCACCATAGGCTTGGCCGTGGCATCGGCCAGCACACAGACCTCGGAGGGACCGGCAACCATGTCGATACCCACGTCACCCGAGACAATCTGCTTGGCCGCGGCAACAAAGGCGTTGCCCGGACCGGTGATTTTGTCGACGCGCGGAATAGTCTCGGTACCGTACGCCAGCGCGGCCACGGCCTGAGCGCCGCCCACCATATAGATTTCGTCCACGCCGCCGAGCTTGGCGGCCGCGAGCGTATACGGGCTGATCAGGCCATCTTTTTGCGGCGGAGTCACCATAACCACGCGCTTGACGCCAGCAACCTTGGCGGGAATGGCGTTCATGAGCACCGTGGAGGGATACTGCGCGCGGCCGCCCGGCACGTAGATGCCGGCAGCGGCAAGCGGGGTCACCTTAACGCCGAGCATCGTGCCGTCCGGGCGCGTGGTAAACCAACTCTGCTCGACCTCGCGCTGGTGGAACTCGCGAATCTGGCGTGCGGCCTTCTCGAGCGCGGCGACAAAGGCCGGATCGAGGCCTTCGAGCGCGGCATCGATCTGCTCCTGCGGTAGGCGAAAACTCTGCAGCTCAACACCGTCAAAACGCTGACAATAATCGCGCACCGCGGCATCGCCGTTGGCGCGCACGTTGGCCACGATATCGCGGGCGGCGTCGACGATGTTTTGCGGCAACACGCCCTTACGGTTGAGCTGGTTGGTAACGAGTCGCTCACCGGGAGCAAGCTTGATGGTCTTCATTTCGGTATCCCCTATCGGTCGAGGTTGCGTTTGAAAAACGAGATGCCGGGCAGCGGCGCCAATCGGTCCGCAGCCCGGATATGGGGGTGCCCGTGCGTGCTCGCACTATTGTGCCGAGCCCGCGACGGGCTCAAAATGTTTGTCCTTCACGGCAGCAGCCAGGCGATCGGCCAAGTTGTGAACGCGCGGATCCAAGCGTGCGGCACCTGCGTTGACGAAGAAGCGGGCCGTGCAGTCCATGATGCGGCCGGTGATGACCAGGTCGTTGTCGCGCAGGGTGGCACCCGTGGCGGTAATGTCCACGATGCGGTCGGTCATGCCGACGATGGGGCCCAGCTCAATATTGCCGTGCAGCGAAACGATGTCGGCATTCACGCCACGCTCGGCATACCAAGCGGTCGCGATGCGCGGGTACTTGGTGGCCACGCGAAGAGAACCGCGGCGGGCATAGTTGCGCTCGGCCTGGCCAGCGCGCCATGCGGGCTCCGCCTCGATAAACGTGCACAGGCCGTAGCCCAGATCGACCAGCTGCAGCAGGTTAAGGTCGGCCTCGATAAGCGAATCCCAGCCGCAGATGCCGCAATCGGCACCACCGCAGCCCACAAAGGCGGGCGCATCGCTGGGGCGCACAATGACAAACTCGATATCGCCGACCGTGCCCTCACCAGCGTGTGTGTCGCGGCCGCGCACGATGAGGTGACGACCGGGATCGCGCAGCTCCGAGACATCCAAGCCCGCGGCCTCGAGCACGTCGAGCGTGTCGGCCTTGAGCGAGCCCTTGGGCACGGCAATGCGCAGCGGACCCTCGGCACCGCGGCCCACGGCATGGTCACCATCGGAAGCAGCGTCCTCGGCCGAGGTGCGCGCGGCCTCCAGACGCTCGAGCGAAAAGGCGAAGCCCGCCGCCGGCACCTCGATGCCGTCGCCAAATGCGCCGGTAAAGATGGAGTCGTAGCGTCCGCCCGAACCGACCGGATCGGGCAGGCCGCCGGCATAGGCCTTAAAGACCAAACCCGTGTAGTAATCAAACGAGTTCATGATGGAGAAGTCGAAGGACAGCACCTGGGCGTCCTCGGGAGCCAGGCCCTCGACCAGGGCGCGCAGCTCGCGCGTGAGCGGCGCGACAATGCCCGCCGCCGTCAGCAGCGCGTCGACGCGGTCGAGTACCTCGGCGCCGCCGTGCAAGCGCGGCAGCTCGCTAATGGCAGCCTTGACGGCCTCGGGCTCGGCGCTTGCCGCCACACGGGCATCGAGGCCCACAAAGTCGTTGGCGTGCACGCAACGCAATGCCTCGGCAGCCAGTTCGCGATCCCCACAGGCCGCGAGCAGCTCCTTAAACGGACGCACGCTACCTGCGATAATGCGCGCATCGGGCAG
>CABQMF010000014.1 GCA_902465265.1 uncultured Collinsella sp. | reverse complement strand
CCGTCCCACCAGTTTTGTCTCGATCTGTAACATCTAGGCGGCAATATCGGCTCCAGATGTTACAGATCGAGACGTTTCCGAATGGCGCCGGCTCTTTGTCTCAATCTGTAACAGCTAGGCCCATTTTTGCCGAGTTACTGTTACAGATCGTGACAAACCGCCGCAGACACCCGCCCTTCAGCAAAAACCACCCAAAGGTGTCTGTCCCTTTGGGTGGTTTGTGAGTGGGCTGCTACTTGATGAACGGGTTCAGCCTGCCCGCCAGCGGATCGAGCTTGTACATGGTTGCAAAGCACTCACGACCATAATCGGAGTCATTGCTCCAGCTACCCTGGTCGACGTCGTACTCTGCATCCAGACGAATCCACTCCTCCGGCTTGTTCTTCTCGTGCTTGCTGCAGAAGTAGCGCTGGTACTCGACCTCGTGCTCAAACTCAAACTCGGCATCCGAACCGCGGCCGGCATACTCGTCGACCGACGTCAGGTTGCCGTGGTCGTCGTAGTAAAACTCCGCATAGCCGCCGCGCTCGGAATCGATCCTGTCGAGCTTTCCGTCGCTGTACGAATAATCCACCGCGGCATACGAGTTCAGCGAGCCGTAGTCGTTGCCGTGCGAGTCATATGCCACAGGCGAGATACGCGAAATGTTGCCGTCCTTGTCATACTCGTAGCCCGCGGTAATCGTCCACGTAGTTCCCACCGTGTCGCCCTGGCAGTCCAGCGTAAAGGACGTCACGCGATCCTTGTCGTATCCGTACGAATACACGACCGTCCGAGGATTGGCCGGGCTGGTATCGGTGTTGGTCACCATGTTGCCGTTCTGATAAATATACGTGCTCGCGCTCTCGCCGTAGCCTGCGTGGGTCGTCTTGTTGATCAGGTTTCCATCTGCATCGTAGGTAAACGTCGTGGAGGTCGACGCATCACCAATAGCGGCGTCGCAATCGATGCGCGTCAGGTTTCCGTCGGCATCGTACGTGAACATGTTTTCATCTTCGTAGTCACCCGAGCGAACTTCCGCTATTTCCGAAATGCGATGCGACTCGTCGTGCTCGACGTCGTAGCCCATGCCACCACCCTGTTTGAGGCTGCTCGTATACCCCGTAACATAGCCGTCCTCGTCGCGCTCAATCTCATACGTGCTGCCGTGCACACCGTCCTCGTCGGTACCCTCGTAGTACACCGGCAGCCACAACTCCTCGAGCTGCGTGTCCTTAATGCCGCTAACCTTCGTATCCTGCGGCAGCGCCAGCGTGGCGAGCTTCTTTTTGCCCAAAAGATCGATGCTTTTAAGGCCTTCGGCATTTGAAAGGTCGAGCTTCTCGATGTTATCGCAGCCGTCCAGGTTAACGACGGTGACGTTGCTCGCCGAGTTAAGCTCGACGGTTTTAAGGTCTCCGCAGCCCGAGAGGTCCAGGTTGACGAGCTTGTCGTCGCCGGACTCCACTGTAACGATATTGGGGAATGTCTTGCCCAGGCCCTGCGTCGAGGCGACACCCTCTAGCTCGACCGATGTCACCGCCTTGGCTTCGTCACGCGAGATGCGGCCGTCGCCGTTGGTGTCGTACTTGGTCGAAACAAGCGCACGCATGCCGCTGTCCGGGAAGGTTTTCTCGTCGATTGGGGTGGTCGCAATCTGGGTGAAGTAGAACAGCGCGCCGCCGATGCCCGCCGCCACGACAAGTACCGCGGCGAGGGCGATGAGGGGCTTTTTGGAACGCTTGCGCGGAACGGGCTGCTGCGCGGGCACGTATTGCTGAGGAGCGGGCGCGGCAGGCTGGGGTTGCTGCGTGGCCGCGACCTGATCGGGTGCTACGGGCGCGCCGCATACGGGACAAAAGAGAGCGTCGTCGACAAGCGGCGTGCCACACGAGCGACAAAACATGGCGGGCTCCTTTCGGTGTTTTCTTTACACCATGAAGGTAACCCCAAAGCCGCAGCCCTTGTTGCGCAACATTCAGCCCAAACCACCACATAGGGGACGGACGCCTTTGTGGTGGTTCGAACACTTGTTCTATAGTAGGAATGCTTGCATCGGACTTTAATTGCGACTAGAATTTAGTTGCAGAATGTGAGGCGGGATGACTCGGACCGATAAACTTATCACCCAACTGCTTAGCTGCCCTTCGACGTATCGGTATACCGATTTTTTAAAAGTCATGGCTTCATATGGCTTTGAAATGGACAACAAAGGCAAGACATCCGGATCGCGCGTTCGCTTCTACAGGCCATCAGATGGCAGGATGTTCGTAATGCACGTGCCACATCCATCTGACGAATTGACAGCGGGGACCATTCGAAACATCGTTCGATTTCTGAAAGATGTCGGAGGTAGTCATGAGTAACGTTTTGGCATACAAGGGTTATTTCGCCCCAGTCGAGTTCGATGCCGAGCAGCATATGCTAACAGGTATGGTCGCCGGCATTAGGGACGCAATCGTATTTGAAGGCTCCACGGCTGAAGAAGTGGAGCAATGCTTCCACGACGCCGTCGACGATTACCTTGAGTTTTGCGCCGAAAAGGGCAAGGAACCCGAACGGGCTTTTAAAGGCTCGTTCAACGTAAGGACGGGCTCCGAGCTTCACAAACAGGCGGCACTGGCAGCGGCAAAGAAGGGTGAGTCACTCAATAAGTTTGTGACTGAAGCAATCGCTGCGGCGTTATAGCATTAACGCATAGGCCCAAACAACCACAAAGGGCGCAGTTCGCAGGCTTATTTGCGGTGACTTTACTGCCCATATCGCGTTTGCCCGGATGAAACCTGCCAAAATAAACCTGTCCCTATTTGGCAGGTTTGCTAGAGGAGGCCGGAATGGACAAGGCTGAGTTGCGGCAGACGGTGATTGCCCGACGCGATGCGATTGATTTGGATGTGCGGGCGGCGAAGTCTGCTGTTGTATGCGCGCGGCTTGTTGAGCTGATGGAGTCCAGCGGCACTGCGGGTCAACACACCGTTGCCGTCTATGCCGCGATGGGTTCCGAGGTCGATCCTGCCGCGTTTGCCGCTGCAGCCGCCAAACGCGGCTGGCGCGTGGCCTATCCGTGCATGCTCTCGGCAAGCGACGCCGCCGCATGTGGCCAGCGCATGTGTATGCGTGCAGTTGCTGCCGACGATGCGTCCGCGGCTCCGTTTATCGCCCACCCCACGCGGGCCTTCGCAGCCACGGACGTCGACAGCAGCCGCTTCCCCATCGTGCCTGCCGAAGCTCTCGACATGATCATCGTGCCGCTCGTAGCCTTCGACCAAACCGGCGCGCGCCTGGGCTACGGCGGCGGCTGCTATGATCGCTACCTGCCCACGCTCTCGCCCGCATGCCAGATCATCGGAATCGCCTTTGACGAGCAACGCGTCGACGGCGTTCCCACCGATGCCCACGACCTGCCGCTACCCCACATCATCAGCGCCTAACGGCTGGCGCACCTCCCGACAGGCCTAGTGCTCCTCGCCAGCGCGGGCCAGGTCGTAGGGCGTGGTCTGGTAGACGTAGTAGTTGAGCCAGTTGGTGTAGAACAGCTGAGCCTGGCTGCGCCAGACGTTGCGCGGCTCGGCGGCGGGGTCGTCGCCCGGGAAGTAATGCGCCGGCACCTGGGGGTTGAGTCCGCGCTTCACGTCGCGCTCGTACTCCAGGCGCAGCGTGTCGGTGTCGTACTCGGGATGGCCAAAAACAAAGAAACGGCGGCTGTCGGTCGACTTGACGATATACAGGCCCACCTCGTCGGACACGGCCACGACCTCAAGCTGCGGCTCGGCCTCCACGTCCTCGCGGCGCACATCGGTGTTGCGCGAATGCACGGCATAGAAACGGTCGTCAAAGCCGCGAACCAGCGGGCTTTGCGGCTTCACCAGATAATGCTCGAACACGCCGCTCGCCTTTGCCGGCAGATCGTACTTCTGGATACCGTAATGATGGTACAGGCCAGCCTGCGCGCCCCAACAAATGTGCAGCGTAGAGTGCACGTGCGTGGTGGACCAGTCCATGATCTGGCAGAGCTCGGGCCAGTAGTCGACCTCCTCGAACGGCATCTGCTCCACCGGCGCGCCCGTGATGATCAAGCCGTCGTAGTGGATGTCGCGAATGTCGTCGAACGTGCGATAGAACGTCTCCAGGTGGCCGGCACTCACGTGCGTGGCCTCGTGCGTTTTGGTGCGCAGCAGGTCCACCTCCACCTGCAGCGGCGTGTTGGAGAGCTTGCGCATGATCTGCGTCTCGGTGGCGATCTTGGTGGGCATGAGGTTGAGGATGAGCACGCGCAGCGGACGGATGTCCTGGTGCAGCGCGCGGTACTCGGTCATGACAAAGATGTTCTCGCTCTCGAGCTGCGCGGCGGCAGGGAGGGCGTCGGGGATGCGAATGGGCATGGATGCTCCTTACGAGTCAGTTGCAGCTATGGTACAACGAGCAGCCCCATCCGCGCGAGTGTATCGCCCAGCGATGCCGCCAGCGGCCCAAATCACTCCAAAAGTAGAGATTAAGGCATGTCCCAAAAATCTACAGCGCTTTAGTCTAGCAAAGTGGCAGCAGGACGCTACAATGGTTCGACGCGAAAAACTCGGCCGAAAGGATACATATATGTACCAGACGCGTAAGATCGGTGTGGTCGGCCAGGGCCACGTAGGAGCACATGTCGCCAACAGCCTGCTTATGCAAGGCATTGCTGATGAGCTGTACCTGTGCGATATCAACGAGGCCAAGGTGACGTCCGAGGTCCAGGACCTGCGCGACTCCCTTTCGTTTGTCCCGTACAACACCAAGATCGTCAACTGCTACGACCACTACGAGGAGCTGGCCTGCTGCGACGTCATCGTCAACGCCGCCGGCAAGGTCGCGCTGGCCGCCGGCAACCGCGACGGTGAGCTGTTCTTTACCACCGACGCCGCCCGCACCTTTGCCAAGCGCATCGTCGACGCCGGCTTCGATGGCATCTTCGTAAGCATCTCCAACCCCTGCGACGTCGTGTGCACCGAGCTGTGGCACCTGACCGGCTACGATCCCAAGAAGATCATCGGCTCGGGCTGCGGCCTGGACTCCGCTCGCCTGCGCACCGAGATCTCCAAGAAGGTCGGCGTGAGCCCCAAGTCCATCGACGCCTACATGATCGGCGAGCATGGCTTTAGCCAGCTGGCCGCCTTTAAGGCCGCGACCATCGCCGGCAAGAGCCTCAACGAGCTCCAGGCCGAGAACCCCGACAAGTACGCCTTCGACCACATGGAGATCGAGGAGCTCGCTCGCAAGGGCGGCTATGTGACCTACCAGGGCAAGCAGTGCACCGAGTACGCCGTCGCCAACTCCGCCGCGCGCGTCTGCGCCGCCGTGCTGCACAACGAGCACGCCGTGCTCTCGGCCTCTACGCTTATGACCGGCCAGTATGGCGAGGAGGGCATCTTTACCTCCCTACCGTGCGTGATCGGTGCCGAGGGCGTCGAGGAGGTCTACACGCTGGACCTTTCCGAGTACGAACTCGAGGGCTTCCACAAGAGCTGCCAGCACATCCGCGACAACATCGCCCAGCTCGACTGGTGGGACGCCGAAGGCGTTGTCGGCAAGTAGGCCGTCAATCGCCGCAATCTCGCGAATCTAAGCGCGACACCAAGCGGGCCGTGCCGGAATACTACCGGCGCGGCCCGCATTTTTGACTCACGCAGCGCCCTTGCGAATCGAAGTTGAATACTTTTCCGCGAAGTGAACGAGCAAAATTGGACCCCCGAAGCATCGACATTTTTCAGGCGTTGTTTCCTGCGGTTTCGTCGAGTTTTTCCTGCGGTTTTGCCGCCAAAAAGTGTGGATGCTTCGGGGGTCCAAAACAGGTCGTTCACTTCGCGGAAAAGTATTAGACTTCGTTTTCCAACAAACAGGAAAGGGCACCGCAACGCAAACGGGACCCGCGCTTGGCAAGGGCCCCGTCGTGAGAAGTTGTTAACCCGATAACCTAATACCACTCGATTAGTACTGCTCGATGCCCATGTAGCGACGAACCTCGGGGCTGTGATCGAACACCTTGCCGCGGGCGGCGCGCAGCTCGCAGCTCATCGCATAGAAGAAGATCGGCTCCAGGTACGAACGCACGCTGGCGGGCACCTCGCCCACGCCGTACTCGAGCGCGTCGAGCACCATGATCGTGTCGGTGTGCGTGTTGAGGAACGCCAGCGCGCGCTCCTCCATGGGGCGGCACTCGCCCGATCCAAGCTGCACAAAGTAGAACACGCCGGGCTCAGTGGCCTCAAACGGGCCGTGGAAATACTCGCCGGAGTGGATGTAGCAGCAGTGCTGCCATTGCATCTCCATGAGCGAGCAGATCGCCATGGCGTAGGTCTGGCTAAAGTTGGGGCCGGAGCCCAGGATGTAGAAGAACTTGTGCTGCTGGCAGAGCTCGGCAAAACGGGCGCCCAGCTCGGCGTTGACCTTCTCGCGCGCGGCGGGCAGCAGCGCGTCCATCTGCTTAAGGCCGGCGTACATGTCAGCGAGCGCCTCGTAGCCCTCCTGCTGGTCGAGCAGTTCGGCGGCGATCAGAGCGCCGATGCCCTGCGGCACCTCGGCCTGTGACACGCCCTCGCCCCACGGATAGACCCAGGTGGTCCACTTGCCGTTGTCGATCTTGGAGCCCTCGCAGTCGGTAAGGGCAATGACCTCGGCGCCGGCAGCCAACGCCATCTCGCAGCCGTCGACGACCTCTTGCGTGTTGCCGCTGTGGCTGCAGGCGATGACGAGCGACTTCTCGCCAAGACTCTTGGGAGCCATCAGGCAAAACTCGCGCGCCGTATAGACCGTCGAGGTAAACGTGGTGGCCTCGCGCTTGAGCAGCTCGTTGGCCGGCATGAGGTCGATCATCGAACCGCCGCAGGCGATCCAAAAGACGTTCTCGACCTTGCCCTTGCGCTCGATGATTTCCTGAATCAGATCATGTGCGTTCACGGTGACGTTCCTCCCTGTGTGGCGGTTTTGAGCGACGACAGCTCGTATTTGCGGTCGTTCTATGTTGTCCTATTTATAGCACGCAAGCAGCCACGGTGGAAGCCATTGCGGCAAATTTGTTCTATGTTGTTCTATTCGTGAACGTTAGATGTCGAACACGTAGCGCGAGCCCACGATCTTTTGGCGGCCGAGCAGCAAGGGGCGCTCGTCCTCATCGGTAAAGTATGCCTCCATATAAAAGAGCGGCTCACCGACCGGCACCTCCAACAGCGGGGCCGCCTGAGCATCGGCAAGCGCAATCTCCACGGTGCAGGGGTCGGACTTGAGCGGCGCGCGGCCCGAGTGCTCGGCAACAAGCGCAAAGATGGAATTGTCCGCGAGGCCCTCGTCGCGCATCGTTTGCAGATACGGATGGTCGGCAAGCACAAAGGCGTTGTTCTCGAGCATGACGGGCACACCGTCGGCCGTGCGCACGCGCTCGACCACGATGAGCTCGCAGCCGGGCTCCACGCCAAAAAACGCCGCGTCCTCGCGCGTCGCCGCAACCACCGTGCGCGACACCAGGCGCGCACCCGGCACCATGTCGTTGGCAGCACAACCCTCGGTGAAGCTCTGGACGTCGCCCTTCTGGCGAATCTTGCGCTTGAGCTTGGGAGCGCATACAAAGGTGCCCCTCCCCTGCTGGCGATTGAGATATCCCGCACGCGATAGCTCCTCGATGGCGCGGCGCACGGTGATGCGTCCCACGCCGTAAGACTTCGCGAGCTCCATCTCGGAAGGAATGCGCGAGCCGGCCGCGTACACGCCACGTGCGATCTCGCCCTTTAGGTCGTCCATGACCTGCTGGTACAGCGGCACGGCGGACACGCCAGCGCGGCCGGTTTTATCGTCGGCTACCATCGTTACGCTCCATCCCGCGCATGCTCGGACTCAAATTCTTCAATCGCCGCCATAAACTGCTCGCCAAAGGCGTCGGCCTTTTTCTCGCCAATGCCGTTGACCTGGATCAGCTCGTCGCGTGTCTGCGGGCGCAGGCGGCACAGGCCGCGCAGGGCCTTGTCGGAAAAGACCATGTACGGCGCCATCTCCAGCTCCGTCGAGATCTCCTTGCGCAGGGCACGCAGGCGCTCGAACAGCTCGGCATCGTCGCCAACGCGCGGGCGCTGATCCAGCTCGGCCTCCTCGCGCAGCAGATCCACCGCACGGCGGGCGCGGGCCGAGGCCTTGCGCTTGGACGCGCGACGCTTAACGGTAAAGGCGAACGCCTCGTCCTCTACCTCGCCGGCACGCGGGCCCAGCCCCACGACCGGGTACTGCCCCTGCGAGGTGGCCAGGTAGCCGCGGCCGCACAGCTGGCCGATGATGTCCTTGATGCGCCCGACTGATTCGCTCGACAGCTCACCGTAGCCGCGGTCCTCGTCCAGATGCATCTGGCGAATGCGCTCGGTGTTGCCGCCGTGAAGCACATCGGCGATGAGCGACTTGCCAAAGCGCATAGGACGCGTGGCCACATAGCGCACAGCGGCGCGGGCCATATCGGTAACGTCCTCGACCTCGAACTGCGTGAGACAGTTGCTGCAGTTGCCGCAGCCCTCGGCGTCGTCTGCCGTGCCTCCCGCGGCGGCTGTCGCATGCTCGGCCGCGGCTTCGTCGCCAAAGTAGCGCAGCATGTATTCGCGCAGGCAGCCGGTGGTATTGCAGTAGCCCTCCATCTGGCTGAGCAGGCGATAACGGTTCTGGAGCGCCCACGCGCGCTGCTCGTCGTCAAGCGCCTCGTCGGCCGCATCGCCGCGGTCGATCAAAAAGCGGCGCATGCGAAAATCGTTACCGTTCCACAGCAAGTGACAGCTGGCCGGATCGCCATCGCGGCCAGCGCGGCCCGCCTCTTGGTAGTACGCCTCAATGCTCTCGGGCACGTTGTTGTGAATCACATAGCGCACGTTGGGCTTGTCGATGCCCATGCCAAAGGCGTTGGTGGCAACCATCACCTGAATGTCGTCGTCGATAAAGGCGCGCTGGCTCTGGCGGCGGGCGTCGTTGCCCATGCCAGCATGGTAGCGGCCAACGCGAATGCCGCTGGGGCCCAGCGCCTCGGCAAGCTCGCCTGCCAGCGCATCGACCGTCTTGCGGGTCGAGCAATACACGATGCCGCTCTCGCCCGAATGCGCGATCACATAGTCGCGCACCCACGCTGCCTTGGCCTTGTCGCCCATCTCCTCGCAACCAAAGTAGAGGTTCTTGCGATCGAAGCCCGTCACTACCGTCGCGGGATTTTGCAGGCCGAGCATCTGCTGAATGTCCGCGCGCACGCGCTCGGTCGCCGTGGCGGTAAACGCCGCCACGATCGGGCGCCGCGGCAGCGAATCGATAAACTCACGAATCTGCAGGTAGGCGGGACGAAAATCCTGGCCCCACTGGCTCACGCAGTGGGCCTCGTCAATGGCCACGAGCGGCACGCCAATGCCACCGTCCGCCGCGGCTTCCTGAGCAAAGGCTAAAAAGCGCGGCTCGAGCAGACGCTCGGGTGCCACATACATAAGCTGATAGCGGCCCTCGCGCGCCCGCTTGAGCACGGTGTTTTGCTGGGCCGGAGTAAGACTGGAGTTGAGATAGCTGGGGCGCGCACCCGCCGCGAGCAGCGCGCGGGTCTGGTCCTCCATAAGCGACAGCAACGGGCTCACCACAAAGGTGATACCAGGCAGCATGAGCGCGGGCACCTGGTAGCAAATGGACTTGCCGGCGCCTGTGGGCATAACACCCAACGCATCGCGACCGGCAAGAATCGCATCGACCATGCGATCCTGTCCCGGGCGAAACGAGGTGTAGCCAAAATAGGCGCCGAGCGTGTCGAGCGCCATCTGCTGCATGCTATCGGTCATGGTTTCCTAACGTCCAAGTCATCTGCCGCCGATTATACGCCGCCACGCGGACCGGCGTCGCCCGGCTGTCAGCCACGCTCATTCTGCGGGTAGTCATTGGGGACGTTCTTGAATGACCAGTCGTTTAAGAACGTCCATTACAGTCGAAATTGTCAGCCCGGGACCGTCTCGGGCTACGATTGAGGCGCGCCCAGAACGGGCCGCCGACCGGGCGCCCGCGCACGGCCGAACGTCCCTGCCCCCGAGAGGGCCCGTTGGGTGCTGCCGGCGCGGGACGCGCCGCCCCCGACGGCTGATAGGAAAGTGCCGGGCAGGTGCCGCGGCTGGTAATGTGAGTGCCGAGGGGGAGGCCATCCGGTCGAACGACTACCGGAAGGATACCACCGTGAAAGCGCCATCCACCAGACCCGCGGCCGTGCTCGGCCTGGACGTCGGCAAGTCATCGCACTGGGCCTGCCTGATCGACCGCGACGGGGAGGTGCTGGCCAGCGCCCCCGTCCGCAACAGGGAGGCCGAGCTCGACGCGCTGTTCGCCTCCGCGCCCGCCGGCACGCTCGTCGTCGTCGACCAGTTCCGCAACATAGGGTCCCTCGCCGTGAGGCGGGCCCGCGCCGCGGGGCTCGGGGTCGCCTACCTGCCCGGGCTCGCCGCCAGCCGCGCCGCCGGCCTGTTCGCCGGCGAGGCCAAGACCGACGAGCGCGACGCCGCGGTGATCGCGCGGACCGCCCTGGGCGTGCCGGACTCCCTGTCGGGGGTCCCGGGCCGCGGCGAGGCCCTCGAGGCCGCCCGCGCCCTCTCGTCGCAGCGCGACCACGTCGTCGCCTGCGCGACCAGGGACAAGAACCGCCTGCGCGCGGTGCTGCTCGAGTCCTGCCCGGCCCTCGAGGCCGCGGTCGACCTGTCGGACCGGCGGTGGCTGGAGCTGCTCGCCGGGTTCGGCGGGGCGTGGGGGATCGCCCGCTCCGGGGCCGGGGGCCCGCGGGCCGAGGCCGCCGGGGAGGCCGCGGCCGCCTCCACCGCGCCCCCGCCGGGGCCCTCGAGGCCGAGACGGCGGCGCTGCTCGAGGGCGACGAGACCTACGCGTGCCTGCTCACCGTGCCCGGCATCGGCCCGAGGACCGCGGCGCAGCTCGCGGTGCCGGTCGACATCGGGAGGTTCCCGGACCACGACCACCTGGCCTCGTACTGCGGCATAACCCCGAGGGTGAGGAGCTCCGGCACGTCGGTGAGGTCGGTCAGGGCGTCCAGGCGCGGCGACGCGAGGCTCAAGTCCCTGCTGATCTTCTCGTGCAACAGCCTGGTGAGGTCCTCGGGGCGCTACGGCGAGTACTACCGGGCCTGCAGGGCGCGGGGCATGGGGCACGGGCGGGCGCTCAAGGCCGTCGCGAGGAAGCGGCTCAGGGCGATATACGCCGTGATGCGCGACCGGGTGCCCTACCGGGAGTAGCCCCGACGGTTGACAAAACTATAGGAACACCCAACGACTAAGGAGTGTCCCCAGGTGCCGACAGAAAAGGAACGTCCCCAAGTGCCGGCCCGGCAACGCCGATGTTTTGGCAATGTCAGCGAAAGCCCGCCAGAGCGAGCAAGGTGCCTTGAAACAAGGCGGCATTGATCTTTTGATCATGCCGCCGAAGTTGAAAGGCAGATTGCCGCTCTGGCGGGCTTGCAGCGTCGACCGGTCCGCCGTTCGTTAGAACGGCGGAACCAACCCTACATGACCATAACGTAGCGCGATCCCACGTAGTACTGCTTACCCATCAGGACCGGCTCGCCATTGGGGCCGATAAAGCCGGCACGCAGGTTGAGCAGTGGATCGTGCGGAGCAATGCCCAACTCGGCCGCCTGCTCGGTATTGGCACGAACGGCCTCGACCGTGCGGTAACCAACCGAGACAATCGGCGTTCCGCCAACACGCTCGACCTCGGCAAAAATCGACTTGTCCTCAAGATCGGCCGTCAACAGCTCACGGTAGGCGTCAAACGGCACAAAGATGTTCTCCTCAAAAATGGGCTCGCCGTCGGCCGTACGCACGCGCTTGATGTGCAGCAGCAGCGCGTCCTTCTGCAGGCCAAAGAACTCCATCTCGTTTTGACGTGCCGGCACAATCTGGCGATCGACCACATGCGCGCCCGCCTTCATGTCATTATCGGCACACAGCGCGGTAAACGTCTGCAGCGTCGAAGCGTGGAACTGGCGGTTGATGTGCGGCGTGGAGACAAAGGTGCCACGGCCCTGCTGCTTAACCAGGTAGCCATCGGAGCACAGCTCCTCGACGGCGCGGCGCACCGTAATGCGGCTCACGTCGTACTGCTCGGCTAGCTCAAGCTCGGACGGAATACGCTCCTTGGGTGCATAAACACCTTTCTCGATCGCGTCCTTGATTTCGTCATAAATCTGCTGGTAAAGCGGTGCATTTTTGGGCGTAGGCATATCTAATCACTCTTATTGGAATATCGAAATAACTAATACGTATATAACGTCTAGTTTCATGTTACCTCATATTGATAAAACGATACACCCTCCCTACCAAAAAGCGACAGCTTCATTTTGGTAGGTTTTATCTGGGTAAACGAGAGCCTCTAAAAAGCAACGGGGCTTTCGAGGGGCTCATGCTGATGGGTTACCTCAGGCCGGCAAAATGCCAAAACCCTACTTGCCGTCGTCCTGCTGTAGGCTGTCCTGCTCGCTGAGGCGCGCCTGCCTGCTGGCCATGCGCGCGGGCTTGTCGGGATCGGGTACGGCCGTGGGCATGGGCTCGTCGACATGCCCGCCCCACCAGCCGCCCACAAAGTTGAGCGTGTGGAACACGTTGATCACGGCGCCGGGATCAATGTCACACACCAGCTTGATAATGTCCTGACTCTCGTAGGTCGAAACAACGGCGTGCAGCAGGTACATCTTTTCACGGCTGTATCCGCCGATGACCTCGGCGCAGCTAATGCCATGCTGAAAATGGTCAACATAGGCGGTCATGACCTCGTCCGCCTTGCGCGTCGTGATCTGCAGCGTCACGCGGTCGTAGCGACGATAGAAACTGTCGATGGTCTTGGTTGAAATAAACTGAAACACGATGGAGTGCGCCGCATTGTCCCAGCCAAACATAAAGCCAAAGATCGCCAGGATAAAGCAGTTGAAACCAAAGATGACGCCCCAGATGGTCTTGCCCGTGTGGTTGGAAACCCACAGCGCGATAAAGTCGGTGCCGCCAGTGGATGCGCCGGATTTAAGCGCGATGGCAGCGCCCAGACCCGAGACCACGCCGCCAAAAATGATGAGCATGATCTTGTCGCCCAAAAACGGCGCGAAGTGAAAGACGTTGAGGAACAGCGATGAGAGCACGACCTGCATCATCGAGAAGATGACGAAGCGCTTGCTAATGCCGCTCCAACATAGGAGCGCCACGGGGATGTTGAGCGCGAGCATACCGAGCGAGATGTCGATGTGAACGCCGCCGAGCGAGGTAACGCGATCGAGCAGGACCGCGACGCCGGTGAGGCCGCTCGGAAGCAGGTCGGCGGGCTGGATGAACGCCTGGATCAGAAATGTCTGGAGAATGGCGGAAATTGTGACCGCCACGGCGGTAATAGCGCGGCGAACGATGGTGAGACGGCCGAGCATGAGCACGCGGTCCGTGAGCTGATCGATGGCGTTCGCCACGTAGGCTCCTTTCGAAGGCAGATGTGGTTGTGGGGCATGCCCGCGATTGTAGCATGGAGCGTACGGGGGCGCTTCAGTTCACCCTTTCTCGACAGCCAAAGCGGGACCAGCAACCCCCACAACCAAAGGCCCAAATTACAAGTGAGTAGACTTTACGCGACCTGCAGAGCACACCCAAAACCGCCACCCCTGTGACCTGCGGTTTTACTAGAGCAGATGCACTTTGTGCTCGGCCTGCGCCAAAAAGTCTACTCACTTAGCCCGAATCGAAGCCAAACGGATCAAAATCGAAACCAAATTGAGCCAGTCCACCGCAAAAAACGTTTGAACCCGTGCTTCTTGCGGCGGATTGACACTACAAAGCGGCCAAAATGTCGGTCAGATTATCGATAACGACATCGGCTCGCGATTGATCGAGGTTGACGCCCTCGTGCGGACGCAGCGCCAGGACTCGAGCGCCGGAACGTTTGCCAGCCTCGATCCCCAAAGGCGAATCCTCGATAACCAGGCACTCGGCAGGCTCCATCCCCAGCGCCCCCATGGCGCGCAGGTAGATCTCGGGATCGGGCTTAAACGCACTGCACTCGTGACCACTGATGGTGTAGTCCAGCACGTCGGCAATGCCAGCGATCTCCACCAGCTCGTCAATAAGCTCGCGATAGGACGAACTCGCGATGGCACACTTCACGCCGCGCTCGTGCAGCTCGCGCATCACCGGCTCCGTCTGCTCGTTGAGCAGCTCGGCATACGGAACGGGGTGATCCGGGCTGTAGACCTGCTTGTACTCCACGCGCAGACGCTCGCGCAGCTCAACATCGTCGGGCACCAGTGCCTCCCAAATGGCAGGCTCGTTAGACCCTGAAAGATCGGGGATCTCGTCAAAATGGAACCCCTTCTCTTCCATAAACGCCACGCGACGACGGTTGTAGAACCACTCGGTATCGACCAGCACGCCGTCCATGTCAAACAGCACTGCCTTGATCATACGCATCTCCTTTCGATAGCAAAAAAGGGGACGGGGCGCAAACCCCATCCCCTCTCAATCAACCCGTAAGGTCTACTTACTTGTGATTAGTAGGAAAGCTTCCACATGTAGCGACGCATGGTCAGCGGGTGCTGACGGGCCTCGGCGATCTGGTTGCCGTACTCGCGCATAACGGCGAGGTGCAGCAGCGGGTTGAAGTAGGTGATGACGCTCGCGGGCACGGCGTCAGCCAGGCCGTAGTCCTTGGAGTCGATCAGAGCGACCTTGGCGCCCATGCGCTCAAGGAAGGTGAGGGCGCGGGCGTCCATCGGACGGGTGGCGCCATCGGACATGAAGAAGACGTAGGGCTTACCCTCGGTGGAAACCTCGAACGGGCCGTGGAAGTACTCGCCGGTGTTGTAGGCAGCGGCGTCGATCCACTGCATCTCGGTGAACAGGAAGGCGGCGTGAGAATAAGCCATCTTCTCGGAGGCACCGGAAGCCATGAAGTAGATCATCTTGTCGTCCTTGAAGTCCTCGGCGAACTTCTTGGCGAGCTTCTTGCAGTGCTGAGCGGCGTTCTCGCAGAGATCGAAGACGTTGGTGAGGCCGGTGATCATGTCCTCGTAGTGGTCATAGCCCTCGGTCTGCTGAAGGATCTCGACGGCAAGAGCGATGGCGTAGCCGGGCTTCTCGCACTTGGCAGCGTAGTTGGCGTGGAAGCCGTGGACGATGACGTGGTCGGCGTCGACGGTCAGAGCGGAGCCAGCCTTGTTGGTGAGGGAGACGACCGGGCAGTTGTGCTTCTTGGCGGTCTTGTTGGCCTCGACGGTCTCGGGCGTGGAGCCACCGAGGGAGCAGGTGATCACGAAGGTGTGCTCGTTGACCCAGGAAGGCGTGTCGTAGTTGAACTCGTTAGCGGTGAAGA
Source organism: uncultured Collinsella sp. (assembly GCA_902465265.1). Taxonomy (GTDB): domain Bacteria; phylum Actinomycetota; class Coriobacteriia; order Coriobacteriales; family Coriobacteriaceae; genus Collinsella. Next base: position 18,431 of record CABQMF010000014.1, on the reverse strand, counting down.
TCTGAACGTTCAGCTTGTCCGTGTTGTTGGCCAGGAAGTACTTGGCGGGGTAAAGGTCGGACATGGAAGCGCCGCAGCCGACGAAGGCGACGCTGTGGATCTCGTGGTTGGACAGGACGTCAGCGACGATCTGCTTAGGGAGGTTAAGGTCGATCTCGTACATCTGACACATTCCTTTCGATTTTTGCGGCGCCACATTGCCGGGCGCTCGCAGGGTTACCGTGATTTGGACCGAGTCGCCGGCCCGTTGAGGATGTGTCAAAGGAACTGTCCCTTTGACACATTTAGGGATGGAAGCCTGCCTGGGGTATGGGATGCCAGGCAGGCCCCCGGGGGAAAGCGATTAGGCGCTTGGTCGCGACTAGGCCAGGATGCCGGCCGCGGAGAGGGCGATGCCGCCCACGATGGCGATCACGAGAAGCCAACCGGTGTTGACATTCTTCTTGATGAGCCAGTACATAAGGCCGGTGAGGCCAAGGGAGATCATCTGGGGCATCATGCCGTCCAGGATGTCCTGGATCACGACGGTACCCTCAGCGAACTGCAGCGGGGTGGTGGCGCCGATCAGCGTAGCGATCATGCCGCCCACGGACATAAGACCCACGATACCGCAGACATACATGAGCTTCTCCATGAGGTCGCCGCCCTGAAGCTTGCTCAGGTACTCGTGGCCGCCCTGATAGCCCATCTTGGCTGCGAACCAGGTGATCAGCACAGAGGGGACGATGGAGATGAGCATGGCCAGGATCGGGCCCATGATGGAGCCCTGCTGAGCCAGCTGAACGCCCAGGCCAAAGGCGATAACGCGGATGGTGCCCTGGAAGAAGGAGTCACCGATGCCGGAAAGCGGACCCATGAGGGAGGTCTTGACCGCGTTGATCGAATCGGGATCGAAGTTCTCGGGATCCTTGGCGTACTCCTCCTCCATGGAGGCGGCGAGGCCTAGGATAAAGGCGCTCGTCTGCGGGGTGCAGTTGTAGAACGCCATGTGACGGTGGTAAGCCTCTTTCTTAGCAGCAAGCTGCTTGGGGTCGGACTCATCCGGATAGAGGCGATCGAGCGTGGGAACCATACCGTAGAGGAAGCCCATGTTCATCTGACGCTCGTAGTTCCAAGAGGCCTGGATGGCCCAGGAGCGCCAGAAGAACTGGCTGACCTTCTTGTTCAGGGACACGTCCTTGGTTGCGGTTGCCATAGTGTGTTCCTCCTTAGTCTTCGTCGTCTTCGAGCGGATCGTAGTCGGAATCGACACCGGCGGCTGCATGGGAACCGTTGAACTTGAAGCCCATGAAGACGACAGCCAGGCACACACCGATCAGAGCGACCGCGATGACGGACAGGTTGAGGTAAGCGGCGAGCAGGAAACCGATGAACAGGAACGGAGTCATACCCTTCTTGATCATCATGGTGAGCAGCAGGGCCAAGCCGTAGGCGGTCATGATCTTGGTCGAAACGTTCAGACCAGTGGACAGCCACTCGGGAACCATGTTGACGATGGCCTGAACCAGGTCGGTGCCAACAAAGACGGCGAGGAAGATCGGCAGGAAGTACATGACGGCGTACAGACCGGAGCCGGCGCAGATATGCATACGGTAGGCGGTCTTGAACTTTCCGTTATCGATCGCGCTATCTGCCACATGGGTGAGGGCGGCGATGATGGAACGGAACACGATGCCGAGGAGCTGACCCAGGACGGCGACCGGGATGGCGATCGTCATGGCGGTCTCGGCGGAAGCATCGGTCAGGCACGCAAAGGCAGCGGCCACGATGCCGCCCAGGACCATATCGGGCGGAACGGCGGCGCCGACCTGCACCAGGCCCATGGACACGAGCTCGACGGCGGCACCGACGGCAAGGCCGGTGGGCACATCGCCCAGCAGCAGACCGACGAGCGTAGCGCCAACGAGGGGCTGCTCGAAGTTAAGACGACCGAGCAGGCGGGAGTCCCACATGCAGAACACGCCGACGAGGCCGACGAGCACCGCACTGATGAACGTATTCATACCCTTCTCCTTTCAGTCAGGCAAAAGCCTGGTTGATTACAGCTTGGCGTCGATGTCGACGCTCTGATACGTAGGGGTCTGCTGGACATAGAGCTTAATGCCCATGTCGAGCAGCTGGTTGACGTCGGCCTTCTGGGTGGCGTCGAGGAAGACGGAGCTGTCCTTGCCGCCGACCTGATCGGCACCGTCGTGGTTGGCGGTGGCGCCCAGGTTGATGGCGTCGAGCTTGTAGCCCTGGCAGAACTGCAGCATCTCGGCCGTGTTGCCAAAGACGAACATGACGCGCTCGCCGAGGGTGTTGAGCTTGTCCATCTTGGCGAGGGCACGCTCGACGGTGAAGACGTTCAGACGCACGCCCTGGGGCTTGGCCAGCTTAAGAGCGCCCTTCTTGATGTCATCGTTGGCGGCAGCGTTGTCGACGACGATGATGCGCTCGGCCTGAACCTTGGTGGTCCAGGTAAAGACGACCTGGCCGTGCAACAGACGGTAGTCAAGACGTGCGAGGACGATCTTGGCGGGACCGGAGCTGTGACGGGACGCCTTGGCCTTCTTGGCGGGAGCCGCGGCGGCCTCGACCGGTGCGTTGGGGTTGGTCAGACCGGTACGGGCCTCGTTGATGAGGGCCGCGAGCTCGGCACCCTTGACAGGGACGGGGCTCATAGCGAGCGTCAGTGCCAGCGGAATGTTGAAACCGCTGATCACCGTGAACTTCGTGCCGTTCTTGGAAAGCTCGACCATGTTGTTGTTGACCGAGCTGCCGAGCATATCGGTCAACACATAGACGGTGTCGTCCGCGTTGAACGTGGCGATCATGGCGTCCACCTTATTGGTGATGGGCTCCTTGTCGTCACGAGCAAGCGACACGACGTGGACGTTCGACACGTCGCCGAGAACCATCTCGAGCGTGTCTTTGGCGCCTGCGGCCAGGCCACCATGAGATGCGAGAATGATCTGATTCATCTTGCCTCCTCCTTTTCGTTATGGTCATTATAACGTCTTATACGTTGCGGATATTGCTAATTAGTATAAAGACCGTTCGCGGATGAAAATCGACCGTTGACGGGTTTAACGTACTTGAAACGTTGGGGCTAGGTAGGCCGGCGCTGGCTGGATAACCCCAGGTCAGACCCTGCGCGCAATCCCCTATCGCACGAAGTACCAGGGGCTTTCCTGCACGGTGGGCTCCAGCGCGATGCCGGTGCGCTCGCGGAACAGATCCATGTCCTGCGATTTCTCCGTCCACCACGCGTTGGGCTTAAAGGTCATGCTCTCAATGACATGACCGACAAACACACTGTTGCGCAGCTTGGAGAAGTCGGTGTTCATAATCAGGATGGACGCGAGCACCAGCACAATGCCCAGGACCTTGATCGCGCCGGCGGGCTCGGCGTAGATGCCAATACCGACCAGAACGGTCGCCACGGTTTCGAACGAAGCCACGACCGGCACCTTCGATGTCTCAAGATCCATCGAAAGGCCCTTCATATAGAAGATGTACGCAAGAGCCGTCGGAATAAAGCCAAAGCCTGCAAACAGCAGAATGAGCTGCGGGGACATTGCCGCGGCTACATCGGACCACGGAGCCGAAAGCACTGCCATAAAGCATCCGCCAAAGACAAAGCCCCAAAACGTCACCGCCAGCGGATGCAGCGTCTTGGTAGCCATACGGCTAAACACCGCCAGCAGTGCACCGCAAAGTCCGGCAATCACACCCGACGCGACGCCCCAAGCCGAGAAATGGAAACCAGACAGGTCGCCGCTCGTCACAGCGAGCACGCAACCCACAATGTTAAAGACGATGGCGACGAGTTTGTTGGAGGTCACGTCCTCGCGATAAAGCACGCGGCCGAGCATGACTCCAAACACCGGCGAGGTGTAGAGCAGCACCGAGGCCGTGGACATGCCCACCTCGCCCATGCACTCGTAATAGCAGGTGTTGGCGACGGCTAAACCGACGATACCGACAAGCGCGCAGGGAACAAGCTCTTTAGGACTTGCCTTGAACAATGCCATGGGACCCGAGGCTTTTCCCTCACGAGCGCCTCCCTGGCAACCCATAAATGCCAAGACCGGAGCCATTAAGACGGCACCCGACAACAGGCGAAAGGCCGCCATGCTCTGAGACGAAACACCCAGGGCCGATATTCCGTTAACAAAGATTCCGATGGTGCCCCACATAAGCGCGGCGATCAGCACCAGCGCATAGCCCAGATTGCTTTTCTTCAACGCAGCCTCCTCGGTGTTGTTTCCAATATGTTTCATACTACGTTATAGTCGTTATATACATTTTTCAAGACACAAATCGCCGAACGGAAAAATCTGCTCTACCTAGTCATTGGGGACGTTCTTAAATGACTAGTCGTTGGGGACGCTCCTGAATGACTAGCCATTTAAGAACGTCCCCAACGACTAAAGCGCCGCTGGTTGAGCATAAATCAGCGAGCGGGCCGCATTTGAGGCAAGGTGGCGTGAAACGAAAGGGCGCTGACCTTCTGGTCGCGCCCTTGAAGTTGAACGCCAGATTGACCAAATGCGGCCCGCGCAGCGTCGAGCGGTTACGGCGTTTGGTAAAACGCCGTAACTAATACTCAAGCTTCCACATGTAGCGGCGCGTCATGTAGTCCTTGTGGGTGACGGCAGAGAGCGCGCGCATATACACGTTGTTGAGGATCGGGGCGAAGATCAGGTGGTTGAAGTACTCGCTCACGCTGTCCTTGATGTCGTTGAGGCCGAGCTCCTTGGCGTCGAGCTGATAGACGCGCTCGCCACCGTACTGGTTGACGAAGCGGATGCCGCGCTCGTCGTTGCAGCGGCTGCGGCCGACGCTGATGAGCTGGAACAGCGAGGTGCGCTTGTCCAGGATCTCGAAGGGGCCGTGGAAGAAGTCACAGGTGTTGATGGTGCAAGAGTCGATCTGCAGCATCTCCTGCACGTTGCAGATGCTAAAGACGTAGGCGGCACCAAAGAGCGGACCCTGGGCCATGACGTTGATGCAGGGCTTGTCGGCGTTCTGCTCGGCCCACTTGGCAGCGAGCGGACGGGTATACTCGACGGCCTTGCGATAGATGGGGTCGACCAAGTCGAACGCGGCCATAGCGGTCTCGTACTCGGCATAGCCCTCGGTCTGCTGCGTAAGCTCCATGGCGATCATGGTCACGACGGCGGAGTTGGTGCGGCCCATGCAGGACTCGTCGACGGCCAGGCTGTCGTACTGGATCTTGTAGTCGCAGACCTCGGTGAGGCCGGACTCGTCAACATAGATGGCGATGGTGCTGGCGCCGTGGTCCTTGGCGACCTGGGCGGCGACGATGGTCTCCTTGGTGCCGCGCATGGACACGACGACGGCCAGGGTGTTCTCGTTAACGTAGGCCGGGGTTGCGTGCACGAACTCGTTGCTGGTGTAGCTGGAGCCCACGACCTGCGTGGCCTCGTGCTCCATAAAGTACTGGGCAGGATAGTTACCGCCGTTGGATCCGCCAGCGCCAATCCACACGACGCGCTTGATGCCGCCCTTGTCGGCCTTGTCAGCCAAAACCTGGGAGACGACGTCCTTAACCTGTTCCTGAGTAGTCATCGTGCATCAGCCTTTCTTCTCGTTTGATGCTCTCGATGGCATACAAGTTACATACATGTTTTGGTTATGTCGACTAGTTGTATGCTATATTTGTCTTAGAAATTTTGCTGGTAAGGTTTTCGATAGCTAGCTACCAGCGGTTTTGTTGTTGTATTGAATACATGCTTGATTAGATACGCATACAGGTTGGATACAGGTTGATCGCATGAACGCTTCGTCTAAAAAGAAACTGGCCCAATACGAGCGCTTGGCGGGTACGCTTCGCGACCGCATCGCCGCCGGCATCTACGCACGCGGAGACAAGCTGCCGTCCGAGATGGAGCTCATGGACGAATCGGGGCTGTCGCGCAGCACTGTGCGCCACGCCCTTAAGGTGCTCGTTGATGAGGGCCTGGTGCGCACCGAGCGCGGGCGTGGCGCCTTTGTGGCCGACACGCCCGCGCTCCACGAGAACAACCTGGTGTTTTCGAGCTATACCAAGCAGGTCGAAGGCCAGGGCATGAAGCCCACCACGCGCACCGTGGACTCGGGCTTTGCCAAGGCGGCCGGCAGCATAGCTAAGTTCTTTGACGCCGCCGTGGGCAGCAAGCTCGTCAAACTTGTCCGCCTGCGCTACCTGGACGACGCGCCGCTGTGCCTGGAGACCACCTACCTGCCGCCAAGCTTCGAGACGCTCATCGATCGCGATATCAACGGTTCACTCTACGCCACGCTGCGACAGGAGTTCCATCGCGCGCCGGCACAGGGGCATAAGACCTTTGAGGTGTGCTACGCCTCGCAAAACGAGGCGTTTTTGCTCAACGTTGAGCGCGGGCAGGCGCTGATCCTAATCACCGACTACGTCTACGACACCGACGGCCGCCCGCTCCACGTCTCCAAGCGCATCCAGCGCACCGACCGCGCCAAATACACCGAACCCATCGGCTAGCGCACCAAACGAGGCAAACTGTACCTAATGAACGTTTTACCTGCGGTATTATTAAATCTCAAGCCAGCATGGCACAAATGCCAACATCACCTGGCAATACGCGCCGTCCAAGCTCAACTGTTCCTGCTCAGAATATCCAGTACCGCAAATCTAAGTGAGTAGACTTTTCGTGACCTGTCGAGCACACCAAAAACTGTCACCTCTGTGACCTGCGGTTTTACTAAGGCAGATACGCCTTGCGCTCGACCTGCGCCAAAAAGTCTACTCACTTAGTTCGAATCGAAGCCAAACGGACCCAAATCGAAGCCAAATTAAGCCCATCCGCATCAAAAGACGCGTGAATCCGTACTTCTCGCGGTGGATTGACGCTACAAAGCGGCCAAAATAAACCTGTCCCTAAATGGTGGGTTTGGGGAGGTCGGGAAACCAGGTTGGTTTGGGTTGGTTGGGTGTGCGCTCGGCCAGGACCAGCTCCATCCAGCACATGTCGTACCAGCGGCCGAACTTTTGGGCGCAGCGGTCGAAGGTGCCCACCAGGCGATATCCCATATGGGCATGGAAATCCTGGCTGTTGTGCGTCAGGTACTCGTCGTCCTTGTCGTGCGACACGGCGATGAGGGCGCACATGTTGGTGATGCCCATCGCGACCAGGCATTGCTTGAGCGCGTCGTGCAGCTTGCGACCCAGCCCGCCATGGCGCACATCGCGTGCCAGGTAGATCGACGTCTCGACCGACCAGTCGTATGCCTCGCGGCTGTTAAGCGGACTCACGTAGGCATAGCCTACCGGACGCCCGTCCAACTCCATCACCAAATACGGATAACGCTTGAGCGTACGCTCGATGCGCCCGGCGAACTCCTCAACGCTCGGCACCTCGTATTCGCAGGTAATCGCCGTCTGGCGCACATACGGCTCATAGATGGCCAGCAACGCCGGTGCGTCTTCGGGCGTCGCCAGGCGAATCGTCGGCTCGGACATCTCGGTCATACAACCCTTCTCCCTCAAAAACAAAGGCCGCCTTGCGCCAAACCCAGCGCAAGGCGGCCCCTCGTCATTACATCAGGCTACAGGACAGCCGCCAACGCGTCGATGCCCTCCTGCGTCGTGGCCCAGCTGGTGCAAAAACGCACCACCGTGTGGGTCTCGTCGTACTTTTCCCAGTACTCGATCGAGGCATGCTCGCGAATGCGGGCCATGTCCTCGTTGGGCAGAATCACAAACTGCTGGTTGGTCGGCGTCTCCAAGAAGAACTGGTAGCCGCGCTCGTGCAGTACGCGACGCAGCGCCTGAGCGGTCTCAATCGCCTGGCGACCAATCTCAAAATACAGGCCATCGGTAAATAGAGCCTCGAACTGCACGCCCGTCAGGCGGCCCTTGGCAAGCAGCGCGCCATGCTGCTTAATACGCGGAATGGGATGCGCCGGGGCGTGCATGCCGCAAAACACCACGGCCTCGCCGCAAAGCGCGCCGCACTTGGTGCCGCCGATGTAGAACACGTCGCATAGCTGCGCCAGCTCGGGCAGGGTAATGTCGCACTCATCGGCCGCCAGCGCATAGGCCAGGCGGGCGCCATCCACAAACAGCGGAATCTCGCGCTTCTGGCACACTGCGTGAATCGCCGCGAGCTCGGCCTTGGAGTACAGCGTGCCGTACTCGGTCGATAGGCTCACGTACACGGCGCCCGGGAACACCGTGTGCTCGTAGCTCTCGTTTTCGTAGAACACCTGGATATAGTTCTCCAGATCCTCGGCGTGCATCTTGCCCTCGTAGCCAGGAATGGTGAGCACCTTGTGGCCGCCAAACTCGATGGCGCCCGCCTCGTGGCAGGCGACGTGGCCGGTCTCGGCAGCAACGACGCCCTCGTACGGCGCGAGCAGCATGTCGATCACCGTCGCGTTGGCCTGCGTGCCGCCCACCAGAAAAAACACGTCGGCATCGGGGGCCTGACAGGCCTCGCGGATAAGCTGCTTGGCACGCTCGGTGTGCGCATCGGTACCGTAGCCGGGCTGCGGCTCCATATTGGTGTCGACGAGCGCCTGCAGCACTGCCGGATGTGCGCCGTGGGAATAATCGTTGTTAAACGCGAGCATGGCAATCCTCTCTTACCGGGTATCGGCCAGATGATTCAAACGGAGCTATTGTACGCCGTTGGGATAGGCAATGCGTGCGGCAAGGCACTCAAGTGCCAGTACCAGGGCAAAACCGCAGCTCACGTCACTCAAAAAATGCGCGCCGATCACGATGCGGCCAAAGGCGACGAACACTGCGACGGCCGCCGCCGCCCAAAAGATCACGCGGCGACGCGAAGGTTTTTCCTTAAAGGCTGCCGCGGGAAGACCGGCGAGCATGAGGCCGATCGCCGCATGCGCCGTGTGTCCGCTCGCAAACGACTTGAACCCGTCCTTGATCACGCCGGCGGCGATATAGGTCCACTTGTCGGGGTTGCCAATCACCCACCACGGCTGAAAATTGAGCCCCGGCGTGACCTCGATCACGCGCATGCGCGGGCGCGACCATAACGGCTTAACAATGACGTTGAGGATGATGGCCTGAGCGACCCACACGGCCAGCACCATCAACGCCCAGCGCGTAAGCTCGTCGGGCTCGGTCGTGCGCGTGAGGCGGTAGGCGATGAAGTTGGCTGCGATGACCAACGCAAACGTCAGAACCAGCTGAAACGCAATAAGCTTGCCACCGACGCGCAGCGATCCGATAATCTCGTAGCCGACCAGGCCCACGTTGATTAGAACGCCCAGCACGGCGAGCCACTTGCTCGCCTTGGAATCGGGGCGCGCCGAGCGCACGAGCATAACGCCCGCGATGCTCGCCGTCAGCTCGAACGGTAGCTCGCCGGCCGCCTCGATAAAGCGGCCGTACATGCTGCCGATGTTGAACAGCGCGCTCGAGATCTGATAATCGAAGAAACTGCCCACGCCCAGACAAAGACACAGGACAACCGCGATAATGGCGACATCTTTCTTATAGATGTATCCGAACATGCTTTCCTTTCGATGGAACCAGAGTGCCCAAATAGGGTGTTTGCAGCGTCGACTCGCTAGTCATCATCACTAGCGCCCAGCTGCCGCAGCAGCATGAGCGCGGCCGCCACGGGGCCGGTGCCGTCGTTGGCGTCGAGGCCGCGGCCCAGGCCGCTGCCCGCGCCGGCGCCCGCCTTGTAGGGCACCGATAGCTTGCGGCTCTTGGGGAAGTTCACCGCACCGTAGCGAGTCTTAAGCTCAAAGGCCACCTTCTTGGGCACTTCGACGCCCAAAAACGTGATGCGTCCGCCGCTGAGCGTGACGCTCTCGAGCCCCAGGCGCTCGCCGCGAATGCGGATGCGAGCGCGGTTGAACAGGTTGAGCCCCGCCAACGGCAGCTCACCGTGCGCGGCCTCGGTCTCCTCCTGTACCTCGTCGATACTCTCCAGGTCCTCGGCCGCCGCGAGCTTGCGGTACACGAGCACGCGCTGGTCCACCGCCGGCATGTACTCCTCGGACAAGAAGTAGTCGGCCGGCAGGTTGATGCCCACGCTCGCCGCCTCCACGCCGGCATCGTCGTCGCCGCGCGCCTCGGCCACGGCCTGGCCCAGCATCTGCGTAAACAGGTCAAAGCCCACGCTCGACAGGTTACCGTGCTGCTCGGCGCCCATAAGCGAACCGGCGCCGCGGATCTCCAGGTCGCGCATGGCAATGCGCATGCCGCTGCCCAGGTCTTGGAACTCGGAAAGTGCAGTCAGGCGTGCCGTGGCCTCCTCGGTGAGCGGCAGCTCGCCGGGGAACATAAAGTACGCGTATGCCTGCGTGGCCGAGCGGCCCACGCGGCCCTTGAGCTGGTAGAGCTGTGCCAGGCCCAGGCGCTGCGAGTCCTCGATGATGAGCGTGTTGGCCGTTGCGTTGTCGATGCCGCTCTCCACGATGGTCGTGGCGATAAGCACGTCGATCTTTTTGGTCGCGAACTCGATCATCACGTCCTCGACCTCGCGCGGGCTCATCTTACCGTGTGCCACACCCACGCGCGCCTCGGGCGCGGCCTCGTGCACGCGCGCCACGGCATCGTCGATGGTCTTGACGCGGTTGGACACGTAGTACACCTGACCGCCGCGGCCCACCTCCAGGCGAATCGCCGCGCTCACCACGTCGGGGTCGTACTCCCCCACGTGCACGATCACGGGACGACGCCCGGTCGGCGGCGTGGTGATCAGGCTCATGTCGCGCACGCCGCTTGTGGCCATCTGCATGGTTCGCGGAATAGGCGTTGCCGAGAGCGTGAGCACGTCGATTTGCTCGCGCAGGTTTTTGAGCTGCTCCTTGTGCTGCACACCAAAGCGCTGCTCTTCGTCGATGATCACCATACCCAGGTTCTTGGGGTTCACGTCGGCCGAAAGCAGACGGTGCGTGCCGATGAGCACATCAATCGTGCCCTCGGCAAACGCCTTGAGCGCGCGCTTTTGCTGCGCCGGCGTGCGGAAGCGGCTGAGTACCTCGACCTCCAAGCCAAACGGGGCAAAACGCTCAAAGAATGTCTCGTAGTGCTGTTGGGCCAGAATGGTCGTGGGACAGAGCACCATGACCTGGCGGCCGGAGTCCACGCACTTAAAGGCTGCGCGCAGGGCGACCTCGGTCTTGCCGAAACCCACGTCGCCGCACAGCAGGCGGTCCATGGGCTTGGGCGCCTCCATGTCTGCCTTGATGTCGGCGATAGCCTCCAGCTGGTCGCGTGTCTCGTCGTAGGGGAAGCTCTCCTCCATCTCGATCTGCTCAGGCGTATCGGGCGGACAGGCGATACCGGTAATCGACGAGCGGCGCGTATAGAGGTCGACCAGGTCAAACGCCAGCTTTTTGGCATTCTTGCGCGCCTTGTTGGTGGCCCGCGTCCAGTCGGCGGTGTTGAGCCTGGTCAAGCGCGGTTTATCGCCGTCGGGACCAACGTAGCGCGTAATGCGGTCAACCTGCTCCAGCGGCACGTAGAGCTTGTCGCCGTCGGCATATTCCAGCAAAAAGTAGTCGCGTTCCTTGCCGCCCACTTCCTGGCGCGCGATCTCGCTAAAGAGCGCGATGCCGTGGGTAGCGTGCACCACGTAGTCTCCCGGCTTAAACGGGAAGGTGATCTGCGTAATGTCAACCTTGCGGCGGCTGCGCGCGCGGTTGGCATCCATACGGGCGTTGAGGTCGGCGATCGAGAACACGGCCAAATTGGCGTCGGGCACCACCACGCCCTGCGGCAGGGCAGCGTCCACAAAGGTCACGCGCCCGCGCGAGATGGTGGGCACGGCCGCGCCGGCGGCAGCCTGCGCGGCGCCCGCCTCGAGCGAACGGGCGTTGAGCGCATCGGCCTTTCGCTCGCGAATGGAAGCACGGGCCTCCTGGCGTGCGGCACGGTCGGCGGAATCCGCCGCTGCCACGCGCACGCGGTCGCCGATAGCGCCGGCATTTTCGGGCGCGGCGGTCAGCGATTCCTCAAAGGTAATGCCCTCGTCGCCAAAGGTGAGCTCCATCGACTCACGCGCACCGCGGTCGGGGATGGCAAACACGCAGGCATAGCGCTTGCCCACGACCTCCTGGATGCGCGTCATAAAACGGTTGTCCGAGCCTGCGATGGCAGGCTGCTCAATCTTGAGCTCAGCCGTCACCGCACCGCCGGCACGGATGAGGCTCACATAGTTCAGGCGTTGCTGGGAACCAAAGTCGAGTTGCTGGGCACGCACGTACAGGCCGTCCAGACGGTCGACCCCCGCCTCGCCGGCACGCGCCTCGATATCCTCGTAGGCGCGCAGACAATCGTCGAACAGCGAGCGCGGCTCGGACAGCACCACGAGCGCCTTGCCGCTCACATGCGACAGCGGACTCACGGTCTGGCCGTACATCACCGGCAAAAAGCGGTCGAGCTCAGGCGTGACGATGCGCGCATCCACCATCTCGAGCAGCGCCGCCAACTTGCTGTCGTCCTGGCTGGCGCGGTAGAGCGCCACATGCATGTTGTGGACGGCCTCGTCGGTAAGCGCCAGCTCGCGACAGGGGAAGATCTCGATGCTGTCCTCGTTGCCGATGGTTTGGCCCGTTGAACTCACCATGCGGCGTATGCGGTCGATCTCGTCGCCAAAGAACTCGATGCGTACGGGCGCCTTTTCCTGCGCGGGATACACCTCGACGGTGTCGCCGTGCACACGGAACAGGCCGGGCGCGTCGGCGGCGCCGGCATTGGTGTAGCCCATGCCCACCAGACGCTGCGGCACCTCGTCAAAGGGAATCTCCTCGCCCACCGCAAAGGTCGTGGACTCCCAGTAGTGGCTCTCGACCGGCGGCACACAGCGCAGCAGCGCGCGAGCCGAGGCGACCATGATGCAGTTGTCCCCGCGCACGATGCGCCCGAGCGCCTCGCAGCGCTGGGCCACCACGGCGTCGTCGGGCGCCTGCTCGCGCCACGGATAGTCCTTGCGCTCGGGAAAACGGCACACGTGCGCCAGGCCCACGTAGGCGGCAAGGCTGCGCGCGGCGCGATCGGCCGCGTCCTCGCCACTCACGATGTAGACCGTGGGGCGCGGACGACGCGCAAACTGGGCGGCGGCCATAAGCGTGCGACCCGACTGAGACACGGCCAGCGTCACGTCCTCGCCGGCATCGAGTCCGGCCTCGACGGTCTGCAGCGCCTCGGCAGTGTAGAGCTGCGCGGCTATACGGTGAATGAGCATGCTGTTCCTCCGGCATTGCAACGCCAAAAGCCCGCCGAGGCAAGCTCGGCGGGTCGTTCGTCAAAGTTCATTAACGTTTATGGTACCGCACGGTCCCGTGACCAAAAGCCTGAGCGACATCATGCCAAATGTTGCCCACAACGGTCTTGCTAACGCGTTTTCCCAGCTTATTAATCCGCTCTCCGCTTTTTGATTTGCTGTCTTCCGGCAGCGATTTACACCGCCCGCGCCCCCTGGCGAGCATTTCGAGCTGCAAAGCGCCTATAATTGACCATGCTTACGTATTTAATGTCACTTTTTGAGGAGGGGGGGGTAAAACAAATGGCCGACACCCCATCTTGTGCACTGTACGCCGGGCTTAAGTCACTCGGTCGCATCAACAACGGTAACGCCGCGCAAATTCTCATGGCCGGCAACGCCCGTTACGGTGGACGCCCCATCTCCGAACGCTTGACGGTCCCGTCGTTTATCTCACGCGAAATCGTTCACGCCAAACCCGGTGACCTTCCCGAGCCGCTGTTTGTGCCCTTTGAACAAAGTGCGCGCCAGATACTCAACCTCATCATGCAAAACCGAGGCTCCGACCCCCAATCGCTGAGCAAGGTCGCTAAACGCTATATGGAGTCGTGCGTCCCAGACATGCAGGATGCCCTTACCAATTGCGGCGTCGACGGCATGCTCTTTAGAAACGGCGTTGAGCGCATCGAGACCGCTGACGATAGCGACATCAAAGATCGCCTCTACATCCATCTGGTCTTTTTTATCGTTACCGGCTGCCTTGGCGACCCCGCCCGCGCCATCGAATACACCGAGTCCTTTGTGTCCGACCAGATGCTCTCGACACTCGGCACGGTCGAGACGACCGTCACCTCGTTTTTCTCGACAACCGCGCGCCCCACGGGAGACATTCGTCTGGGGCTGCTGCGCGTCGTGGGCAACTCGGCACGACCGCCGCTGCGTCCCCTTACCACGGACCCGGTGGGCAGCATTATCGGGTCGCTGACGGGAGACGAGAACGCCATCACCGACGTCGATTCCGACGTCTCGCGCCAGCACCTGCGTATTTGGCTCCAAGACGGACGCTGGCTTGCGCAGGGCCTCGGCTCCACCAACGGATCGTTTTTGATCTCGGGCGTCGACCGCTGCCGACAGGCTATCGAACCGCCCAGACGCGAGCGCCCCGCCAACTTTGCCAACACCCCCGTCGAGATTCACAACGGAGACACGCTTTGCTTGGGCGCCACGACGCGCTTCTTGGTCATTCGCATCACAGACTAGCCCGCCCACACATCTTCGACGCAAAAGGTGCCGTTATTTGCATCAACCCATGCAAATAACGGCACCTTTCGATTAAGGCAACGGTTGCGCTACCTTTTCACTAACATTATCGTTATGCACTTTTTTCTCGAAAGGATCGCCCCGTGACGTACGACACGGATATGAATATCATCGCGTTGTCCCCCTTTGAACCAAACGCCATGTTTGCGACCAACGAAGACCCCGATACTATTCGCCGCTTTACCACCCTGTTGGATTGCGGGGCAGTCGGCGGCGGTTCCCACCATCTTCGCAAGGTCGCCAACACCGAGGGCGAGACCTTTGCGCTCAAAACGCTATGGCCCCTCAGCGGCTGTGATGAAAACGGCTCCGCCATCAGCCCCTCGGGCATCAAGACGCTTACCGAGGAGTATCGCAATCTTGCAGCCGTCTCACTGTTGGGCGGCTTTCCCAAAACCTATGGCTACGGCTATACCGGCTCCGTACCGGCCATCCTTATGGAGTGGATTGAAGGCCTGCCCCTTCGCGATGCTGCGGCAGAGCTAACCGACCCCGCCGAGGGCGGCCACATTCCCGCAAACACCGTCGCTGCGATTGGAAAACGCCTGGGAGAGATTCTCCTGGGTGCCCAAAAGCTCGATGCACCGTTTGCGCACCGTGATATCTCCTTGCGCAACATCATTATTCGCACGACGCGCCGGTCCCTTGCCCAGCAGATTGCACACTGCAGTTTTGACCTTTGCCTAGTCGATCTGGGCAGCTCGAGCATCAAGCGCTCAGACCCCTCGTTTACCATGTCCACCGGCATCTGGCGCAACGGCACCCCCGAGTTCGCCCCACCCGAGATGCTCTCCAACGACATCCCCGAGCTGGCACCGCTGCGTACGTCGCCCAGCATCGATACATACGAGCTCTGCAGCATACTCTACACGCTCTATGCCGGTCACACGCCATATCGCCTAAACGAGCATATGGACCAGTCGTCCTACCTGTACAAGATCGAGCACGAGCTCGAGCCGCTTGAGGCACGCGTACCCGGCGACCAAATGCTTGTCGATGTCATCATGAGCGGTATCCATAACAAGCAGTCCCAGCGCGCGCCGCTGTCTACGATTGTCGGCAAGCTCGATGCCTGGATTAAAGACATCGATTTTGAGCCGCGCACGCCGTTGCCCACCCCGATCGACTTTAGCCAGCAACCGAAGCCTTCCGGCTCCGACAAGGCTCAGACGCATCACCCAGTCATCTCGCGTCGCACTGCGCTCGCGCTCGGCGGCGTCTGCGTTGCCGGCATCGCAGCTTCCGCCCTTGCCACGGGATGCTGGGGGCTTATCGACCTGGCGCACGGCATCAAGCCGTCACTCGACGATTACACCTGGGAAGAACTCGCCCTGATCTCCCGCAAAATCCAAGAGACATCTTCCAACAAGGACGCGCTCGCGATTGCCGAAACCTACCACCTGGTAAACAGCAAGCAGTCGCTCGAAAACGAGAACACCAAGACCGTCAGGCTTTCCGACGGGACCAAGGCACAAATCCAGATCGTTGGCTTTAAGGCAGACACGCTCACCGATGACGGCCTCCCCGCTGGCATCACCTTTATGTTCCGTACCCCCATCGCCATGCGCGCCGTAAACGACCGCGCCGCGACGGGCGGTTGGGAGCAATCGTCGCTTCGTGAATGGTTGGCGGACAAGGGCATGGCCACGCTACCCGACGATCTCCGTAATCAGATTCGCTCGGTGCGAAAGCTCACCAACAACACCGGCGGCACTAAAGACGCCTCCAGCATCACCGCCACCGACGACATGCTCTGGCTACCGTCCATGAGCGAGCTGTGCGGCTATCAGGCGCCCGAAACGTTCGCAGAGGGCAGCGAGTACCTTTCTGTCCTCTACAGCGGAGAAGGCGATCAGTACCAGCTCTATCGCGAGCAGAGTGTGAGCGGCCTGACCACCAACGATGCCATGATCCGCACCGTCGCTGGCAAAAAGATCTGCTACTGGGAGCGCACCCCCAGCGCCGACTGCAGCGAGGTTGCCGACTCGACGTACTTTAACCGCGTTGGAAAAGACGGCGACGTGTTTTACTGGGCAACGCCCGGAAACGCTCCGGACCAAAAGACCTATGTCCTACCCGGCTTTTGCATCTAACACCCTCCCCGGATACCAGAAAGGAGCCTCGCATCATGCGTGCGGAAACACCTTCTGAGGTGCTCTTTGATTTCCTTAAGTGCGACCTGCAGATCAACAATCGAGAAGCGGCGCGCATCCTGATTTCGGACAAGCCGATGGGCTCCAAACCGGCCCCACGATTTCGCATTGCAGAAAAGACGTTTCTATCGCGACGCGTGGTGCACGTCGTTCCGGGCACCGACAAGATCGACCCCGAGATGTTTGCCGATTTTTCGCAGAGCGTCCAGAGCTTGGCTGCCGCTGTAAAAATCGGCAGTGGCAGCAGTCCAACGGCCGCCAACGCTCGCCAGCAAGCCATTACGACGCGTGCCCTCGAGCGCATGGTAACGTCGCTCGAACACTGGGGGCTCGATGGTTCCATCCTGCGCAATATCTTTGACCGCATCGCCGTCATGCCTGGCCTCAAGCAAAGCGACCGGCGCCTTTTGGAGCTCCTTGCGCTAACGGTCTGCGGATGCCTGGCCGATCCCAATGCCGCCGCCTCCGAGGTCAAAGACTTTGCTATAACGCAACTGTCCCAGACCTTTGGCACGCTCGAGACCGCCGAGGTCGTCCAGGCGCGAGGCACTAACCGCAAGGTCAACGAGCCTCCTGCAAAACTGGGGCTGCTCAGGCTTGCGAAAGACGGCTCGGCCTTGCCGCCTATCTATCCTTTAAGCCTCGATCCCGAGGGTACGGTACTTGGCTCTTTTGCACACGACCAAAACGCCATCACCAACGTAGGACCCGATGTATCCCGTCGGCACCTGCGTGTAGCGTTTTCCAACGACACATGGCTCGCAAGCGGCCTGCACTCCACCAACGGAACGGTGCTGGTGACACGCAGTGGCGCGACCACCGTTATCGAAAAGCCACGCTCGCTGCGCACCGCTGGCGATGAGGATAAGCAGATTCCCATCCACGACGGCGACTTGCTCAAGCTGGGTTCCTCGACCCAGTATTTGGTGCTGAAGATCTCCTCAAACGTACGAGCGCTGGCCTAGGGCCGAGCTCACACAATAAGAATCAACGCAAAGGGGCGCCGCTGCACACATCGCAGCGGCGCCCCTTTATATCGCGTGGACATCTAAAAACGGATGCAGAAGCCGAAAAATTCAACAAGATAACTAAAACATAAAAGCCGCGTGGGGGTCGGGTCCACACGCGGCTATCAGGTTTGGGCTAATAAAGCCCGGAGGTAAACACTAGTAGAGTTTAGTGCTCGCGACGCTTGGTCATGTACATGCCCACAGCGACAGCCACGGCGCCGGTAAGGGCGGCAGCAGAGGTCACAACGAAGGTCGGATCGCCGGTAGAAGCAAGGGCGGCGTCGTCCTTCTTCTCGGCCTTAGCCTCGTCCTTCTTACCAGCAGCAATCTGCTTCTTGCCCTCATCCTTCTTCAACGTCTCGGACTTGGGGGTCTTAGCGGTAAAGAAAGCGTAGACAGTGGTGTCCTCAGTGATAGGAGTAGAGAAGTCAAACTTCTTGAAGGACTCCTTGGAAGAAGACCAGCCGACAAAGTTGAAGCCGTCGACGGAAGGATCGCTGGGCTGAGCAACAGTCTTACCGTCCTCGACCTCAACCGTAGTGGTGGAACCATCAACATAGAAATTGACCTTGTGGGTCTGGACAGCAGGCGTCTCGTTCTTGGTCCACTGGGCGTAGAACGTCACGTGGTCGCCGCCGCCCTGGACGGGCTTGGTGAAGTCGACCGGCTCGGTGCCCTCGGAGTCGTAGGTCCAGCCGGCGAAGGTGTAGCCCTCGCGGGTCGGGGCCAGGGGCTGG
>CABQMF010000013.1 GCA_902465265.1 uncultured Collinsella sp. | reverse complement strand
TTCGTGAAATGTCTCTATTTTCGTGCCAGTACTCATATTTGCCACTTTTTGACCACGGGGGCATCTACCGCGCGAAATCGATAGGTCAAATCTGCCAAAAACGGCCCGTAACAAAAAAGCTCCCATTGCTGGGAGCTCTTTCATTTAATGGTGCGGGCGAAAGGACTTGAACCTTCATGGGGTTGCCCCCATACGGACCTGAACCGTACGCGTCTGCCAATTCCGCCACGCCCGCGTGCAGGAATTAGAATAACGGAGCGCCACCGCGAACGCAAGAACTATTTTTGAAAAAGTTTGCAGGCATTTTCCCAGGCAGCTCGAGCGATTGCTTCAGCGTCCTCGCCGGTACGATCGACGCGGTCGTTGACCAGCGCGTTTGCTGTGATGGAAATCATTGCAGGCTCGCACTCAAGACCGCGAATGGGCTCCGGCGCCATATAGGGACAATCCGTCTCGAACAAAATACGGTCGAGCGGGGTTGCCGCGAATGCCTCGCGCACGTCGTCGTTGCGCTTAAAGGTAGCCGCGCCGCCATAGGCGATGTAACAACCCAAATCCACAAAGCGCTCCATCGTGGCTCGGTCCTCGCCAAAGCAGTGCAGTACGCAACCGGCCTGGGGCACGCCGACCTCGCGCAACACGTTGTAGGCATCCACATGCGAGGTGCGCTCCTCGTCCGTGTCCTCATGACGCAGATGCAGCTCTACCGGCACATTGCGGCGTACGGCAACCTCGAGTTGGCGCGCCATACAGTCGATCTGCACGTCGTGGGGCGCCGGCGCGACATCGTCGTCATAGTCCATGTGGTAGTCCAAACCGATCTCGCCAATGCCAACGCATAGGGGATCATCGAGTGCAGCCACAATCTGGGCATGGATGTTATCGGTATAGTCGGGAGCGCCATAGGGGTGCACACCGACGAGATACTTGATCTGCGGGATATCCCGCATCGGCAGGATCTCGCGAACCAGCCAGTCGCTATAGTCCGTCACGCTGCGTTTGTCAGCGATGGGGTCGAACATCGTCACCAACAGGTCGACGCCCGCGGCTTTGGCGCGCACGAGCGTCTCGGGCACTTCCTTGCTCCAAAAAGAGAGCAGGTGCGCATGCGTATCGGCAAGCGGCGCCAGCGGCACCGGGCAGGCCACCGTTTTCTTCTTTTTGGTAAACGTCACGCGTTCGACATTAGGCGTCATGGGAAAGCTCCTGAGCCAAGCGGACAAAGGCGGCGACGTCGAGCGTCTCGGCGCGCGTGGTGGGCGCGATATCGCAAGCCTCAAAGGCGGCGTCGAGCGCGTCCTTGGCAAAGCCGTTGGCGCTCATGGAGTTGCGGATCGTCTTGCGGCGCTGGGCAAATGCAGCGTCGATCACATGGGCCACAAACTCGCGGTCGATGCCCTCGGGTACCACACCGTCAACGCGATCGATGCGCACTACGGCAGAATCCACATGCGGCGCCGGCATAAAGCAGCGCGGCGGCACCTCAAAGCGCCCCGTCACCTGCGCATACAGGCCGAGCTTTGCCGTGTAGCCGCCATAGGTCTTGTTGCCCGGCGTTGCGGCAATACGATCTGCAACTTCCTTTTGCACCATGACGACAACGCGCTTAAGCGCGGGCATCGTCTGGAAGAACTGAAGGATGATCGTCGCCGCTACGTTATAGGGCAGATTCGCGACAAACACCGTGGGTTCACCACCGGCGGCCTGCTCAATCTGCTCCGGCGTCACTTTGAGCGCGTCGCCCATGATAAAGCGGAAGTTGGCGTAGTCGGCGGCGTGAGCATCGAGCACCGGCTCGAGCTCGGGATCGGCCTCGATCGACGTGACGCACGCCGCCTCCTGCAGCAAGGCCAACGTCAGCGTGCCGCAACCCGGGCCGACCTCGAGCACGCGCTCATCGCCCGTAAGCTGAGCGAGCTCACAGATACGTTCGATCACATGGTTGTCGATCAGGAAGTTTTGGCCCAGGCGATGCTTGGTCGCAAGGCCAAACTCCTCTAGCAGCTCCCTAGTTGCCGTGGGGTTTGCCAAAGGCGAAGTTGTCATGGTTGCCTCCTTAACATGGTGGCTGCATCGTAAAGCAAAAGGGCATGGACCGTTGCGGCCATGCCCTTACATCTAAACAGCAAATTGCCGATATGGCGCGCGGCGTCTTAGCCCAGACGCGGGAACAGCGGCTCGCCCTTCTCGACGGGCTGGCCACCAGCAAGCAGGCCCCAAGCGCAAATGCCCTTGAGGTCGTCGCTCGTGGCCTCGTCCTCGCAGGACAGGCGACGCAGAGCCTCGGCAGAAGTCTGGGGCATGAGCGGCATCAGCAGGTGAGCGGCGATGCGGATGGCCTCGAGCAGGTTGTAGATCACAAACGCCAGCTCGTCGGCCTTGGCCTCGTCCTTGGCAAGCGCCCAAGGCTCGGAGTCCTCGATGTAGTGGTTGGCGGCATGGATGAGCTCCATGACCTCGTCCTTAGCTCCACCGTAATCGAGCACGTCCATCTTGGCCATGTAGCGATCGACCAGGCCATCGGCAATCTTTGCCAGCGGGTTGTCAAACGCATCGAACGATGCGGGCTTGGCGGGCGCGCAACCGTCGAAGTACTTGCCGCTCATGTTGAGCGAACGCGAGATAAGGTTGCCCCAGCTGTTGGCCAGGTCGGCGTTGTAGACCTGCTCCATGCGCTCGAAGCTGATGGCGCCGTCGGTGCCGGGCACCACGTCGGTCATAAAGTAGTAGCGATAGCCCTCGACGCCCAGCATGTCGATAACGTCCTGCGGAGCGATGGCGTTGCCGCGGCTCTTGGACATCTTCTCGGCCTTGCCGGTCTCGGCATTGCGCACGGTCAGGAAGCCGTGGGCAAAGACGTGCTCGGGCAGGGCCTCGCCGATGGCCATGAGCATGGCGGGCCAAATGACGCAGTGGAAGCGGATGATGTCCTTGCCCACGATGTGGAACTGCGCGGGCCAGCGATAGGCCAGCTCGGCACGCGCCTCGTCGGTGTCGACACCGTAGCCGACGGCCGTCATATAGTTGAGCAGCGCATCGAACCACACGTAGGTCACGTGACCCTCGTCAAACGGGACCTGAATGCCCCAGTCAAAGCTCGTGCGGCTCACGGAAAGGTCGCTGAGGCCGCCCTCGACAAAGCTACGCACCTCGTTCATGCGGAACGCAGGCTCGACAAAGTCGGGGTGCTCGTCATAGAGCTTGAGCAGCTTGTCCTGGAACGCAGAGAGCTTAAAGAAGTAGGACTCCTCCTGCACGCGCTCGAGCGGACGGTGGCAATCGGGGCACAGATGCTGGCCGACGCTGCCGTACTCTTCGTCACCCTTCTGGACCTGCGTGTCGGTAAAGTAGGTCTCGTCGGGCACGCAGTACCAGCCGTCGTAGCTGCCCTTATACAGGTAGCCGGACTCCTTCATGCGCTCCCACAGATACTGCACCGCATGATGCTGGCGCGGCTCGGTGGTACGAATGAAGTCGTCGTTGGAGATCTCGAGCTTGCTCCAAAGCTCCTTGAAATGCGGGGCCTGGCTGTCAGTCCACTCCTGCGGCGTCATGTTGTGCTTGGCTGCGGCCTCGGCGACCTTCTCGCCGTGCTCGTCCATGCCAGTCAGGAACTTGACGTTATAGCCGGCGGAGCGACGATAGCGAGCCTGGACGTCGGCGATGATGGTGGAATAAGCCGTGCCCAGATGCGGATCGGCGTTGACGTAGTAGATGGGCGTCGTGATAAAGAACGAAGGCTTGCTTTGATCCATGGGGTTTGTCCTCCAGAAAAACGTTGCATACAGGGGATGATTCTAGCGCAAGGGCTGGATATCCTCCATCTATTGCATATCGAGCACCATGGCATAGACATCGCGCTTGCGGCGCGAGTACTTCTGTGACAGGCGCTTTGCCACCGCGGAGGCGGGCTCCCCTTCCTCGAGCGAGGTGCGAATGTCTTCGCGCAGGGCTTCGTCGGGGTCTACCGCTGCGGCTCCAACCGGCGCAATACCGGCATCCTCGTCCTCACTCGGCGGCGCAATGACCAGCGCGATCTCGCCCTTTACCTCGCCACGGGCACTCAGCTCATCGGTTAGCTGGGCGGCGGATCCGCGTAAGACTTCCTCATGCAGTTTGGTGAGCTCGCGGCAGACGGCAACATCGCGCTGGGGAAAGACCTCGGCCACGGCCTCGAGCGTCGCGACGATGCGATGTGGAGACTCGTAGAAGATGAGCGCGCCGGGGACGACGGCAAGGCGCTGCAGTCGGCGCACGCGGTCGCCGTGCTTGCGACCCAAAAAGCCTTCGAAGAAGAAATGCTCGCAGGGAATACCGGACGATACGAGCGCCGTGACGCAAGCAGAGGGGCCGGGAATAACCTCGACAGGCACATCCGCCTCGCGCGCCGCCTCGACCAGCGCCTGGCCGGGATCAGACACGCTCGGCATACCGGCATCCGAGGCAAAGGCGAGGGTCTCCCCCGCCAGCAGACGATCGACCAGGCCGGCGGCGCGACTTGCGATCACGTTCTCGTCGCAACGAACGAGCGGCTTGGAGATGCCTAGGTGCATCAGCAACTTTGAGGTCACACGCGTGTCCTCGCAGCAGACGGCGTCGGCAGCGGCAAATGCCTCGCCGACGCGCGGAGACAAGTCGCCCAGGTTACCGATGGGCGTACCGACCACATAAAGTTTGCCCGTGCGGGCGCTGTTTTGCGTCATATCAACCTATTCAATCATGCCGCGCTCGAGCGTGCCGAGTGCCGCGCGGGCGTCCCATGCTGCAATACGCTTCTCGGTCTTCCATGTTTGGAAGAACCAGCCAGCCGCCGGCGCAAACGATGCCAGCTGGTTGGCGATGAACACGCGCTCGTAGGCATTGCGGCCCTCGGGCGTAACCGACGAGTTGGCGAAGATCGCCGCGCCCGACCATTCGCCCACCAAAACGGGGAACCCAGTTGCGACCGCCTCTTTGAGCTCACGCTTGTTGCGCGAAATCGCCGTCGTCAGACCACGAGGGCTCGTGATGTCGAGCGCATACTCGTCGCGGTAATGGTACAGGTGAAGGTCCATGTAGACGTTCTTGTACTTGGCACCGCGCATAAAGTGCTTCCACTCGCCAGGGTGTCCCGAAGAGGAAAAGACGACAATCTTGTCCTCGGGCATATACGAACGAACGAGCTCGTACGCGTCGCGATAGAAGTTACGCAGGTAGTGCGCAGGAATACCGTCCGTCATGGTAAAGAGGCTCTTGCGTACGCTCATCTGCGGCGTATCCAACAGCTCGATGCCCAGCAGACTCTCGGCCTCACCGTAGCGATCGGCCAGGCGCTCGAGCACATCGAGCGCAACGTGACGGCCATTGGTGGACGAATGCCACTCGGCAACAGCCTCCGGCGTGGTGGGCGAATCGTTGGAATCGCCCTGACCACCGGGTACAGTCGCCAGATCGAGCAGTACGCGGATGTTGTACTTGGCGGCCCACTCAATAGCACGGTCAATATAATCGACGACCGAGATGTAGGAAGCGTCGGACTCCTGCGAGCCAAAGGCATACCACGGCACCGGCAGGCGCACGGCGTTGAGACCGATCTGCGCCATACGACGAAAATCGTCCTCGCTCACAAACGTCTCGTAATGGCGACGCATGCGCTCGTTATAGGCAGCGGTGCCCATGGCCTCCTGCAGCTCGGCTGCATTGGATGCTCCGGTCGCTGCATAGAGCGACGGGGTCACCCAGGGCTCGGGAATAAACCAGCCAGAGAGATTAACGCCGAGAATCCTCTCCATCACGACCCCCTTCGAATCGCGCAGGCCGAACCTGCATCGTATTGCATAGGAAAAGTATCGTTTTGAGTATACCCGCGCGTGCGGACAGGCGACCGAACGGTCTACAAAGTGGCGCAAAAGTGGGAGGAATGTCCGGGCAGACGGAACCCGAGATGGCGCGCCGAAATGCACACGCGCGCCGGAAGTAGGCGACCGGAAAGCGTGCCCCGTTTTTTCGCAAGAGACTGGGATGTATTTTCCGTTCAAAGCCTCAACCGGAAAGCGCATCACGTTCTGAGCGCGGGATCTGGGACGCAGTTTCCGCCAAGGGCCGCAAAAGGAAAGCATGTCCCATTCTGACGCCGGATTCCGGTCCACACTTTCCCAAACAGGCTCAAAGCGGAAAGCGCATCCCGCTCTGAAGCCAAATTCCGGGATGCAGTTTCCGCAGGAGCCCTCGGTAAAAGAAAAGGACCCCTTTGCAGAGGTCCTAGTCAATTCAAGGTGGCGGGGAAGGGAATCGCGCCCGCGCTCCGCGCGGACGGACCGCCGCGGCGCTTCGCGCCTTGCGAGCTGCGCTGGCAAACGCTCACGCGTTTACTCAGCTCCGCGCCCTCACGGGGTTCGATTCCGTGCAGGGTCCACATAAAAGAAAAGGACCCCTTAGCAGAGGTCCTAGTCAATTCAAGGTGGCGGGGAAGGGAATCGAACCCCTGACACGAGGATTTTCAGTCCTCTGCTCTACCAACTGAGCTACCCAGCCATTTGAGGTGTGCCTTGTTTCAAGGCTTGATTAGTATAACCAAGGACGCGCTCCGGTCAACCGAGAATTTTAAAAAAGTTTTTGAGCGCGACATCGGCCACGATCTCGCTCCTATAGAACGGCACATCAGAAGCATCAACCGGCCACAAGAAGTTTTCACTCAGTCCCTTAAGCCGGCACGCGTTGGAGAACAGGGGGCGAAACAATAATTGAAGGGCGCTCGAGTGCTGCCCAGGCGCCGGGGCAGGAACACATACGCCAGGGACGTACGTTTTCGTAGCACGCGAGGATGTTGCCGCTACGGTCGATAAAGGCGATGTCGATGGGATAGGCCATAAAGCAGGTGTGAACCGAGGAGCAGCGCGGAAACGCCATGACAAGCGGCAGTCCGCTGGCGGCAATCGGCCGCCGTCCCAGCATGCCGCGCAGACGCACGGTAAACGACTCCGCCACCACAAACTCGGCCGGCGTCCAGCCCAACCTGTTGAGCGCCCGAGCGTAGGCGATATAGGACGAGACCGCGGTCACATGACCACCCCCGGACGCCATGGATCGACCGTCACCGCGCGTTCATGCGTGAGCACGGCCGGCGCCCCCAGGGAAACGCCGGCGATGCTCAGCGAACTCGGCCACGGCTCGTAGTGCATGGTGCAGGTATAGGTCCTAAACGTGCCAGAAAGAGAGAGCAGGCCACCATCCGATGACGCCGCACCTTGCTCGCTCGAGACCTCGACCTGTAGGTCATATCCCTCCATGGCATCCTGAATCTGAGTTTGAACGGTCGCGGAAGCGTCAATGGAGCTCTCGCCACCCTCCCCGCCCGGCGCCACAGCGTGCGCCAGCACGATGTCGGGCACCACGCGGTCGAAGCGCGCGACCGCGCCGGCAAAAATCATGACGTTGTACGCGATGAGAGCCAGCACGAGCAGGACAGGCGTGACCACGGCCATCTCGACCGTCGCCTGGGCACGCTCCTCGCGCAAGCCCGCGCGAATGCCCATTACGACCCACCGCCAAAAGCCCCCACCAGCGTGGCAACATCGACAGTGAGCGGGATGGAGCCGCCGCCGGGCAGCGGGATCTCCGCAAGCGTAAACACCGCGCCACTGATGGTGCGCTCGACGTGATACTCCAATGCCTCGCAAAGTGCCTTGGGGTCAGTCACGCCCAAGGGAATTTTTCGCAGGGTATCTTGAGTTTTGGAGATGCCCGCGATATCGGACCCCGGACTTTTGATGACATTGGCGGTATCGGTCAGCACCGGTTTTCGCAGGCGCAAATCGCACGGTTCGAGTCCCAGCGCCGCCACGGAGGACGAGACGGTGTCACCGAGCCAGGACGCGATGGAGCCCAACGCGCCGCTACTCCCTCCCAAGCCACCGATCAACTCTCCCATAAGCTCGTCGGCCGCACCCTGGATGTCTCCGTACCCCACAAGCAGGCGGCCCCAAACATCCATAACGCCGTCGAGCACGCCGGCAACGCCGCCCGAGCGCTCCTCCAGTGTCGAGAAAAACCGCGAGAGAACGTTATTTTGTGCCGTCGCATCATCGGGCGCGAGCACTGCAGCAGAAATTGCACCACGATCGCCAAGCTCAACTGCCGTGTTAAACGAAGAGTTGAGCTCGTCGGGACTGGAGATGGCGCCCGAGACCGCAAAGGCGACCACGCCGTTGCGACCGGGCGGGGCGATGCGTGGGCGCTCACTGGAAAGTTCTTTGATGGCGGTATCGAACGCATTGCCCGCACGGTCGGCTTCGTCCTCAGTCTGACGCTCGAGCTCAAGCTCCTTGTTACGACAGTCGACGTAGTCCTCCAGGGCGTCTTTAAACTTGTCAAAGTGATACTCGAAGCCGTTTTCGATAGAGGTTGAAGGCGCCGCAACAGCACCAAGCGACGAAACGCCAAAATGGCATTTGCTGCATTTATCCTGCCCATCGTAATCGGCAACCGAAGCAAATCCGCTCGGCGTTCCTTTCTTATAGTTAGGGCAGGTCGTCCCGTAATGCAGATACGCCTTGCCATCGTTCACGCTAGTCGGCCACACCGCATCGGTATAGAGTTCCGTCGCCCGGACCTCATCAGAGTTGCACGGCAGCAGCGGAATATAGGAGGAAACCCTGTCTCCGTTCTCGGTTATATATGTCCGATCGACCTCCGCGCTCGCATAGGTATAAAACGCCTTACGCGCCGCAGACTCTGCCTTCATCTCGACACTCGAGCCTTGGGGCTTCTCGTTTGCCAGACGCCGATGGTAGTAGTCCTTCGAGCGATTGAGCGCCACTTGGGGCTCCCACGTAACGCTCGATGAGTAATGCGGATTTTGAACACCGGAGAGATCCGTTAGGCTTTTTGCGCGCTCCCACATACACGAACAGCTGCCGACCGAACCTTTATCCGATCCACCGCAATCCGCTAGCCAGGCGCGCTCTTTGGCCTTCGCCGTCTCCTCCGATGCTTTTTGTAGCTCCTCGGCCGCGCGCTCCAGATCTTCCGACGCATCTTTAATGGCATCGGTCGAGATTTCGGATCCTTCGAGCGCAACAAAATCCGACTCGGATGTCCTAGGCACGGCAAGCGCCGTACCGGTATAGGTCACGCCGTCGGTATCCTGCGCCGATACTGCCTGCATGGCGCGCGCGGCAACCAGGTACGGCAAGGCGGTCTCGATCTTTTGTAGGCCCTTTGCCGCGCTTTTGGCAAACTTGTTGCGTGTTTTAATGATCTGGGTCCCCGTATCGATGATATCGCTGCCGACAACCTCGGCACCCGGAATGAGAATGGCAACCAAGCCGGTGCCGATCGTGGCAAACCCCGCCAGGCCCAAACTCAAAATGCTCGCATCCACCACCGTGGCGGCCGTGTGATAGGACGACACCACGTTGGCGCCCGCCAGTGCACCGCTATCGGCCGCCACCTGGGTGTCTCCGGCGCGCGACATGCTCCATATCGCCGCGGTCGACGAAAACAGCAGCGTAAGCACCACCAGAATGACAACCGCAGAGGAGAGCGTGGTATAGGCACCGTCTTCGATAAACAAGTCGATACCGGCACGGCCCATAAAGCCGCCCCGCCTGCGGCGAGCGCCTGGTCGACGGCGGGCCGCAAGCCCTTGCGTCACCCGCAGCAGGCAGCGCCTAATCCCATGCAGCCATCCATGAATCATAATCTCCCTCCAGCCATTCGGGACGCGATCGATACGAGACGTCGACCTTGAGCTCGACATAGCCACCCTCACCCGCACTGCCCATGGCCTGCACAAATGCACCGATCACGGGCAGCGGCTTAACCTCGCCGGCAACAGACACGGACGAAACGCCGCCGGCACCGGCCCGCCCCAACTCGATATCCCACGACAGCGGTCCGCCGGCATGAAAAATCGAGACGTTGGGCACCGCGGCAAGTCTGCGGCGAGTGAACTCCTTAAGGTCATCGTCGTCCTCCACCGTCGTCGTGGTCATAAGCCGCGCGGTCTCAGCGGCGGCAGACTCCATGACCGCGCGCGTATAGAGCAGGCACACCGGCTGCAACGCGAGCAAGATAAGCGTCAAAAACGTCGGCAGCAAAAAGGCGGCCTCGACCGTAGACTGCGCCCGATCCTCGCACGCGATATCAATACAGAGCGATGTCCTTGGCACCCGTCGCGGCATCGATAACCGACGACGGGGCGACGCCATGAGACGCTGCCCGCTCGACCAGTGCCGCCAAGCGCCCATCGGTGCCAGCGCGCCAAAGCCCCGCAATCGCCAGCACAATCGACAACAGCGCCACGGTGACGATGGCGTATTCGACGGTCGACTGAGCAGATTCCTCACGCAGGACATCATGCATTTCACGACCCCTCCTTTGACTCCGTTGTTTGCGGAACCAGACGCACGGCACGCAGGCGGCACGAGGCATCGCCGGCATCCGCGGCAACCGTCACCATGTCGACCCAGCCTCGCCCATCGCGCACGATGGCGCCCCATACGTTGCCCTTAATATCGAGATAGCCGCTCAGGGCGAGCTGGGCCGTGGGCACCTCGCGGTAGGCGCGCAGCAGGTCTGCCGCTGCCTCGGTCATCGGCCGGTCCTCGGACCATGCGAGCCGAACCGCAATCGCGTTGTCTGTAGACGGCTCCGTCGCACTGGCCGCTCGCTCGTCGAGTGCCTGCAAAAAGGTCCGAGCCGTGACGGCGGCATCCTGACCGCCCGAATCTTCCGCGCCTTCCGCTTGTGACACCGCCGCCGAGCCCGATCCCAAATCGGCAGTAGCGCCTGGACGCTGCTGCCGCGCAACACCCAGCCCCCAAAACGCCACCGCAATTGCCACGAGCAAACAGACGAGCACCAGCGGCGAACCAACAGGCCGCCTGCCTCCTACAGGCTGTTGATGCCGTCTTTGATCGCGTTCCATAGTTCTTCGACTTTGCTCTTAAACGCGACGATGGCGATAATCGCGATCACCACGAGCACGCCGACCAAGATGGCGTATTCGGTAGTGCCCTGCGCGCTCTCCTCCCGCAACAGCGCCTTGGCACGCTGGCGAGCGCGGATTGCCCGGCAAAAAGCCCAGCTCCAAGCCTTGCCCGCAATGTCGGTCATCGTGTTCATGTATTCCTCCCTACATCATCCCGCCTGCTCCCAGCAGCGGGCCCAATATGGACAGAAGCAACGCCGGCAAGATGAGCGTGCCGGTGGGAATCAGCAACTTGACCGGTGCGCGCTCGATCTCGCGCTCGACTGCGGCGCGATGGGCCGCACGGATCTCGCGACTTTGAGCAGCCAGCGTCTCGGCCAGCGGAGCGCCCAGGGCAAGCGCCTGCCCCACCGTGATGGCAAAGGTCTCGAGCGCCCTCACGTCCAAATCACGCGCGGCAGCCAACAGCTCGGCCTCGCGCGTCCCCACGCCCACCTGCCACGCCATGCAGGCTCGTTCAAGACGGACGGCCAGCACCGACCGACGATTGGCACAGAAAATCTCGAGCGCCGCGTCAAACGAAAGGCCGGCAGAAAGCCCCAGGCGCACCACGTCGATCATCTCGGACACCTCACCGAGCGACACCCGCGCCGGGCCGCCCGCCCCAATCGCGCCCTTCATTCGCGCGGTCAGGGCATCAATCACCGAGCAGCCCGCAGCAATGACCAGTACCACCTCACGCTTGCACGCCTCTGCAATCTTGCGAGCATCCGCACGCTCCAAACCTGTCGCGGCAAATACACTCAGGGCACACAGACAGGCCGCGACCCCAACCAGGGCGCTCATAACTCCACCCGCATAATGTGCCGGATAACTACCAGGGCAACGACGTTGAGGGCAAGCCCCAGCACCACAGCGCCCGCACCAGCCGGCGTCGCAAGACCGCGGCGAAAGTCTGCCGAAAGCAAAGCCAGTACCGCGCACATGCCCGCCGGCATCGCTGCGACCATGTGTGCCGACATACGCGCCTGTGACGTCTTAACGTCTAGACGGCGTTTGAGCTCAATGCGCTCACCCACCATGCTCGACGCCTCGGACAGCAAGCCGGCAAGCGGAGCCCCGGTACGCTGCGATACTTTGAGCGCCAAGGTGACAAGCGAAAGGCCGGGGGCATCGATGCGAACGAGTAGGTCATCAAGTGCGTCGGTCGCCGAGATGCCGCAATCGATTGCCGCCGCCACCCGCAAA
Source organism: uncultured Collinsella sp. (assembly GCA_902465265.1). GTDB lineage: Bacteria > Actinomycetota > Coriobacteriia > Coriobacteriales > Coriobacteriaceae > Collinsella. The sequence continues at coordinate 25,663 of CABQMF010000013.1, read as the reverse complement.
AACTCGGTATGCACTGGCTCTTGCGCATGGGCACCCACAAAGCGCATGCCCTGTGCCAGCGAATGCCCCGAGGCAAGCGACATGGATAACGCTGTAAATGCCTCGGGCATGGCCTCTTCTACATCATGCTGCTCGCGTCGGCAATCGAAGGTATCACGCGCGGCACCCACGCCAAACGGCGCCACCAGCCCCAAGACAAAGCCGATGGGCGACAACGATGCAACGGCCAGCAAAACGCTGCAGATACCGCTCGACAGCAGCAGAAATGCCAGACGAGCCGCGTTATCCTCAATAGCAAACCCAAGGCGATCTGCGGGGATCAGCGACGCCCACGAGCGGGCAATCTTTGTCAGCAGGTCGTTTTTCGCCAACTCACGCGGCAGCTTCTCCGCCATCGATTCGAGCGTCTGGCGCGCCAGCTCCGCCGGCGGCATCCGCGGCACACGAGGCTCTGCCCCACACGCCGTCGCGACAGAAAGCCCCGCCAAACCCCCTACGACGAGGGGCATAGCGATCTCCATTCGTCCACCTCCTCTTGTGTGAGCGTTCCCGACCGCAAGCCCTCCGCAATAAACGGCGGCTCGCGGTCGAGCGTCCAGGTGCGTTCGGCGGCATCGAACGTCACGTAGCGCTCGAGCTCAACACCGCCCGACGCGCCGCGGCGAACCCCCGAATATGAGGCCACAAAGCGCCTGCCATCTGCATGACGCTCGGACATCACGATACCGTCGAGCGCCATGGCGATCTGCTCTTCGATAAGCTCACTCGGCAAATCGATGCCGTAGCGCGCAAGCAGCGTCAGGCGAACCACGGTCTCCTGCTCGGTACCCGCATGGAGCGTGGTGAGCGAGCCGTCGTGGCCCGTGTTCATGGCCTGCAGCATGTCGCAGCACTCGGCACCGCGCACCTCGCCCACGACGATGCGATCGGGGCGCATACGCAGAGCATTGGTCACCAGGTCGCGAATCGTCACCGCACCCTCGCCCTCGATTGACGCCTCACGCGCCTCCAGACGAACAACGTGTGGGTGATGTGCAAACTTGAGCTCGGCGGAATCCTCGATCGTCACGATGCGCTCGCCGGTGGAAATCTCGCACGACAGCGCGTTGAGCAGCGTGGTCTTGCCCGACCCCGTGCCTCCCGCAACCGCCAAGTCCTGCCGCAACGACACCGCGCACGACAGCAGCTGCGCATACCAAAGCGGCAGTGACCCCAACCCCACAAGCTCGTCCAACGAACAGATACGGTCCGAGAACTTACGGATGGTGAGAATTGGCCCGTCGATCGCCACGGGCGGAATCACCGCGTTGACGCGATAACCCGTCTTGAGGCGGGCGTTGACGATGGGGCTACGCTCGTCGATACGACGACCGAGCGGCGAGATGATACGGTCGATGAGCACACGGATCTGCTCGTCGTCCTCAAACGCGTGCTCGATGGGATACAAAACGCCGCTGCGCTCAAAAAAGGCAGAGCGACAGCCGTTGACCATGATTTCGGTAACGGTGTCGTCCTCGATGAGCGGCTGCAGCGGTCCCAGGCCCACCACGTCATCTAGGATCTCGTCGATGATGGTCTCACGCTCAGGCGTCGCCAAGTCGGTCGGCTCTTCCACGTTGAGCGCCGCTTCCACCGCCGGACGTAGCTCAGAGCGGGCAAGGGCAGGGTCGACGTAGGCGCTGATGCGCGCCACCTCGTCGTAGCCCATGCGGTCCATCACCGCACGCTTGGTGCGGCGTTTAACGGCACGGCGGCGTCCCGCATCAACGGGGGCAGCCGCAGCGGCCGCGCCAGCGGCTTTAATCCGCGTCTGCAGACTCATCGCGAATCATCCTCACGCGACCAGGGAAGACGGATGCGCGGGCGCTCGGTGCGGGTCGCGCGGTCAGCGACCATATCGCTCCAGGGACCGACGGCGCAACCCAGCTCCACGAGCATCTCGCGCGTGGCCTCGCGCACGCTGGTCGCAAAAGCGCTCGTCTGACCCACCGCCTCGTCGGCGCGACCGAATGCCATGAGCGCGGCCAAGTCCTGGCCGCCATCGGCAATGCGGATCTTGGAGCTCAGTGCGCAGGCAATCTCAAAGCGCATGGCGACGTCCTCGTCGGCACCGCGCGCACCAAACCGGTTGAACACGGCGCTCATGCGCGTGCGTGGCACGCCCACGCGGCTCGCCAGCTCAATGACGCGCGAAGCGGATGTCGCAGACGATACCGCCGCATCGCCTACGACCAGGCAACGGTCGCTCGCCGCCACCGCGGCGGCCACGGCATCACCCCAAAAGACCGAGGTGTCGACAAAGACCACGTCGGATTCGCGACGCAAAACATCGAGCAATAGCTCCACCGGACGTGCCATGAGCTCGGCCTTCTCGGGGGCCGCGACAGGCCCCCAGAGCGTAACGCCCGGGGCGACGCGCATCGATGCGGCCACGATATCCGGCTCGGCAAGTGCGCCCGCCGCCGACGGCTCGATAAGCGTCGCCATATCATGTGGGGCATCGACACCCAGCAGATCGTATAGGTTTCCAAACATGAGGTCCAAGTCGAGCACAGCAGCACGCAAACCCAACAGCGACGCCGCATGCGCCATGGTGGCAACGATCGTCGACTTGCCGCAACCGCCCGAACCCGAGACGGCGCAGACGACCGGCGCCCGACGTGGCGGAATCGAAGCGCCCGCCGACGGCGCGGGGGCCGACGGTGCAGGAACCGGCGACACGGACGCGGGCGATAACATCCCCGTCTCCCCCGCCGCGGTCACGCGCTGAGCCCAAGCCGGCATGGCAGGCTGCCCGGACTGCGATTCCGAAGCCAAAGACGCAGCGGCACACGGCTCGTCAGCCCCGGCAAAACCCTCGACCTCGTCGAGCTCATCGGCCAGATTTACGCCATGCACGTATCCCATATCTTCAGCCAGAACGTCATCGCCATACGGTACCGGCCTTCCAGCGTCATCGTATGCAAGGGGGTCCCGGGGGCGCCGACCATGCTCGGCTTCCGCTTTTCCATATTCATCAACACGCGGGCCTCTTGTAGCGCGAGGCGCCCCGGGTTCCCTATCAACAAAAGCATCGGGCTCAATCGTCATGCGCCGATCGGAATCAACCGTTCCCTCGCCCGCGCGCCCGTTGCCGCACAAACTGTGCGCAGCGATGACCTCGGTCGCCCCCGCGCGAAACAGCCCTTCGATATCCGACGGGTCGAGCGTCTCAATCAACACGACGACGCGACTCACGCGGCCCTCGGCCGTCAGGCGTGCAACGGTCTTCCGCACGTCTTCGGTATCGAACAGAGATGCCGCGATGATGGCGGCACCGCGGCGCGACGGAAACGCCCGCGCCATGGATACCAGCCCGTCCAGGTCGCCCACGCGAAGCACCTGCGCGCCCACATCGCGACCCTCGACTTCCTGCTGTAGCAGCCCGTAATCGCCGCACGCGCAGCACGCAAGCCAGATCGCCTTCATCACTCGTCGCCTCCGCTCTTTTTGCCGCGCGCCGTGGCGGGAATCGTCAAGCTGACCGTTCCCTTTCCCGAGGCTCCCAGCAATTCCTTGACATCTTCGGGGTCTGCCGCCAGCGTCACCCACTCGATCTTGCCCTCACGCGTGGTGCCGGCATCTTCGCTGGTATCGATCACGTACGCGCCGCACAAACGATCGGTCACGCCATCTTTTTGCACGTACACGTCCACATAGCTGCCCACGCCCGTGGCACCGCCGACCGAGTGCTCGGCATCGACCGCCACCGAAACGGCAACCTTGCCTTTAGGCACCTCGAGCTTGTGGCTCTCGGCCTTGGTGTAGACATTGCAAATCACGGCGTTTTTAGGAATGCGCGAGGTCGTCACGTCACCGCGCACCTGACGCAGCTCGGTCGCCGCATCACGCGGTAGCAGACTCGCCAGCCATTCCTGAGTTATGACATTAGTCTCGTCGAGGGTCTCACCCGCATCGATATCGCGCGCCGCGACGCACACCTCAACGCGGTCGCCGCCGTATTTTGCCAAAGTCTCGGCCTGGGCCTGCTCGGCTTGCGCGCGGATCGACGAGCCGTAGACCATGCAGAGCGCCGCGGCAAGCACGCCCGCGACCAGACTGATGGCGATGCGCTTGCTCTTGTTCACGGCCGCTCCTCTCAAGGTAGCACCGGGCAAATGCCCGTACCACCATTGTCTGGGCGACCAGGGCGCAAAGCGGCGCAATCACAATCTTGGTTTTACGCGTCAAACCAATTGCTGACCAAAAGCTGACCAGCCCGTCAAGCTCGTGGCAAGGTTTTGGTCAGAACATCGGCAAAACGCATATTTCGAGACGCTTTGGCAGCAAAAAAGCCGCCTCCCAAGCAGTTGGGAGGCGGCTGTCATAGGAAAAATCAATTACAGATGAACATCGGGATCGAGCATTTGGGCACTCACGCGCATGGATGACGCCAGGTTTTGGAACGTCTCCAGACGCAGGCTGTCGATCTGCCCCGCGTCCTCGGCCTCGCGAACGGCGCAACCTGGCTCGTGAGTGTGCGTGCAATCGCCAAACCGGCACGCACGCGACGCCTCGACGATCTCGGGGAAGGCACGCGCCAACCCTCGTTCGTGGCCCACAAGCGGCAGGCTGCGCAGGCCCGGCGCGTCGGCGATCACACCGGCGTCGCCCGGCAGCGCCACCATCACGCGCGCGACCGTGGTGTGGCGACCCTGATCATCACGCTCGCGCACGCCGCCAGTGGCTAGCGCATCGTGGCCCAGCAGCGCATTGAGCAGCGTTGACTTGCCGGCGCCCGACTCGCCCAAGATCATGGCACAGCTCCCAGCCGGCACGCAGGCGCGCACCTCGTCCAGGCCGAGGCCCTCGGCAGAAGACGTCACGATCACGCGCACGTCCGGACCCACCAGACGGCGCACGCGGTCCAAATCGCGCTCGAGCTCATCGGCCTCGCAGCGGTCGGCCTTAGTGAGCACCACCACCGGCTCGGCATCGCAATCGAGCGCTAGCACCAGTGAGCGCGCCACGCGATCGAGCAGTACCTCGCCGGCGCCGAGCGCCTGCACGATCAGCACGCTGTCAACGTTGGAGCAGAGCACCTGGCGCTCACCGCGGGCACGGCCACGCCAACGCTCAAAGCTCGTACGGCGCGGCAGTACGCACTCGATCACGCCCATGTCGTGCCCGGGAGCACGGCGAACCGCCACGCGGTCGCCCACGGCGGGCAGTAAGACCTCGTCCTCGCCACGCGACTTGGCAAACCCTACGGCATGTTCGGCACGAAACGTATCATCGGCAGTCGCCACCAGCGGAAACCCGCGGTCCAGGCGCACCACGGCACCGAGCTGCATCTGCTCGGGCTCCTCGGCCTGGGCGCAAAAGTCGTCAAATGCAGCCTGCTGAGCCGCATCGATCGGCAGGTCGTCGAACGCCGGAACATCCTGCAACGCATCGAGCCCCGGTACACTCGCCAGCAACTCCTCAGCAGATGCAGGGGCTTCGGTCGCAAGCTTTCGACGACGGTCACGCTTAGCCCGCGCCCCCGTCGTCTTTTTCTTCGCCTTAGCCTTAGCCTTGCCCACAAACGCCTCCCAGCACAAAACCACACAACTGAGCAGGTATTTTAAATCAAAAAGAGCTGGCCGGGCAAAGCCCGACCAGCTCACACACTTTCCTTCAGCCCTTTATCATCCGCGCGCGAGAAAGCCAGCAAGGATACCGCAGGGCCCGCCCCGGGAGTGTTTTCTTCTGAGCGATCCCGCAGCGCGAAGCGCGAGGACCAGCGAAGAAGAAAACACGCAGGGGCGGGCCCGGACAGGTTAACTTACTCCTTCTCGACCGCGCGCATGATCGCCTTGTAGATCTCCATCAGCGGAATGATCAGGAAGGCCAAGCCCAGCGCGGCGATAACACCCTTGAGCTCAAGCGTCACGGGGCCAAAGAACATCTCGGCAAGCGTCGGCTGCACGGTCACGATAACCGTCAGCACCAGCGCCAGCGCGGCCGAAGCCCACAGCCACTTGTTCTGCTTCTTCATGCTAAACAGCGACGCACGACGGCTGCGCATATTGAAGCAGTGGAAAATCTCGACCATGTTGAGCGTGATGAACGCCATCATCACGCCTTCCTCGTCGGCATTGCCGGCGATCATATCGGCGATGTGGATGTAGCCCATGTCAAAGTACACGCCCACAAAGAAGCTCGCCAGCACCAGCACGGTGATGATCAGGCCCTGGACCACGCAGTCCAGGCCCATGTGACCGGCAAAGACACCGTCCTTGGCGTTGCGCGGCTTGCGCTTCATGATGTCGCCCTCGGCGTCCTCCATGCCCAGCGCGAGCGCGGGGAAGCAGTCGGTGACCAGGTTCACCCACAGCAGCTGCACCGGCTGGAAGATGGTAAAGCCGATGAGCGTGGCGATAAACACCGAGAATACCTCGGCAAGGTTGGCCGAAAGCAGGAACTGGATGACCTTGCGGATGTTGTCGTAGATGCGACGGCCCTCTTCGCAGGCACCGATGATGGTGGCGAAGTTATCGTCGGCAAGCACCATATCAGCGACGTTCTTGGTAACGTCGGTGCCGGTGATGCCCATACCGACGCCGATGTCGGCGCGCTTGATGGACGGGGCGTCGTTGACGCCGTCGCCCGTCATGGCGACGATCTGGTCGCGCGACTTCCAAGCCTCGACGATGCGGGTCTTGTGCTCGGGCTGGACACGGGCGTACACGCCGTAGTCCTCGATGTGCGCGTCGAGCTCCTCGTCGCTCATGCGGTCGAGGTCGGCGCCGGTGATGGCCTGGCTGCGATCGGCGACGATGCCCAGCTGCTTAGCGATGGCCACGGCGGTGTCGATGTGGTCGCCCGTAATCATGACGGTGCGGATACCGGCGTCGTGCGCCTCGCGGATAGCGTCGGCCACCTCGGGACGGACCGGGTCGATCATGCCGGACAGGCCGCAGAAGACCAGGTCATGCTCGAGCGCAGCGGGGCTGCAGTCGGCGGGAACCTCGGTGTAGGTGCGGCTCGCCAGCGCCAGCACGCGCAGGGCCTCGTCGGCCATGGCCTTGTTGGCTGCCACGAGCTCGGCGCGACGCCCCTCGGTCAGCGGAACGACCTTATCGCCCTCGTAGATATGGGTGCACAGGCCAATCACCACGTCGGGCGCGCCCTTGGTGTACTGCTCGTACTCGCCGTCCAGGGTCTCGACGACCACGGACATCATCTTGCGGCCCGAGTCAAACGGAGCCTCGCCCACGCGCGGATGCTCGGCAGTCAAGCCAGTGAGGCCCGCCTTGCCGGCGTCGTTGACAAGAGCGCACTCAGTCGGCTCGCCCACGGCCTCGCCCAGCTCCTCGTCCCACTGGGCATCGGAGCACAGCGCCATGCCGGCCAAGAACTTTTCCTTGGGCGCAGCGAGCTCGTGCTTGACGACGGTCATCTTGTTCTGGGTAAGCGTGCCGGTCTTGTCGGAGCAGATGGTCTGCGTGCAGCCGAGGGTCTCGACGGCAGAGAGCTTACGGATGATTGCCTGGCGCTTGGCCATCTTGGTCACGCCGAGCGAAAGCACGATGGTCACGACGGCGACCAGACCCTCGGGGATGGCGGCAACGGCGAGCGAGACGGCGACCATAAAGGTGTCGAGCAGGGCCGTTGGGTCGGTGAGAACGTTGCCCACGCCGTGGCGGACGATGTCGACGCCAAAGATCACGACGCAGATGACAATAACCATAATGGTAAGGATGCGACTGAGCTCGGCGAGCTTCACCTGCAGCGGCGTAAGCTCTTCCTTGGCCTCGGCCAGGGCACCGGCGATCTTGCCCATCTCGGTATCCATGCCGGTGCCGACCACGACAGCGCGGCCACGGCCGTACACAACGGTGGAGCCCATGTAGCACATGTTCTTGCGGTCGCCGAGCGGCACGTCATCGGTGCCCGCGGCAAGCTCGATCACGTTGGCGTGTTTCTCGACCGGCACGGACTCGCCGGTGAGTGCGGCCTCTTCGATCTTCATCGTGGCACTCTCGAGCACGCGGCAATCGGCCGGGACGGAGTCGCCCGCCTCGAGCATGATCACGTCGCCGGGCACGAGCTCGGCGCTCGGCAGGTGCACGAGTTTGCCGTCGCGCAGAACCTTGGACTGCGCCGCGCTCATCTCCTGAAGGGCCTCGAGGGCCTCCTCGCTTTTGGCTTCCTGGACCACGCCCAGCACCGAGTTGACGATAACGACGAACATGATGATGGCGACATCGGCAAAGTCCGCCTCGCCCTTAACCATGCCCGTGAGCGCGCTAATGACGGCGGCAACGATCAGCATGATGACCATGGGGTCGGCCATCTGCTCAAAGAAGCGCTTCCACAACGGCGTCTTCTCGGCTTCCTCGAGCTTGTTAGGGCCTGTCTTGGCGAGACGCGACGACGCCTCGTTGTCGCTCAGGCCAAGGTTCTCATCGACGCCCTGGTCGCTGAGCACCTCCGCCGCGGCGGACAGGTATTCCTTTTGCATATAGAGTCCCCTCCTGGGATTCGAGCCACTCAGCAGATTGATGCCCGATCATAATTCCCAGGAGAAGGGCAAGGGCTCATCAAGGCTGCCGTGCTGAGCGGCAGTTGATAGTGGAGCTATGGTACCCCAAAGCGACGCGTCTAGCCAAAACATTCCATCTGGAAACACGGCACAGGCGCAACGGTGCAGACAGTGTGATGCTCAAGATTGATAAAACGTTTTTTCTTCGGCGCATCATCGAACTAAAATATCGCCCAGATAGCAGCGGTTAGAACGGTTGGTAAAGTTTTTGCATATACCGTTTTTCCGCAAAAAATGAACTTCTAATTCGGCATACGGTCGATTTTTTGGGGTATTCGGTCGGCATTTCGTTATAATCATCTCAGTTTTATTTCTTATGGTTTATCTATCAGCGCAAGACGATGTCAGATGGAGGTCTGAATGTACAAGCGCACCAAGATTGTATGCACCATGGGTCCCGCCTGCGATAGCGACGAGACCATCCGCGAGATGATCAAGGCGGGCATGAACGTCGCCCGTTTTAACTTCTCACACGGATCCTACGACGAGCACCACGGTCGCATCGAGCGCGTCCGTCGTATTTCCAAGGAGCTCGGTCTACCCGTCGGCATCCTGCTCGACACCAAGGGCCCCGAGGTCCGCACCGGCCTTTTGGTCGACGGCAAGAAGGTTGCCGTCAAGACCGGCGACAAGATCGTCGTCACCGCTCAGCCCACGTCCGAGGATTTCCACGGCACCGCTGAGCACATCTCCCTCGACTACCTGGCTCTGCCCTCCGAGGTCGAGAAGGGCTCCCTCATCCTGATCGATGACGGCCTGGTTGCCCTCGAGGTCGAGTCCGTCAGCGGCCAGGACATGACCTGCGTCGTTAAGAACGACGGCTTGATCGGCGAGCGCAAGGGCGTCAACATGCCCAACGTCAACATCTCGCTGCCCGCTATCACCGAGCGCGATCGTCAGGACATCCTCTTTGGCCTGACCGAGAACATCGACTACATCGCCGCTTCCTTCATCCGTGACGGCGAGTCCGTCCGCGGCATCCGCGAGCTTTGCCGCGAGAACGGTGGCGAGCACGTGACGATCTTCCCGAAGATCGAGTGCGCCCTGGGCGTCGAGAACTTCGACGAGATCCTCGAGGCTTCCGACGGCATCATGGTCGCCCGTGGCGACCTGGGCATCGAGATCAAGCCCGAGCTCGTTCCCCACATCCAGAAGGAGATCATCGCCAAGTGCAACGCGGCCTACAAGCCCGTTATCACCGCTACGCAGATGCTCGACTCCATGCAGCAGAACCCGCGCCCGACGCGCGCCGAGGTTGCCGACGTTGCTAACGCCATTTACGACGGTACCGACGCCGTTATGCTTTCCGGCGAGTCCGCTGCCGGCAAGTACCCGGTCGAGGCCGTTAAGATGCAGGCCAGCATTGCTCTCGAGACCGAGAAGTACCTCCCGGCTCACGCTCCGCTCGAGGTTCCGGCTGACGCTCACGGCACCCGCGTCGTCAACAACGTTGTGGGTATGTCCGCTGTGAACATGGCCACCACCGTTGGCGCCAAGTGCATCACCGTGCCGACGACCACTGGTCGTACTGCTCGCCTGATCTCGCACTTCCGTCCCAACATGCCGATCTGCGCGTTCTCCCGCCACGAGTGGGCCGTCCAGCAGATGATCATGTACTGGGGCGTCATCCCGCACCAGGCCGAGATTACCCAGGGCACCGTCAACGGCACGATCGTCAAGGCGATCGAGACCGCCAAGGAGCTCGGCTACGTCAAGACTGGCGATCTGACCGTCGCCACCGCCGGCGATCCCCGCATGAGCGTCCAGCTCGAGGACAAGGTCTCCTCGACCAACGTCGCTTACGTCGCTCAGGTGCGCTAAATCGCACTTGCAAGCAGATTTGCATTGCAAAGGGCCCGGAAGGCTTCGCCTTCCGGGCCCTTTTCTTTGCGTCAATGCCGGCGCACGGCAAAACACGCACTCATTTCTTTACCAAAAGCGCGAAATCCATCCTTCGAGGCCCAAAGAATAAAGTCCCAGGCGCTAAAAGTGTTCACCCGGTGGCAAGACCACACCTCACGCAGGGCTGATAAATCGTTTTAGCAAGAACCAAATCGACCTGGTTTTCGGAAGTATGCGGCAAATTCTGGAACCTCCGAGCACACCCTGTTTTTTCGCAACAAAATGCCTGGTAAACTAGCCTTAAAAGCCAGGTCTGCTCATAGGGTTCAGATTTTGCCGCATACTTCCGGATTGACGCTGGCATCACTCGCTTCAAAGAGATGATTTCGGCCAGGAGGGCATTATGGACCTGACGTTATGCGGTCAATCCGCTTTTTACTATCACCGTATCCCGCCGCAGGTATTAGGCCTTTACCCCGCCATTAGCCTTTGCAATATGGATCGCAGATGTTGCGGCCTTGGAAGTCATGCAGTTGTAAAAGACCTGCTTCACGCACCGCTTCACAGGCTTGTATTCACTCGGGCGCAATCCGGGTCGCGAAGCCTGTTTAAATCGCACCTCCTAACCCAAGAGCCGCCTCCTGGTTCGTTTAGGCAAACTGAGCATGGATTTGATGTCACGTCGCCCGAGTTTACGCTGCTCAGCCTTGCCACGCAGGTCTCACGCAACCAGTTACTCATGGCTTGCTACGAGATGTGCGGCTCCTTTGCAGTGTTTAAACCCTGCGAGCGAACGCAACAACAACTCGATGAAGCTAATTCGCTTATGCTCATTCCGCCCGACTGTGGTTGGAAACGCGTTGTCGACACCAAGGGCAATGGCACCAATTTGTGGAAGCGCCCACCGCTCCTCAGCGCGGCGGATATCGCCGCGTTCGCTAAGCAGGCCGCAGGCCTGCGCGGCGTTAAGCAGCTCCGCTGGGCGGCCGAGCACATGACGGGGCAGACCGCCTCGCCTTTCGAAGTCCAAACATCCATACTCGTCTCACTCCCCCGTGACGAGGGCGGCCTGGGTATCGGCATCACCAACAACGTGCGCATCCCACTCAGCGACGCCGCGCGCTCGCTGTATGACAAAACCTGCTGCTACGCCGATATCCTCATCGAGAGCAACACCGACAGCATGGGCGTCATTTTGGAATGCCAAGGCCGCTCCGCCCACGATGGCGAAGCCGCAAGTCTCTCCGATGCCGAGCGCACCACCGCCCTCACAAGCATGGGCTATGACGTTATCCAGATAACCTATGAGCAAATCAAGGACACGAAGAGCTTTAACAACATCGCCGAGCTCATCCATAAAAAGGCGGGGCTTCCCTACATCCCAAAGACCGATCAGGAACGCACCGCCGCAGAAAACCTTCGACGGGAGCTATTGGTCGATTGGAATGAGCTGTTCGCCGTCAAGCCGGCCAGCTAGCAGCTAGCGATCAGGGGGACTGTGGGAACGTCAGAAGCAGCAACGCGAGCCGCAAAGCCTGCCTCGGTCAGCTCGATGACCTCGGTAAACGTTGAGTCGAAGAACTCCTCAGTTAGCAGGCGATACGGCGGATGATCGGGCTCGCCGGGGTTTTCGCGCACGATCTCGTGCATGACGCCGATGGTCTTGAGCACATATTCTTTATGGATGGGATACTGCCCAAAACGCGTCGCAGCGGTATACAGGCGATCGGTCGCACGCGGGATGGAAACAATGCCGAGCGTCTTGCCAAACCAGTCAAAGTCGCCTTGCTTTTTAATACGGAACTCCTCACATGGCTTGCCGCCGTGCGCCTCCAGGTACTGATTCACGCGCGTATTCCATACGGTATCGGCCACCAGATGCGACCAGACGCCCAGCGTTAAATCGAGCAGCGACTGCGCCACATCTTCGGACGCAAGCGAGAACTCACAGGTGCCGGGACCGGCAACCGGCTCGGCATCCTTGTAACGCTGGGGATAGTGCACGCGGTTCAGTCGCTCGCGTTCCTCGATAATCGAGGTCGCTGCGGCCGGCGCACCGGTGGGCGAACTATTAAGCAACGGTGCCACATAGGTATCCCAGAACTCATGCTCACGAGGCTTAGGGATGGGCTCAGGCTTGGCAAAGTGCGTAATGCGGTACGGGATGGGATCGGCGATGCCAGGGACCATATAGCCCACGAAGATATCCGGAACCACGCAGCCAAACAAAAAGGCATTGCGGTCGCGCACGCTATTGGCAAGCGCACCGGTGCGCTCCAGCAAACGCTCCGTCTGAGCGATATGAATGTTCCAGCTTGGCATAGCCACCCCCATAAAAACCTGGATAACTATACCATCACGGCAAAGCCGCGCGGGCGGCTACGCACGCTCTACGCAGCAACTAGTCCGTAGCACCGCTTTCGGTTCCATACGACGGCGAAGGCGCCTCGACCACATGGTGATATCGATCGATATAAATTGCACGGGCACCCAGGCGTCGTACCAAATCCTGGTGATGTGTGCTCATCAAGACCGTCTTACCCGCCGCGACGTAGGCCAGCAAGAAGTTGACCACGATGTCGCATGAATCCTCGTCGAGCCCATTGGTAGGCTCGTCGAGAACCAGGATATCGGGGTTCATCGACACCACCGCAGCCAGCGCAACGCGCTTCTTTTGCCCGCCCGAGAGCTGATAGGGAGAGGCATCGGCAAGGTCGGCAACCTGGAACAGCCCCATGGCATCGCGCACGCGGCGCTCGAGCTCGTCTGCCGGCAGCCCCATCTGCGCGGGACCAAAAGCAACTTCCTCGCCCACCGTAGCGCAAAAGAGCTGGGCATCGGCATTCTGGAACACAAAGCCCACGCGCTGATGAAAACGCTGAGCAGCCGCGGAATCCTTTAGAAACGCCGCATCGATCACGTGCCCGTCAAACAGGTATGCCCCTGCGTCCGCGAGTTCAAGGCCGTTAATAAGGCGCATAATCGTTGTCTTGCCGCAGCCGTTGGGACCGAGCAGGGCAACGAGTTCACCACGATCGACCTGCAGCGACACACCATCGACAACCGTATGGCCCGCATAGGAAAACACCACGTCGCGCAGCTCGATGAGCGGCGTTGTCTCGGCGCCAGCAGCACCGCTCGCGCCCATCGCGTCATTCGTATCGTTTGCCAAAACGTCGCCCTTCCCTACTCACATCGACGGCTCGGCCGCCCGCGCTACAGCACCGCGCACAACATGGCGAGCAGCACCACAACGGCCGCGTAAACGGCATCGCGCCAGCCAAAGCCGCTCCGCGCGGGCGCCGGATACGCACCGGCAAAGCCGCGGCAAAGCATAGCCTCGTCCATCGCGCGGCTGCATTCCATCGCCTTGATAAACGTCATGCCCATGATACCCGCCAGCGAGTCGGTGCGCGAAAAACCCGCAAGCGCACGACCCACGCTGCGCAGCATGACCGATTCGCACAGATCGTGCGCCGTGCGTCCCAGCACCTCGATATGCTTGAGCGCCATATCGAAAGTAAAGATGACCTCGTCGGGCAGGTGCAGCATTTTGAGCGCCGCCGACATGCGGCTCCAGGTAAGCGTCCATGAAACGCCCAGCACCAGCGACACATTAATGAAGGTCTTGAGCGCAATCTTGAGCATGGCGCCCATGGCAGACGCGCCCAGCAGCAAGGCGGGCAGCGCCAGAACCACCGCGAGCCCCGCAGCGCCAAGCGCCGGCACAAAGGTTGCCCGCAGCCCGCGTACGGGGCGCACGGCAACGAGCACCAGTGCGATAGCCGCCATCAACATGAGGTACAGCGGGCTTTGCGTCAGACACACGCACAGGACGCAAACGAACATCCCCACCAGGCGCACCGGAGCCGAAACGCAAGAAAGGGCGCGGTCGACCATCGACCCGCCCTCGTGCGCACCTCCACCCAGGCGAACCCGCTCAAGCAGGCTCGCCAGGTGCAGGACATTCTTTTGCATCACACGATGCCGAGCCCCCGCGGGCTCGTAACGCTGCTCGACCGCAAGCCAGCTAGGCAGCTCGGCTCTTGCCATGAGCACCGCTTTCCTTGACCGTCAGCGAGACCAGGCGGAATGCGATGGTGAGCACCGCCACGCCAATCACGCCCGAAAGAATATACATCGCGGCCTGGCCGGCAAAGCCAAGGCCCTGCTCCTCGGAATAGGCCTGCAGATAATCGCCCGTGGGCAGGGCATCGGCAAAGGTCGGGGTATCGAGTCCGACCGAGGTCTGCAGGCTGTCGTCACCAGCCTCCTGAACGGCGGTCGCGGCGCCCTCGGCGTCCCACTCACCCCAGGCGTCACCCGTGGCCAGCAGGCCCAGCGGCGTGGCCACGACAAGCACGGCAACCAGGATGAGCGTGGGGACCAGCGAGGTCTTCTTGGCAGCAGCGCCCTCGGCAGCAAGCTGGCCATCGACGGCCTCGGGTCCGACGATAATGCTCGGCGCCGTCTTCTTAATGAAACCGTAGATGGCGGCCGTCGCCACGCCCTCGATCACGCCGGCAACCAGCATATGCGGGATCAACATGGCAGGGATAGCAATAGACAACGGGAAGGGGCAGTACAGCGGCGCGCCCGAAGCATTCGTGAAGAGCATCGGCTGAATACCAAACTCGATTGCCGCGCACAGGGCCGCCAGGCACAGGCCGACCCAGCCGCTTACGATGGCCGAAACCGCGGTGCCCCAGCTCTTGTCGTGCAAGCGGCTGTTGAGCGCACGGAACACGATAGCAGCGGCAAACGGCAGCACGAAGGCCATGTTAAAGCAGTTGGCGCCAAAGGACAGGATGCCGCCGTCGCCAAACAGCAGTGCCTGTAGCGCCAGCGCGACCGAGACAGCAATGGCCGCGGCCTCCGGACCCAGCAGCAGCGCGATGAGCGCGCCGCCGACGGCGTGACCCGTGGTGCCGCCGGGCAGCGGCACGTTGAACATCATGAGCAAAAAGGAGAACGCAGCGCAAATGCCCAGAAAGGCCATGTGCTCGCGATCGAGCGTGGCGCGCACCTTCTTGATGCAATGGACCCAAACGGGCACCATTGCCACCGCCATGACGGCATCCGTCTGCGGGGACAGATAATTATCTGGAATGTGCATGCACGCCTCCCGGTTATCGGCGCACAGAATTGCAACGCCGCTTAAATCACCTTGTCAGTGTTACGCATTGTCAGATTCGTAACACGCCGCGGGCTATCATAGCAAAACGGCGCACTGCCGACAAAGCAGCACGCCGTTATGTAATGCGCGTGTCATATATGCAGGCTCAACGGTGCCTTATTCCGAACACCGCGGTCACGCAAAGGCCACAGCAACCGCCATCAGCCCCTACGCTCCCGTCGCAAGCCCTATCCGCGGACCTCGCCGTTTACGCCCTTGCACACCTTGGTGACGATCTTCTGGTGTGCCTTCTCGACCTCTTCGCTGGTGAGCGTGTGGTCGTCGGAGCGATACGTAAGTGCAAAGGCCATGGACTTCTTGCCCGCTCCGATGCGGATGGGATCGCGGTAGACGTCGAACAGGCGCACGCCCTCGAGCAGCTTGCCGCCGGCGCTGGTAATACGGCGCTCAAGATCCTCGCAGGTCACAGCGTTGTCGACCACAATGGCAAGGTCGTGTTCAACAGCCGGGTACTGCGAGAACTCGCGGTAGTTCTCCTGGTTGCGGGCACCCTTGATCAGCTTGTCCAGATCGAGCTCAAAGGCAACGACGACCTCATCGATGCCCATCGCCTCGCGCGCCTTGGGGTGAATCTCGCCGACCCAGCCCAGCACGGTGCCGCCGGACAGAACCTCGGCCGCACGACCCGGCTGCAAGAAAGCGTAGCCCTCGCCCTCGACGGGACGGAAGCGAACCTTCTCGATGCGCAGCTGGGCGAGCAGTTCCTCGACAATGCCCTTACCAAAGAAGAAGCGCAGCTTGCGGTACTTCATGCTCCAAGACTGCTCGCTCCACTGGCCCGAGAGCACACCCGCCACGGACTTGGTCTCCTTGGGCAGGCTGGCGTTCTCGCGACCGTGGAACAGGCTGCCGACCTCGTACAGATGCACGTTGGGCGTGCCGTGGGCCTCGTTATAGGCCACGGATTGCAGCAGGCCCGGCAGCAGCGAGCGGCGCATCTCGGTCTGCTCGGCCACCAGCGGGTTCATGAGCACCACGGGGCAACCGCGGCCCTCGGTGGACATACCGATCTTCTCCAGGTCGCCCGGAGCGGCAAAGCCAAAGGTCGTGGTCTCGTTGAGGCCGCAGGCGCGCAGAATCTCGCCGACCTTGCGGGTGAGCTTCTGCTCGCGGGTCAGGCCGCCGATGTGGTTCTTGGCAGCCGGGATGGTCGCCGTCACGCGGCCCATGCCCCATAGGCGCAGGACCTCCTCGATCAGATCGATCTCGCGCGGCAGGTCGGGGCGGAAGCTCGGCGGAGTGACCATGAAGTCCTCGCCGTCGCGCTCGACGGTGCAGCCCAGGCGAGTGAGCGAACGCTCGATAAAATCGGGCTCGATGTCGGCGCCGCAGATGGCATGCACGCGGGCCAGACGCAGCTTAATGCTGTCGATGGTTTTGGGCGCGGGGAAAACGTCGACGTAGCCGGGAGCGACCTCGCCGCCGGCGATCTCCTCGATGAGCGCGCAGGTAACGTTGGCGACATCCACGCAACCGGTCTCATCGACCTGGCGTTCAAAGCGAATGGAGGCATCGGAGATCAGCGACAGGTCGCGGCTGGTGTGCGAAGTGCGACCGGCGTTGAAGCAGGCGCTCTCGACCATCACGTCGACGGTGTCGTCCTCGATCTCGGAATCCATGCCGCCCATAACGCCGGCCAGCGCCACGGGGCGCTCGCCGTCGGTGATGAGGCCCATGCCGGCGTCGAGCACGCGCTCCTCGCCGTCGAGGGTCGTAAACTTCTCGTCCTGTTGGGCGGCGCGAACCACCACGCGACGATGGCCATCGCGCTCGGCAAAGGTGTCCAGGTCAAAGGCGTGCAGCGGCTGACCGGTGAGCATCATCACGTAGTTGGTGATGTCGACGATGTTGTTGTGCGGACGCACGCCCAGGGCGTTGAGACGCTTGACCATCCAGTCGGGCGAGGGGCCGACCTTCACGTTGCGCACGATGCGGGCGACATAGCGGTCGCACAGGCCCTCGTCGGCGATCTCGACCGAAAGCTCGTCGTCGGTCGCGCGGCCGGTCTCGGCCTTGATGGCGGGCAGCTCAACGTGGAAATCGCGGTCGAAGATGGCGCCGGTCTCGCGGGCCATGCCGATCATGGACAGGCAGTCGGGACGGTTGGGCGTGATCTCGCAGTCGAGCACGGTGTCGCTCGAGCCCACATACTCGGCAAACGGCATGCCGCAGGGCGTATCCTCGGGCAGGATCATGATGCCAGAGTGGTCGCCGCCCAGGCCGAGCTCGCGCGCGGAGCAGTTCATGCCCATGGACACGACGCCGCGAAGCTTGCTCTTCTTGATCTTGACGTCGCCGGGCAGGACAGCGCCAATCATAGCCGTGACGATGTGGTCGCCGGCCTCAAAGTTCTGCGCGCCGCAGACGATCTGCAGCGGAGCGGGGTTGCCGTCGGCGTCGAGATTCTTGTCGCCCACATCGACCGAGCACACATACATGTGGTCGCTATCGGGGTGCGGGGTCTTGGTGAGCACCTTGGCGGTCACCACGTGGTCGAAGGACTCGCCCACGGTGTCGATTGCCTCGACCTCGGTGCCGGTACGGATATATTCGTCCGAAAGGGTCTTGGGATCCTCCGGAATATCGATCATGGTCTTGAGCCAGTCGTAAGAAACGCGCATATAACTGGTCTCCTTTCATAAATGCGGCTTTGAGCCGGAAACTGCAACTAAGAAGAAAGCGTTCTAGAACTGGTTCAAGAAGCGCATATCGCCTGTCATCAACGTACGCAGGTCAGGCAGGTCGTAGCGCAGGGCCGCGACGCGCTCGGCGCCAATGCCAAAGGCGAAGCCGGTGTACTTCTCGGGGTCGATGCCGCAGTTGATCAGGACGTTGGGGTCGACCATGCCGCAGCCCAGGATCTCGATCCATCCGCTGTGCTTGCAGAAGTTGCAGCCCTTGCCGCCGCACACGTGACAGCTCACGTCCACCTCGCAGGAAGGCTCGGTGAAGGGGAAGAAGTGCGGGCGGTAACGCGTCTTGCGATCCTCGCCAAACATGCACTTAACAAAGTAGTCGAGCGTGCCCTTAAGATCGCCAAAGGTGATGCCCTCGTCGACGACCAGGCCCTCGATCTGGTTGAACTGCGGCAGGTGGCAGGCATCGGCCGTGTCGGGACGATAGACGGTGCCCGGGCAGATCATGTAGATGGGCGGCTTTTGCGACTCCATGGTGTGGATCTGCACGCCCGAGGTTTGGGTGCGCAGCAGTACGTCGGACTCGCCATGGGCATGCGCCTCGGGGTGCGCGACGCTGCCGGGGTTGTTGTCGACCACGTAGAAGGTATCGCGGGCCGAGCGGCTTGGGTGATCCATGGGGGCGTTGAGCGCGGTAAAGTTGTAGTAGGAGGTGTCGACCATGGGGCCGGACTCGACGGTGTAACCGATGCCACAGAAGATGTCCTCGGCCTCCTCGATGATCTGCTTGATCAGGTGCTGGTGACCGATCTGCGGACGGATGCCCGGCAGCGTGATGTCGACGGCCTCGTGCTCGAGTGCGTGCTTGAGGGCGGCGGCCTTCATCTCGGTGGTGCGCTCGTCAAGCATGCCCTCGATCAGCTGGCGCATCTCGTTGGCGCGCTTGCCCATCATGGGACGATCCTCGGGGGCGAGCTTGCCCATCATGCGCATCAGGCCGGTGATGCGGCCCTTGCGGCCGAGCAGCTCAACGCGCGCAGCCTCGAGCTTGGCGGCGTCGTCGGCGCCTGCGACGAGCTCCTTGGCCTCTTCCTCGAGTTTGACCAGATCATCAATCAGACTCATGTCTTCCCTTTCGTCTCTCGCGCTCCTCGCTTGCCGAGGCGGCTGCCGCCGTCTGACGTTGCGAAAACGCGGCCCGGTTCGGTAACAAAAAACCGCCCTCGGGCATGTGCATTGCCCAAGGACGGTTGAATTCCGCGGTACCACCTTGTTTGACCCGACGGATGTCTGGCCCGTCGCGCCCACTCTTTGCCCCTTGTCGCGAGGCTCACGGCTTCCCTACTGGGGACATCGCCGCCACTGGCCGCGCGCCCGTTGAGGTTGCTGCTCGGGAGTGAACGCTTGGCCCTTGTCACCGCAGGAAGGCTTACAGCCCATGACCTTCCCTCTCTTGCCGGCGACGCGGCGGGCAAAACCCTCTCCGTCAACGCATTGGGCTATAGGATAGCACATTGTGTGGGCGTATCGCCGCGTTCCGTTTTGTTCGTGCTGGGTACAAGGCAAGTAGCTGTGCAAACTGGCCGTGCGCCCATCCGTGGCGCTCGGCTCGCGAGATTAAGGATATGGTATGGGAAAGAAGCACGATAAGAAGGCCAAGCCCGCAGCGGGCAAGACGCCCAAAGGCATGAAAGTCGATAAGGCCGTCAAAAAATTCCGCAAGCTCGAGGGCAAGCTGTGGACCCGCGAGTACCTGCTCAAGATTGCCGAGTTTGACGGCGCGACCATTGCCCCCGCCAACGGCGCCGCAGCGCGCGCCGACGCCATGGGCACCCTTGCCGGCGAGCATCATAAGCTCCTGACCAGCGAAAAGTCTGTCGAACTTGTGCGCTCGCTGGCACGCGAGACCGTCGCCGGCGGCAAGATCGACGACCCGCAGCTGCTCGACGAGATCCGCGTGCTCGGCCGCGACCAGCGTGAAGCGAGCGTCATTCCCACCGAGGAGGCCGAGGCCTGGACCAGGCTCACCTGCGAGGCCGACGCTGTGTGGCACAAGGCCAAGACGGCCAATGACTGGGCGAGCTTTGAGCCCTATGTGGATAGAATCGTCGGCCAGCTTAAGCATCAGGCCGAGCTCATGGACCCAAAGCGCGACCCGTACGATGTTTGGCTCGACCAGTACGAACGCGGCCTTTCCGCCAAGAGCTTCGATGCGTTTTGCGATGAGGTCAAGGCGACGGTCGTGCCGCTCGTGCACGCCATCGGCGAGCGCGGACAGCAGCCCACTGCCGACTTTTTGCACGCGCATGTGCCCGAGGCCGCCCAGCGCGCCATGAGCTTTGACCTGATGAAGCTCGTCGGCCTTAACCTGGACGACACCACGCTTGCCTTTACCGAGCATCCGTTTAGCGAGGGCTTCTCGGTGGGCGACGCGCGCATTGCCACGCACATCTACGAGGACGACTGCATCTCCAACGTCTACAGCATCATCCACGAGGCCGGTCACACCATGTACGAGCTGGGCGTCAATCCCGCCTATGCGCGCACCTGTCTGGAGGGCGGCACCTCCATGGGCATCCACGAGAGCCAGAGCCGCTTTTTCGAAAACACCGTGGGTCGCAGCCGCGCCTTTATGGGCCCGCTGCTCGAGGTACTGCGCCGCCACGCGCCCGAGGTCTATGGCAGCGTGGACGAGGATACGCTCTACCACGCCGTGAATATCGCACAGCCGTCGCTGATCCGCACCGAGGCGGACGAGCTCACCTATCCGCTGCACGTTATGGTGCGCTACGAGATTGAGCGCATGCTGTTTGCCGGCGAGGCCACGGCCAAGGACATCCCCGCGCTTTGGAATCGCTTTATGGACGAGTACCTGGGCATTCCCGTTCCCGACGACACGCACGGCTGCCTGCAGGATACGCACTGGAGCGGTGGCTCGTTTGGCTATTTCCCCACCTATGCGCTGGGCAGCGCCTACGACGCCATGTTTGTGCCGGCCATGTGCCGCGACGGCGTCGACCTTACCGATGCCTGCGCGAGCGGTGATCTGGCGCCCGTCCGCGCCTGGCTGGGCGAGCACATTTGGCAGTGGGGCCGCGCCAAAGACGCGCCGGAGCTCATCAAGGGCGCCTGCGACATGGACTTTGACGCCCGCTACTACTGCAGCTACCTGCAGGACAAGTTCACCACACTGTACGAGCTGTAAGGATTGACCAGCACGCCATCGCCAACGCCAACCATGTTGACGCCGATGCCTTGGCAGTGTCAGCGAAAACGACCCCAAGCGAGCAAGGTGACGTGAAATGAAAGGGCGCTGACCTTCTGATCGCGCCCTTGAAATTGAACGTCAGATTGCCGCTTGGGGCCGTTTGCAGCGTCGAGCAGTTACGCGGTTTGGGAAACCGCGTAACTACAGAGCCTCGAGTGCAGCGGCGATGCGCTTCATGGCGGCGTCGGCGGCCGATTGGTCCGGAGCCTCAGCCAGCACGCGAATCACCGACTCGGTTCCGCTCTTGCGCACGAGCACGCGGCCCTCGCCCGCCAGCGCGGCCTCGGCCTCGGCGATCGCATTCTGCACGCCCATGTTCTCGAGTGCGGCGTCCTTGTCGGCCACGCGCACGGCAACCTGCGCTTGCGGCAGCAGCTTGCACGGAGCCGTGAGCTGCGAGAGCGTCTCGCGCTCGGCGCGAATCACTTCCATCACGCGCAGCGAGGTCATAATGCCGTCGCCCGTGCGCTCGATATCGCCAAAGATCGTATGGCCCGTCTGCTCGCCGCCCAGGCTGAAGCCGCCCTCGCGCATCTTGGCATACACGTGACGGTCGCCCACGCCGCTGGTCACGGCGCTTAGACCGGCAAGCTCCAGCGACTTGACCAGGCCAAAGTTGCTGGCAATCGTCGGAACCACGGTACCGCCCGAAAGGCGCCCGTGCTTGTTCAGGTACACGCCGCACACGTACAGGATCTGGTCGCCGTCGACCACACGGCCGCGCTCATCCACGGCCAGGCAGCGGTCGGCATCGCCGTCGTAGGCAAAGCCCACGTCCAGGCCCTGCTCCACCACGTGGCGCTGCAGGCGCTCCATATGCGTGGAGCCGCAGTCCACGTTGATGTTAAATCCGTCGGGCGCGGCGTTGATCACGCGCACGTCGGCGCCCAGCGCGTCGAACACCGGCTTGGCCACCGAGGACGCCGAGCCGTTGGCGCAGTCGATGCCGATCTTAACGCCCTGCAGCGAAAAGTTCGCACTTGCGATGAGCGAGGCAATATAGCGGTTGCGACCCTGCATGTAGTCCACCGTGGCGCCGATATGGTTGCCCGTTGCCAGCGGCACCTCGCTCTTGCCATCGATATAGTCCTCGATGAGCTCCAGCACGTCCTCGTCCATCTTAAAGCCGTCGCTGTTGACGAGCTTAATGCCGTTATCGCAAAACGGGTTGTGGCTCGCACTAATCATGATGCCGCAATCGAAGCAGCCCTCCACGGTCTGATGCGCCACGCCCGGCGTGGGGATCACGTGCAGCATATATGCGTCCGCACCGCTCGCGACCAGGCCACTCACCAGCGCCGCCTCGAACATGTAGCTCGAGCGACGCGTGTCCTTGCCCACGATCACGCGCGCCTTGGCCCCGCGGTTGGCGCCGTAATACCAGCCCACAAAGCGGCCGATCTTATAAGCGTGCTCTACCGTCAGCCCAACGTTGGCCTCGCCGCGAAAGCCGTCGGTGCCAAAGTACTTCATAAGAGATCCTCTCTATAGACAAAGGCGCGCCGCCAAAGCAACGCGCCGCCAGCCTATTATCCTTTAAAGCAACCGCAGGGGCTACACCGTGAGGAACATCATCACGATGATCATGGCAAAGCCGATAAGGTCGGTCGGCAAAAACACCGTGCCCAGCATAACGGCACTCGTGATGGTCGCCGAGACCGGCTCCACGGTTCCGATGAGGCTTGCGCGGACCGAGCCAATGTCCTTAACGCCCTGCATATAGAGCATGTAGGCAAAAAACGAACCGATGACCACGAACACCGCGAGCGCCTCGATACCGGCAACATCGAGCGCCGGCATATGCGCCCAAGGGCGAACGAAAGCACACGAAACGATGCCCGCCGTGAGCATAGCCGAACCCGTGACGATGGGGCTGCCATATTCGGGCAGGATCTTGGCGGGGATCACCGCCATGCAGGTGGCGCTGACCGCACACATAAGGCCCGCGACCAGGCCGAGCGGCGAGATGCTCAGGCTGGTGGGGTCACCGCCGGTGGCGATCAAAAACGTACCGCCCAGAGCCAAGCCAATGCCGATAACCTCGCGCGTGCGCGGCCTGCGGCGGTCGATAACGCAGGTGTATCCCATAATGATGACCAGCTGCAGGCACTGAAGCACCGTCGCGGTTCCGGCGTTGGTCAGGCGCACGGCCGAAAGATAGCAGAACTGGTTGAACAGCAGGCCAAAAGCGGTAAAAAGCAGCAGTTGTCTGCGGTCGGCGGGCGTGGTCCAGAGTTTAACCAGACGCTCGCGATCGCGCGTGACCACCACGGCCATAAAGAGCAGACCGGCGAGAATCTGGCGCACACTCATAAGCCACAGGGTATCAACGTGATAGGTATCGAACAGGAAGCTCGCGCTGGTACCCGAAAAACCCCAAAACGAACCACCCACCAGCGTGGCCAGAACGCCCGTAATCATCTTGCGCGTCGACGCACTGTTCAGGCGGTCGCGCCATGCACGGCGGGTACTGCGGCTGAGCTCGTCAGTGCCCTCGGGCACATCAATGTTCGATATATCGGTCATCGGCACCGAAGCCCCTGCGCCTTCGACCTGCTCGACACACTCTTTGCTCATTCCACTCCCCCGAAACAGTCTGGAAGCAATTCGGCTTACCTTACCACGACAAAGGCACCAGCTGGAGGCTTGTCCGTTTATCGGTAGGACAATTCCGCAGACGTCTTTCCATAGCTCGATACCACAATGGGCTTGCATTATGCAACAGCCAAATCGCGGCAGCAGGCTCTTTTGAAATGGATATGACAAAGCCCCCGAATTCCACAATGTAAGCGATTTTTAAAAATGTTCTTGCCACCGAGTTCAGGCTCCGTTATATTATCCCTTGCGCGCTTGCGCACCCTTGATCGGGCGTTTAGCTCAGGGGGAGAGCGCTTCCCTGACACGGAAGAGGTCAGAAGTTCAAATCTTCTAACGCCCACCAAATGTTCACAGCTCAGAGGCTATGTCTCTGAGCTGTTTTGTTTTATGTCGCCAAATCCGCTGGCAACTCCAACCGTCATCGCAACGTAACATCAATTCACCTGACGAATGGCTGCCAAACAAATTCAATACCCCAACATCAACAACAGCCGGGCACAAAACTGCGCCGCAAACTGCTCCAACCACCCTGCCCATGTACAAAACCGCGTCAGCGACCCAAGTGCCTATCCCGGCTGACTCCGTAGTCAATCAAAACCGCCCCAATAGCCACCGAGGCCGAGACCAACACGTCTCGAACCCATCCGCACCGCAACTTCTCGGCAAAACGCCGCGATGTCTGCGCCCTGCGGTATTCTTTAGCCACTTGCACCTGCAGTACCAAGGAGCCGCCATGCGCACCGAGCTCGATGTCCCCTTTTCGCACAAAGAAGAAGCCAAGGCGCTGGGCGCCAAATGGGACCGGACCAAGAAGATCTGGTATGTACCCAGCGGCGTTAACCCCGAGCCCTTTGCCGAGTGGCTGCCCGGTGTTGGCCGATCCGACCCCTCAGCGCCGTATATATATCTAGTACTGGGCAAGCGCGAGTGCTGGAAGTGTCACAAAGAGACCTCGGTCGCGGCCTTCGGCATTCCCTATCGAGCCGACAACGACGAGAGCATCGCCATCGCGCACGCGTCCAACGAAGCCGGGCACATTGCCATCAACACGGCCAACGCTAACGCACTCGCCATCGTGCCCGCTCTTGGCTGCGTGCCGGGCGAGATCCGCGACTACCTTCATAAGCGCTGCGGCTACAAGCCCGTAGGCGCGCGAGCCTCCAAAGCCCCGTCGCTCGGCAACACGTGCACCAGTTGCGACGCGCTGCAAGGCAGCCGCTATCTGTTCGAGGAGCCCTCGTCCCCGTTTGCCCTCACTGCCATCAACAAGCTGCCGGCACTGGAGTTTGTGCGCGTCGAAGTTGCCGGCGTCTTTGGCATCCCAGCCGCGCGCACCAATTTTGACCAGGCACTCTTTACCTGGGCACGCGACCATCACGCCGAGTTCCATAAGCAGCTCGGTGAGGGGATTTATTTGTAGGGACGGAGAGGCCTTCACAGTCAGCTCCTCCGCATCACCTATCCCTCGTCGCCGGCGTCGTACACGATATCGAGGCCACAAACAGGGCATTTCTCCGGATACACCGGCATATGAACGCCTGTCCGTTTTCTCA